>CAMFEL010000117.1 GCA_945949385.1 uncultured Clostridia bacterium | reverse complement strand
GATTGCATTAAAGGAATGCTATGAAACAGAATACTGGATCGAGATTGCCCAAAAAAGCGAGCATTACGAAAATACAGTTAAACCCGATACGCGCAGATTGAAGTTATCATGGCAATTGTCCAATGGCAGCCTTTTACGCCGAATTTTCGTCAATAATCGCAAATTTGTTATATTCTAAACTTTTGGAAATTCTCTTGCTATTTTTCTTTTTCGTGTTATTATTAATCTAAGGAGGGAGAATATGAAAAAGTTTATAGCATTGATAACGGTTTTGGCTTGCGTGCTGATGCTCTCCGGCTGTACAGCGGAGGAAATAAGTCTGTTATACAGCGAATTCGGATATGAGGACAATTTCAATTTTGCCGTAAATAAGACTGCCAATTGCTGCTTTGTATCGAACTATGATTGTACGGAGTATACGGAGGATATGGAGCTGACGGTACCGGATGAATTTAACGGCGTACCTGTAAAAAGATTAGGCGGTTATTTCGGCCGAGGATTGCCGTGCCCCTTTCTCATAAGTCTCAGTGAATACATAAACGCCCCGGAAGGTTCTGAATACTGCGGTATATATAATGAAGCATCATTAAGCCGTATTGATGACGAATATACCGTCGAGAACATTCGGTTTATTCTGAACATCGGCAAAAATATTGATACGGTTGAATATGTTGAAATGGACACTTACTATCCTCACATAAATGATGACGGCAGCATTACTTTTTATCATCCCGTAGTCTACATAAACTGTTCTGAGGAAAACAGACATTTTTATTCCAAGGACGGAAAGCTTTACGGCAAAGCGACAGATATAATTATATACGGTTTTGCTTACGCAGAATGAAATACTTCATATTAAAACAGCACCCCGTGCGGGGTGCTGTTTTAATATGATACGATTATTTGTTGAGTCTTGCTTCAAGTGCTTCAAGCTCGTCGTACATTTCTGCGGGAACATGATCGCCTACCAGCTTGTAGAAATCCTTGATGTTCTCTACATCTGCAAGCCATGCTTCCTTGTCAACGCTAAGCAGGTCTCTGATGGTGTCGCGGGAGATGTCAAGACCTTCGATGTTGATGTCCTCGGCATAGGGAACATAACCGATAGGAGTCTCGACAGCATCAGCCTTGCCCGCGCAGCGGTCAAGGATCCACAGCAGTACTCTCATATTGTCGCCGAAGCCGGGCCAAATGAAGTGACCTTCATCGTCGGTACGGAACCAGTTTACATGGAAGATCTTGGGTGCGTTGGGAATGATCTTGCCCATCTCAAGCCAATGCTTCCAGTAGTCGCCCATATTGTAGCCTACGAAAGGACGCATAGCCATAGGGTCGCGGCGAACTACGCCCACTGCACCGGAAGCTGCTGCGGTGGTCTCGCTTGCCATAATGGAGCCGACGAAGGTACCGTGCTGCCAGTTGAAAGACTGGTATACCAGGGGAGCGGTCTTTGCGCGGCGTCCGCCGAAGATGATTGCGCTGATCGGTACACCGGTCAGGCTGTCAAACTCAGAGGAAACGCAGGGGCAGTTCTTAGCCGAAGCGGTAAATCTGGAGTTGGGATGTGCGCCGCTGGTACCCACCTTGTCATTCTTGTCGTACTTAGTGTAATCCCACTTCTCGCCTCTCCAGTTGAGAGCGTTCTTCGGAGGATTATCGTTGAGACCTTCCCACCAAACGGTGTTGTTGTCAAGATCGTGGCAAACGTTGGTGAATATGGTATCGCGCTTGGTAGTAGCCAGAGCGTTGGGATTGGAATGGTCGTTTGTTCCGGGAGCAACGCCGAAGAAGCCGTTCTCGGGGTTGACAGCCCAAAGTCTGCCGTCCTTGCCCACTCTCAGCCATGCAATGTCATCGCCGACGCACCAGACCTTGTAGCCCTTCTTTCTGAAGTACTCGGGAGGAATGAGCATTGCAAGGTTGGTCTTGCCGCATGCAGAGGGGAACGCTGCGGAGATATACTTGATCTCTCCGTCGGGATACTCCAGACCGAGAATGAGCATATGCTCAGCCATCCAGCCCTCCTTGCGTCCCAGATAGGAAGCAATACGGAGTGCGAAGCACTTCTTTCCCAGCAGCACGTTTCCGCCGTAGCCGGAGTTTACGGACATAATTGTGTTGTCCTGGGGGAAGTGAACGATATAACGGTTTTCCTCGTCAAGATCAGCCTTTGCGTGGAGGCCCTTGATATAATCGGGGCTGTCTCCCAAAGCCTCAAGCACATTGTTGCCAACGCGGGTCATAATGAGCATGTTGAGCACCACATAAATGGAGTCGGTAAGCTCAATGCCGTATTTAGCAAAATCACTGCCTACCACGCCCATGGAGTAGGGAATAACGTACATAGTGCGCCCCTTCATAGCGCCGGTGTACAGCTTTTTCAGCTTTGCGTACATCTCGTTGGGATCCATCCAGTTATTGATGTTTCCCGCTTCCTCCTGAGTGGGGGTGCAGATGAAAGTACGACCCTCAACTCTTGCAACATCGTTGACGGCGGTACGGTGCAGATAACAGTTGGGAAGAAGCTCCTGATTGAGTTTAATAAGCTCACCTGTAGAGCATGCCTCGGCTCTGAGAGCTTCTGCCTGCTCATCGCTTCCGTCGATCCAGACGATTTTGTCAGGCTGAGTCATTGCAGCCATTTCGTCGATCCATGAAAGAACATACTTGTTGTTGGTCATTTCTGTATCTCCTTTTAATTTAATTATCAAGAATTACCCAAACTTCTCTAAATAATATGATACCATCCGTTTGTCAAATTTGCAATACCTTTTTTGTATAAAAAGCGGTATTTACAATGTGTTAATATATAGTTAATGCCTAAAACACGGGAATTACGCATCTTTTTGTTCGAATTTTTTGCGAGATGAATAAATGAATAATTTACTCCTTTAACTTGCAAAAGTGCAGTAATTCATTTCTGTTGCAAATTATAAACATTTGTTTGCATTTTCCGAAAAGATGTGTTATAATTATAAAAAACAAGAAAGGCTGAAGAATATGAAAGCGCTTTCCGAAAACGAAAAAAAGGTATACGATTTTATATGCGAAAGCTTTGCACGCCGCGGTTTTTCACCCAGTGTGCGTGACATACGGGACGCCGTGGGAGTTTCAAGCACGGCAACTGTATACGGATACATAGAAAAACTGACGGAAAAAGGCTATCTTGTCAGAGAAGCAGGAAAGAGCCGAACACTGCGTCCCCGCGGCGTTTCCGGAGTGTATAAGGTGCCGCTTATCGGCAAGGTAACCGCCGGTTCTCCCATTTATGCCTTCCGGGACGATATGGGAACCGTCAGCTTTGCCGCCGACGCAAAGTATGACCCCGAAAGCCTGTTTGCTCTTAAAATACGCGGCACGAGTATGACCGGTGCGGGGATTATGGACGGTGATATAGTTATCGTAAATAAATGCGATACCTGTGACGACGGAGAAATCGTTGTTGCGCTGATTGATGACGAGGCGACCGTAAAGACCTTGTATCGTGAGCATAATCGTGTACGGCTTCAACCGGAGAATCCGGAATATGAGCCAATTTATACTGATCATGTAAAGGTGCTCGGCAAGGTTGTGGCTTGCATGAGATATTACTGATTATTATATAGCGGAGTAAGCTTTGTCAAAAGCGTACTCCGTTTATTTTTCCGCTGTAATATTTTGTCCGCTGCCGGAAATAATACTCTCGATAACGTAAAGCTTTTCGGGAGGCAGATTTTGAAGAACAGCAGGGAAGCGCTGAGCGCGGATTTTGACGAAAACATAGCGCTTATGGACCGTATACTAAGATACGGTGAGAGTTTCGACCTTATAAAGCGGACAATGACCATGAGTGGCTGCCGTACAGTCATGTACTATATAGACGGTTTTGTAAAAGCCGAGCTTATGCAGAAGCTTATGCTGTACCTTGTGACAGTAAAGGATTTCGGCAGCGGAAATCCCGGGGATGCGAAAAGGTTTGCCGACACCTCGGTTCCCAGCGTGGAGGTTGATGTTACAAATGATGTGGAGAACATCGTAACAAATATTCTTGCCGGATGTACCGCGTTTTTTGCAGAGGGGTTCGGCGCCGATTGCATTATAATCGATGCGCGGACATATCCAGCAAGAGAAACAAGTGAGCCGGAAAATGACAAGGTCATGCGCGGAAGCCGCGACGGCTTCGTGGAGACTATGATCTTCAATACGGCAATGATAAGGCGGCGCATAAGGGATCCGCAGCTAACCGTAAAATATCTAAGCGCGGGCAGCAGCTCACGGACCGATATGGCTTTGTGTTATCTTGAGGGCACTGCCGATCCGGGGTATGTAAAAAACCTTGTATCCAAAATACAGAACATGAATACGTCATCAATTGTTTTGGGGCACCGCAGCGTTGCGGAGACGCTTATAAAAAATCATTGGTACAATCCGTTTCCGAAGGTGCGGACAACGGAGAGACCGGACGCGGTGGCGGCGTCTATTCTTGAGGGAAACGTAGTGCTTATATGCGATAACAGCCCCGAGGCAATGATTTTCCCAACCACTATATTTGATTTTCTCCAGGAGGCAGACGATTACTACTTTCCTCCGCTTACGGGAACATATCTGCGGCTGGTGCGCCATGCGGTTTTCTGGCTGACGGTCATAATGACGCCTTTGTGGTATCTTCTGGTTATGCACGAGGATATACTGCCGCAATGGCTTATGTTCATCGTTCCCTCCGAAAGCGGTTCGCTTCCCATTATTGTACAGCTTTTTCTCACGGAATTCGTGCTTGACGGTCTGAAACTGGCGTCTCTCAACACCCCGAGTACTCTTTCAAACTCACTGTCAGTTGTGGGCGGTCTCCTCCTCGGAGATTTTGCGGTGCAGGTCGGATGGCTGTGCCCCGATGTTATACTTTATATGTCCTTTGTGGCGATTGCAAACTTTACCCAGTCTTCTTATGAGCTCGGCTATGCTTTCAAATATATCAGAATGCTGACTCTGCTGCTGACGGCGCTTTTCGGCGTCTGGGGATTTGCGGCAGGACTTATTACGGGAATAGTGCTTGCCGCTGTAAACAAGACAGTGGACGGAAAGCGCAACTATTTCTATCCGCTTATCCCTTTCAACGGCAAAGCCCTTGCCCGCCTCTTCTTCAGGCTGAAAAAGCGGGACTGAAAGATACAGATGATATGCGAGGCTCCGCCTCGCGCTCCGCTTAGTACCTTTTTTGAGAAAAAGGTACTAAGAATTCCAAAATACTTTTATATAGGGGTATATTCAGAATTTTAGAACTGCAGAAAGCTTGATTTGTCTGTTTGTAAAGTACGGATAAACAATGATTTGGGCAGATTGTAATAATTAAATGATTTCCCCCTTTTTTGAAAGTTTTTGAGGATTGTCAAGGGACTTTTCTCAAAAAGTCCCTTGACCGGGGTCAGGGGCGGAGCCCCCTAATATCCCCTGCATAGCCCCGGCGGGGCTTGCATATATAAGAGAAAGGACACGGAGCAGCCGTGTCCTTTTATCATTTATTCAGCTTTCTTCAGGCGTACAAGCCTCGGTGCTCTGCCGTTTTCAATGCAGGAGCGGGTGACATGAACTTCTTTAATGCTTTTATCGGAGGGAATATCAAACATAATCTGAGTCATATGCTCTTCAATAATTGAGCGAAGACCGCGGGCGCCGGTGTTGCGTTCAATTGCCTGCTTGGCGATGGCTTCAAGAGCGTCCTTTTCAAATACAAGCTTGACTCCGTCCAGCTCAAACAGCTTTTTGTACTGCTTGGTCAGGGAATTGCGGGGCTCCTTCAGTATTCGAACAAGAGCCTTTTCATCAAGGTTTTCAAGTCCCACGATAACAGGAAGTCTGCCCACAAGCTCGGGAATAAGACCGAATTTGACAATATCGTGCGCCGAAACATCCTTGAAAATATCCGTGGACTTTTTTTCGCTTTTCGTCTTGACCTCGCCGCCGAAGCCCATAGAGGATGCCCCCTTTCGCGCCTCGATTATCTGATCGAGAGTGTCAAAAGCGCCGCCGCAGATAA
>CAMFEL010000116.1 GCA_945949385.1 uncultured Clostridia bacterium | reverse complement strand
ACGGAAGCGTTAAGCGTACCCCATTTTCAGAGGTTAGATTTTCGGACAGGGGGGAGGGCTTTGATATTTCAAGCCCCCTGAGCAGAAAGGTGCGGGAGATAATCTCCGATACTCTTGCGGTAAACGAGGCCGATATTGAAGCGGACACCCATGTGCTGAACGATCTGGGCGCCGACAGCCTGCAATATTTTTCCCTCATTTCAAGACTTGCGGAGGAGTTTGGGATTACCGGCTACGATGAAACCGATGAATACTGCTACACTCTGAGAGAATTTTGCCAATACATAGAAAGACATATTGACTGATATGAAAAAGCTGAAACCAAGCCGCGCCGTGACCGCTTTTGTAAAGATCACGGGCGCGCCGGGCGCATTCCTGTTTTTCAAATACAAGCTATATTTTGAGAACAAAGCCGCGCAGCCGAAAAAGCTGCCGAAGCCGTGTATACTTATGTCAAACCATACATCGCTTATGGACTTTGTGCTGTATCTGACCGTGTTTCCCTCAAGGTATATAAGGTTTCTTATGGCAGAGGTGCTGTTTCGCAAAAACGCCCTGTTTTCATGGCTGCTCTTTAAGCTGGGCGGCATATATGTGGACAGGGACACGAAAAATCTGTCTTTCCTCTCGGAGTCCGTAAAGGTGCTTGAAGAGGGCGGCACCGTAGGCGTTTTTCCTCAGGGCAGACTGCCTGTGGGCGGCAAGCCGTGGCCTTTCAAGCCGGGCATCGTGCTTATTGCTCTGAAATCCGGCGCACCTATCGTTCCGGTCTACACGGACGGTCGGTACGGCATTACAAAACGGGCAAGGGTTATAATCGGTGAAAGCATAGATCTCAGAGAGCTTGCGGTGACGGCGGAGCCGGACGATGAGGAGATCGCTCGGTTGACCGCTTTTCTTGAGGAAAAAAACGAGAGCCTGCGCTTGAGGCTTGAAGCTATGAAAGAGGAAGAAAAGAAATGAGGTTTCGGGAAATACTGAAGCGTGCAGGGCTCATTTTTGACGTGCGGCGCTTTCCTATGGATGTGGGCAGAATATGCTGTCTGCCGCTTCAGCTTTTTTTCAGATTGAAAACGGTGGACACGGACGGCAAGAAGAAAAAGCTGTTTTTGCGGGGTGCGGCGGTTATTGCGCCCAACCATCCGGGATTTATGGATCCCCTTGCGGTGATCTGTATGTTCTGGTACAGGCGTGTGTTCGCCTTTGCCGGAGAGTCGCTGATGAACACTCCCCTGAAAAATCTGCTGCTCCGCGGTATGGGCTGTATAAAGGTTGACCGCACCAGATATGACATTGAGGCTATCCGAAAGGGAAAAAGCGTGCTTGACAAGGGACGCCCGCTGACCGTATTCGTTCAGGGCGGCATACACCGTGACAGCAGTCTGGGAGAGCTGAAAAGCGGAGCGGTACTTCTGGCGGCGCAGGCGGGGGTCCCCCTTATTCCCATGTATTCCGGCAGAAGAAAGCATTGGTACGAAAGGCGGTTGTATGTTATCGGTGACAGCTTTGACTGCTGTGAGAGATGCGGAAAAAGCCGTCCCGGATTTGCCGACATAGAAAAAATGACCGCCGAGGTACATGACGAGCTTGAAAAGTGCAGGGAAGTCTATGAAAGGCTGACCGGCGGGACTGCCGTGAAATCGGAGGAAAAGAAAGCTGCCGAAAGAGAGGAAACGGTAAAATGAATACGATAGAAAGAATTGAAAGAGTGTTGGACAGCGTGTTTGAAGGCGAGATCGACGCCTCCGGTGTGACGGAGGAGTCCGATCTGAGAGAGGATGTGGGGCTTTCTTCCGTTGCCATGCTGTATATGGTCATGGGACTTGAAGAGGAATTCGCCATAAAGTTTACAAACGCGGATTTTGAGAAAATGGCAACCGTGGGCGATGTGGTCGCCTGCATTGAAGGCAAGCTGAAATGAAATGGGAGCAAAAGGCCCCGCAGTACGGTGATATTGTCCGCACGAAGGTAAGCTTTTACTATCACTACGGCATATACGCGGGCAGGGACACCATAATCCAGTTCGGCGCGCCCCGAAACGACGGGGTACCTCGGGAACAGATCGCGGTGTGCGTCACCGACGAGAAAGCTTTTCTGTCGGAAGGCGGAGCTGCGGAGTGCGCGGTTCTTGACAGACGGGAGAAAAAGGAGCGCCGCAGCCCCGAGGAGACGGTCAGGGTGGCTCTCAGCCGAGTGGGGGAGACGGGATACGATTTTCTCCACAACAACTGTGAGCATTTTGTCAACAGCTGTGTGTTCGGGAAAAGCGTTTCTTCCTTTGCGGACGGCGAGCGCCGAAAAACCCGCGAAAAACTTAAAAGAAAGTCCGGCAAGACAGAATAGAAAAACCGCGGCGCGGTTTTTTTATTTATGGGAGCGAATATATTGACTTACGGTTTTATATAATGATATAATCAGCATGGAGCGCACGTCTGCCGTCTTTTGCACACAGGCTTTGCGGAAGTTTTGAACAGATACACAGACTCAAAAGGAGAAATAAATATGAATGACAGTATCAATGTAGTCCCTACTCCCAAGGGATGGTGGAGAAGCGGTGAAAACTGCTTTATCGAGACAAAAATATGCGGTGATTTTCCCGTTCCCACCGCGGCATTTATCGAGGACGCCCGCCGCCGCGGCTTTGAATTTTCCGAGGGAGAGGGCGGTATTTGCGCCGTTTTTGACCCTGATATGGAAAAAGCGGAATACAAGCTTTGTGTGTCGGGGGGACAGGTACGCCTTCAATCAGGCGGAGACGAGGGGGCTCACTACGGGTTTGCCACCCTGCTTCAGCTTATAAAAAAGCATGACGGCCGTCTGCTGCTTGACTGCGTAACAATCACGGACAGACCTGACTGTGCGTACCGCGGACTGCTCATAGACTGCGCACGCAGTCTGCATCCCCTGCCGCTTATGAAAAAATATGTCGATATGTGCCGCCTTTACAAGATAAAATACCTCCATATCCATTTTTCGGATGATGAAAGCTATGCGCTGCCCTCAAAGGAGTTTCCGCTGCTGCCCACCCCCGGGAAAAGCTATACGGAAAGTGAGATAGCTTCTCTGCGCGCCTATGCCGCAAGCCGCGGGGTGAGCATTGTGCCCGAGGTGGACTCCCCCGGACATTCCACCGTTATACAAAAGGCTTATCCGGAGATTTTCGGAGACAGCGGTATACTGAAATTTACCCGCGCTTCCATAGATGGAATGAGCCGCATATACCGCGAGGTGTGCGAAATGTTTCCCGAGGCCGAATATATCCACATCGGCGGCGACGAGTCGCGTCTCGGATGGTGGCTTGACTGTGCCGACAGCGAGGCTTTCGGCAGAGAGTGCGGCTATTCTCCCGACGACGAGTGCCCCGGTATGACCTCGGCGGAATATCTTATGCTGCGATATCTTGCCCGTTTTATAGCCGAAAACGCCAAAACCGTAACAGCCTGCGGCAAAAAGCCCATTGTGTGGGAGGGCTTTCACAAGGTCACTAACTCTATGATACCGAAAGAGTGCAGTGTCATGGTGTTTGATTCAAGCTATCAGCTTGCCTCCTCCCTGATTGCCGACGGCTTCAGCGTAATTAACTGCTCCTGGCTGCCTACCTATGTGGTCACACCCACATGGTATTACAGCGAAAAGGAATGCTTTGACTGGGACATTTGCTCCTACGGAACCATAAACGACTCCTCTCCCTACCGCGACGGAATGATGCGTATGGCATACAGTCCCCTTATGACGGGCGGGCAGCTTTCAAGCTGGGGAGACACAATTGAAAAATCCTTTAACAGCCCGGCGGAAGGAAGAAGCGACGAGTTTGAAAAGATCCGCCGCCGTCTGCCCTATATCAGCGAAAACACATGGAACAAGTCAAAGCGTACTGATTTTGAGACCTTGTCCGACGCTATTGTTACTTCTGAAAGGGTGCTGACCGAGCTTACAATGTAAGCGTGGCGGGACGGGAATATTCTGCGCTTCGGACAAGTATATTTGGAACGGGTGAAACAGTCTCTTTGATAACAGGAAAGGAAAGCAGCGGTGGATATTAAAAAGCTGATGAAGTTTGATTTCAGGGACAAAAAAACGCTTACAGCGGTGATTTCCGTCTGCGTTGCTTTTGTGCTGCTTTTCGGCGGCGTTATATCGGCGGTTCTGCTGATCGGACGCGACGGTGAAAAAGAGGAAAAACCGGAGGTCGAGTTTTCGGATGTGCGCGGTGTATGGATAGCTTCCGTATCAAATATTGACTTTCCGTCGTCCCCGGATTTATCGGAAAAAGAGTTGAAAGAAGAGCTTGATTCCATTGTGGAAACTGTCGGGGGTGCGGGGCTTAACACCGTATTCTTTCAGGTGCGCCCCTGCTCCGACGCTTTGTATGCTTCGGACATTTTCCCCGTAAGCAAATATATATCAACGGACGGAACGCTGCCCCTTGATGCCCTTGAATATCTTGTTGAAAAGGCTCACGAAAAAAATATTGCCGTACACGCCTGGATAAATCCTCTGCGGGTTGCCGCGGGCGGTGAGACGGGGGATCTTGCGGAGAAAAATCCCGCAAGGCAAAATCCTTCTTTGACGGTGAAATACGCCGACGGCAAGATATATTACGATTGCGGCAGAGGCGAGGTCATTGACCTTGTATGCGACGGCGTGCGGGAGATCGTAGAAAATTACGCCGTTGACGGAATCGTTTTCGACGATTACTTTTACCCCTATCCCGTATATGTTACAGAAGATGACGGCACAAAGCACATAGCTGAGTTTGACGACGGAGACACCTATGCCGAATACGGAAAGGATTATGAGGACATAGGCGACTGGCGGCGCTCAAATGTTAACCGCCTTGTTAAGTCCGTGTATGAAACGGTGAAAGAAGCGGACAGCGACTGCCTGTTCGGCGTTGCCCCCTTCGGCATATGGAAAAACGGCTACGGGGATGAAAGCGGCAGCGAGACACGGGGCTCGCAGTCGTATTACGACATATACTGCGACACTCTCGCCTGGGTGGAAGGCGGATATGTGGATTACATAGCTCCGCAGATATACTGGCGGGATGTGGACAGCGCGGCGCCCTACGATGTGCTGTGCGACTGGTGGGACGCCATGGTAAAAGAGAAAAACACCGATGTCAGGCTTCTTATTAGTCACGCCGCCTACCGTTACGAGGAGGATTGGGAAAACCCGCAGGGAATTATGACGTCTCAGCTTACCTATGCCTCGGAAAAAGAGACGTACCGCGGCAGTGTTTTTTACGGCTACGGAGAGATTGAAAGTAATCTGCACGGCATAACGGACGAGATAATAGCGTTTTACGCCGGCAAGGAGTCCGACATCTCGCAAGAGTAATCGAACAAGGGGGATTTTTGCGGCAATATTTTGCGGCGAGCATTAAATGTGCGGTTGACTTTGAGTTATAATTGATGTAAAATATATACGGAAGATGAGAAAAACGCGAGCAGCATGGAGGCGGAGCAGGAAATGAGCAACGGAAAAAGATTTTGGGATCTTATGCAGCAAACACCTCTTATAGTCGGCTTTCTTGCTCTGGAGGGTCTGGTATCCTATTTCGTTATAATGCTTCTCAGATGGATAGAGGAGCTTATGGGCGCGGTTTCCGGCATGCTCCACACGGCGCTTGTGGGCGTTGATGTGGCACTGGGCATAGTGCTGTGCGTTTTTGCGATGTATATTTATATGCGCCGTCTCGGTGCAAACGATGTTACTTACCTTGAAAGCCGCGGTGCAGACCGCGCTTCTCTCTCCCCCGATATGGGAAAAGCTGCGGTGGCCTTTGCCGTAGGCTTTGCGGTTTTCGGCGCGGTGCTGTATCTTTTGGGCGTTGTGGGATGGGAGTTTTTCTCCGGTCCAGTGGCATATATGGCGGCGGCTCTGAATTTCCGTTGGGGTACCGGCGAGCCTGACGGTCCCATGCACTTCTGGTGCAGGCTGGTCGGATTTGCCGTATACGCGGCTGCCGTATTCCCCGCAATGCTTCTCGGCTATAAAAAAGGCTTCGAGGAACGTCTCGCGGCGAAAAAAGAAAACGCCGAAGCGTAAGCCGCGCTGCCCCGTATTATCGGAACATATGCGAGGCTCCCCCCCGCACCCCGGTGGGTATATACGAGGCTCTGCCTCGCGCTCCGCGGAATATATACGGG
>CAMFEL010000115.1 GCA_945949385.1 uncultured Clostridia bacterium | reverse complement strand
TTGCGGGTATACTTAAAAAGCTTTGCCGACGCGGTGTGTCTGTTCTGTGCGTAAGCCATGACACCGAGTTCTGCGCCGAATACGCCGACCGCTGCGGACTTATGTTCGACGGCAGCATTACCGCCGAGGGAACCCCTGCCGATTTCTTCTCCGGCAACACCTTCTATACCACCGCCGCAAACCGTATGGCAAAGGAAATTGTGCCTCGCGCCGTTACGGTCTCCCATGTGCTTGGCGCTTTCGGCGCACGGCAGAATGAAGCTGAGGTGCCTGCGGAAACCGCCGAACTTCCATGGGAGAGATCGGCTGAGACAACTGATACTGCCGTAACGGATACAAAGAATAAAAAAACAGCGGCTTCGGTGAAAAGCCCGAAACCGCTGAAAACATGGCGAAAAATTCTTGCGGGAATATTATTTGCAATATCCGTATCGATTCTCATATACGCCGCCGGCATTACGGATTTTACAAAGCTTGTAAGTCCTGAGGGTATTACCGCACCGGCAAAAGAACAGCTAATAATATACTCTTCTCTTATTCTGTCCCTTTTCGGCGCGGCAGCCTGCCTTGCCAAAAGATCTCCGCCTTTGTGCCGTCCCTCTGAGAAAAACAGACGCCGTCTTGCAAAAAGAACTGTCGTCGCGGCACTCACGGTAGTGCTTGCCATCCCGCTGACATTGCTGCTGGGCATAGCATATCTCGGCGCAAACAGCTACGGACTTATATCCGTTTTTGTGCTTATAGAAGGTATGGTGCCGTTTTTCCTTATCTTCGAGGGAAGAAAGCCTAAGGCGCGTGAGCTTGCCGTAGTGGCAGTGCTGTGCGCCATGACCGTAGCGGGACGGGCGGTATTCTTTATGCTGCCTCAGTTCAAGCCTGTTATGGCAATGACGATAATCGCCGGGGTCGCTCTCGGCGGCGAAACGGGCTTTATAGTGGGCAGTATTTCTATGCTGGTTTCAAACCTGATGTTTTCTCAGGGTCCCTGGACGCCGTGGCAGATGTTCTGTATGGGTGCTGTGGGATTTCTTGCGGGAGTGCTTTTCGGTAAAGGAGCACTGCGCCCCACAAAGCTGTCTCTTGCCGTGTTCGGCGCCCTGTGTGCCGTAGTGATCTACGGCGGCATTATGAATCCCGCGTCCGTGTTGATGTGGTCACCGGAGTCCTTTAATATAAAAACCGTAATAGCTTCATATGTAACGGGCTTCCCCATGGATCTGGTTCACGGACTTGCAACGGCGTTTTTCCTGGTTATACTGTCGGAGACCATGCTTGAAAAGCTTGACAGAATCAAAACTAAATACGGACTGGAGGAGTAGAGCCTTACGCCAGATGGGCAAAGGTCTCTGCTCCTTTTTTCATTATATAGCGGAACAGCAAAATGCAGAGAACAACAGTAACCGCAGCGAATACTGCGCAGTAAACCGCTGTGTTTACAAAGCCTGACAGCAAGAAGTACAGACCGCCGAACAGTATCGCAATACCCCAGCCGCCGAACAGTGCCAGCATAACCGGCAGACTCTGCTTTATGGGAACGGTTTCGTTTGTCCATGAAAGGTTGGGAACTTTTATATTGAGAAACAGACCGAAGCAGGCAAAAAGCAGAATGAAAAGCTGCGGGAAAACTACTGCCACAACGGCAGACAGCGGATCGGGGCGCAGCGCGATGACTGCGCACACACTGCAAAGCAGGGCGGGCACAGAGGTCAGCAACAGGTGCATTTCTATTTTTGCACGAAGTACGCTTTGAGGGGAAACGGGCAGAGACTGCACAACCCACAGACTTTTTCCTTCAAGAGATACGGAGGGAGAAGTCATATCGTTCATTGAAGCAATAAGGCACAGCGCCGCCGCAAGAACGACTCCCAAAGCGCCTGCCCCGTCTCCGAGAAGCTCAGCGGAAAGGGAGCGCAGAAAGTCAGCCTTTATTATAACGAATACTGCGGCGGCAGGCATAAACAGTATTCCAAGACCGCAGTTCAGCATATATAGGGGACTTTGCGTAAACCGTCTGAATTCTTTTGCAAGCAGAGCGCCCCGCGGACTTTTCACACCGGACTCACGGATACGGCGTGCTTTATCCGATCTGCGGGAGCTGCCGACCGCCGCGGTTTTGAGAAAGCTTTTTGAGATCAAAAGCCAGCATAGCGCAAAAGCCATAAGTACCGCTGCCGTGACGATTGCCGCTGCTACCGGACTGCCCTCGCCGAGCCTGCCGAAAAGATACAGAGGATACGCCGAAGCGCGGATTTTGTCGGAAATCGCGGACGCGTTTTCAATAAGCTTCTGAATAAACACATTTGCATTAAAGTACAGATAATAGTAAACGGCGAAAAACGCAAGGGACAGAAGCACCGTAATAAAGCTTTTGTTTTTAAGCCTTGCGCTGATTTTCGCCACCGCCCATCCGAGAATACAGGACAGCACCAGTACCGCAAGGGAAACGGTGAGAGTAATAAGCAGAGCGCCGAATACAGCCTGCAGAGTCACGGAAGCCGTAATCAGATAAACGACGGCGGCGGGCACAATGACAACTGCGGAAAACAAGAGCCCCATAAGATAAGTGCCCAAAAGACGGGATATGATTATATAGCGCACAGGGATAGGCATGGACAAAAGCAAATCGTTGTCGCGGGCGTTGTAAAGAGCGTCGGCGGTGCTGAATACGCTGCCGAAGGTGCCCATGGCGATTGCAATAAGTCCGAAAACGGCAAAATACAGCCATCCTGCATCTATACTTACAAGGGGCTTGCAGGCTGCAAAGGCAAAGGCAGCAAACATACCGCCGACAATACCCACGATCAGCAGCGCATAAAGAATTATAAGTACAATGCTTGCGGCTTTTGAGCGGCTTTTGCCCTTTTTCTGATCGTAGAAAAAGCCGCGGTTAAGCTCAAGCAATTGTTTTTTTACAAGGATTTTCAGCATTGATTCATACCCTTTCAGTTATAACGGAAAACCGGACTGCGCGGCTCTCAGCCGTTGTCCTCAAGCTCAAGGAACACATCTTCAAGGCTGTCGTCGCCTTTGACTTCTTCCATGGTTCCGGAGCGAATGAGTTTTCCGCTTTTGATAATAGCCACTTTGTCGCACAGCTTTTCCGCCACCTCAAGCACATGGGTGGAGAAAAAGATAGCGCCGCCCCCGTCGCAGACCTCGCGCATCATGCCTTTAAGCAGATGAGAAGCCTTGGGGTCAAGACCCACAAAGGGCTCGTCCATAATGATAAGCCGCGGCTCGTGGAGCCATGCGGAAATAATGGCAAGCTTCTGCTTCATGCCGTGGGAGTAGGAGGCAATGGGCTGCTCAAGATCTTTTGTAAGCTCAAAGCGCCGGGACAGGTCTTCAATGCGACTTTTTCTGTCGGCGGCGCCGACCCCGAAAATATCAGCTATGAAATTCAGATATTTTATACCCGTCATATAATCGTACAAATCGGGATTGTCGGGGATATAGGCAAGCTGCTTCTTGCTTTTCAGCGGCTCGTCCTTAACGGATATGCCGTCAATGAAAATCTCGCCCTCGTCAAAGGGGAGAATACCAACGGCGGCTTTCAGCGTGGTGGTTTTTCCCGCTCCGTTGTGCCCGATAAAGCCGTAAATCTCTCCGGGAGCAATGTGCAGGGAGAGCGAGTCTACCGCCGCCTTGTCGCCGTATTTTTTCGTAAGATTATTGATTTTAAGCATTGTTTTCTCCTTCATTATTTCTTATATATACCTTATTGCGGGATATGTCGCTTCCGCAGGCTTTTCTTATATAATTCATTTTCTGCTCCTTTTTTTCAGGCAGTTCAGCAGCACATATAAGCCTATAAGCACTGCCGTCGACCCAACAAGTATAAAATACTTGGCATAGATGCTGACTTCATCGCCGAAGAAGTATATATTGCAGTCAATGGAGTCACCGATCATCTTAACTATTTCGTCGGGGAAGCCGGAGCTTTTCATTTCCTCAAAAACGCCGTTCATGGCGTGAGAGCGCAGCAGAGAAGTGCCGTATGTACCCGGCAGAAACATAAGCGCGCGCTGAAGTCCGTCGGAGAAATTGGATATGGGCATATAGGCGCCGCATATAAATCCGTAGCAGGCACTTATCACGGTGCCGACCGCGGAAGCCTGCCCGTTGGTGGACAGGGGGAAGTTCACACAGGAGGCTAGAGCGGTGCCGAAAAGGGTCAGAAGCAGCACATCGGCAAGCATGAGAGCCACATCGGACAGGGACATATACCAGCCTACCTTTGCCAGATAGAGCATACAAATACCGAAAGCCGCAACGGATACAATAAGCGTCACAAGGGCGGATGCCGCAAAATAGGACACAGCCAACGCAGACTTTCTGACAGGGGAGACCGTCAGGTCTTTAAGCGCGCCGGTGACCTTGTCCTGCACCGTCATTAGATTTGAGCAGAATGCCACCGTCACACAGCTTACCGCCAGCAGAGAGGAAATAAGCTGACCTCCCACCGTGGCGTCGATAATACTTTCATCAAAGGCAAAGCCCTCGGGCATAGCGGAAGCAAAGCTGTCGCGGTAGACATTTGCCAGAAAAGTGGCGTACAGCAAAAGCAGAATAAGCGGCGTAATAAGCGCCGTAAAAAACATTCCCTTATCCTTGAAAAACAGCTTGCAGTTTCTCTTTATAAGACTAAAACAGCATTTCATATGAGTATCGTTACCGTTCTTTCTGTGAATATGTTATATTGCCGCCGAAGCGGTTTTGCGCCGACTGTATGTTTTCGGTGAGTGCGGAGGGATCATTTTTTTCTGCCGCGGCTGACGGGAGTATCTGTCTTTTCGTCGGCGGAGAGCTTCTTGCCCGTGACGGCGAGAAAAACATCGTCCATTTTACCCTTTGTTATTTCAAAGTCCGTGAACATATCGGGATGCTCCAGTATAAGCCTCGTTGCCGCGGCCGTGTCCGGTACCTCTACCCGATACGCGCCGGGAACAAACTCAAGGGAAAGACCCATTCGTCCTGCCCGCTGCGCTGTCTTCGCTTATTCCGTAAAGAGTGATAAAATCGCCGGTGTACTTGTTTTTCAACTCCAGCGGCGTTCCCTCGGCTGCAATACTGCCTGCGTCAAGTATGACCACATAGTCCGCGTCGGCGGCTTCCTCCATATAGTGAGTGGTGAGGAAAACCGTCAGATTTTCGCTTTTCCGAAGTTTTGTTACCGCGTCCCACAGAAGCCTGCGGGTCTGAGGGTCAAGTCCGGTGGTGGGCTCGTCAAGTATCAGAATTTCAGGTTTGTGAACGAGAGCTCGGGCGATGTCGATACGCCGCCGCTGTCCGCCCGAAAGCTTTCCCACAGGGCGTCTCAAAAGTCCGTCAAGCTCCAGAAGTTCGGAAAGCTCTTTGAGACGCTTATCAAATGCGGAGCCCGTTATGCCGTAAAGGGCGGCACGGCTTTCAAGATTGTCGCGGACACTGAGGGCAGAGTCCAGAGCGGAAAACTGAAATACCACTCCCATCCGTCTGCTGATGTCCGTCCATTGATGTGCGGGGTCCATAGAGCATATCTTGACGGTGCCGCTGTCTTTTTCAAGACAGGAGCACATTATGGAAATGGTAGTGGATTTTCCTGCGCCGTTTACGCCGAGAAAAGCGAAAAGCTCTCCGCGTCTCACATTAAACGAAAGGTCTCTGACGGCTTTGACCTCTCCGAAGGATTTATTGAGATGTTCGATTTCGATTATGCGTTCCATATATCTGTGCCCGCCTCGGTTGAATTGTAACTTATGTTATGAAACATATGCATTGAGCATAAACAGTATATTATTAAACAGTGCGGATGTCAATAGTTATTTTTAACAAATGCGAAACAACGTATTATATGTCTGTTGGTGGAGTAATTCAATCTTGATTATCAGCTTATAAAAATAATGAGAGGATTTTCCGAAAGGATGACGCCACGCCGGCAGTCCCGCAGAACTAACCTTGCCCCGGTTAAGCATATGCGAGGCTCTGCCTCGCGCTCCGCTTAGAACCTTTTTTGAGAAAAAGGTTCTAAGAACTCCAAAAAACTTTTAATTATGGTAAAGAAATATTTTCAAAGCGCGCCGAAAGATGCGCTTTGTTTTTTTGATCTATCGGAATGAAATCCGGACTCGATTGTTAGCTTACAGAAATGAAGTTAGAAGATTTCGAAGGGACTGCTGTCCCGTCAGCA
>CAMFEL010000114.1 GCA_945949385.1 uncultured Clostridia bacterium | reverse complement strand
TTTTCTCAAAAAAGGTTCTAAGCGGAGCGCGAGGCGGAGCCTCGCATATGCTTAACCGGGGCAAGGTGAGCCCTGTGGGACTGCTGACGGCGCGTCATCCCTTCGAATTTTCTAACTTCATTTCTGTAAGCTAACAATCGAGTCCGGATTTCATTCCGATAGATCAAAAAAACAAAGCGCATCTTTCGGCGCGCTTTGAAAATATTTCTTTACCATAATTAAAAGTTTTTTGGAGTTCTTAGAACCTTTTTCTCAAAAAAGGTTCTAAGCGGAGCGCGAGGCAGAGCCTCGCATATGCTTAACCGGGGCGCGGGGCGGAGCCTCGTTCGTGGTCGGAGCGCGAGGCGGAGCCTCGCATATGCTTAACCGGGGTGCGGGGCGGAGCCCCGTTTACGGTCGGGGTGCGGGACAGAGCCCCGTTTGCGGTCGGGGTGCGGGGCGGAGCCCCGCAACAATTACTTTAACCGAACATCGACATTACGGCAGCAGCCTTTCCTCAAAACCGCCTGTGTAGGAAACGGTGCCGTCGGGATAAACCCAGGCGGCGTCAAATCCCATGGCTTCAAGCACGCCCCGTCCGTCCTCCTCGCTCATATTGAACAAAGCGGTTGAAAGCGCGTCACCCATACCCGAATCCGTACAAAGAACAGATACCGACAGATAACGGTTTTCCGGCATAAGCGTTTCGGGGTCGATTATATGATGATAGCGCACGCCGTTAACAACAAAATATCGCTGATAGGAGCCGCTTGTCACCAGCGCTTCGCCGCCGTAAAGATTTATTCTGCAAAAATATGCGTCCCCTGACGCGCCGTTCGTATCTTCCACGGGATTTTCCACTCCCGTTACCCACGGCTGTCCGTCTTCCCGCAGCCCTACGGTGCGCACATTTCCGCCGACATTCAGCGCCATATTGTCCCAACCCCGGCTTTCAATAAACCTTGCGCACAGCTCGGTGGCGTACCCCTTTGCCACGGCACCCACATCAAGGCTTGTCTGCGGGTCCGAAATATACACGGTGCCTGCCTCTTTGTCAATTGTGACGCAGGAAAAATCCGTGTGACTTGCCGCCTCTTTCAGCGCTTCGGCGTCCGGAATACGGGCGCTGTCTTCGTCCTCGGCTGCTTGTACCCGGCAGTCATGCCACAGCCGCGTCACGCTTCCCATAGCGGCGTTTACTGCGCCGTTCGTCGCTTCATATGCCGCGACGCAGTATTCCAGCATTTCGATAATATCCCCGTCTACCTCAACAGCGGTCTTTCCCGCATTGTCGTTTACGGTTTTCAAATTGTTTATGCCGTCGTAGGTGTTGTAAATATCGTACAGCCGGTGCAGACGGGTAAGCTCCTGCATTGCTGCCTCCGCTTTTTCGTCAAAAGAGGTTTTGTCTGTATCCCATCCCACTATAACGGTCTGAGTGTCAAACACGGTCATATCAGTGTACGAATATTTGACCGGTCTTTTCTCACAGCCGCATAGGGGCAGGAAAAGCACAGCGCAGAGAAACAGGGAAAAACCGGACATAAATTTTTTCATAAGGTCTTCCTCAAAAGTCATCAAAAGCCGCAGCTTTTGTTATTTTCCTTTCATTGCCGTCTTTACGGCGGTGATATAATCCTTTACGGCAACGGTACAGCCGGAGGAAAGATCTGCTTCCTTTGGCTTTCCGTCTGCGTCGGTGGATACGGCGTCAACCTCGTCCTCGGTCATGCCTTTAATATAATTGCAGAAAAACTCCTGCTGTTCATACCATTCTTTGCCGATTTTTGAGGCGGCTTTCATACCGTAGTCATTTCCAAGCTCCCGCTTTGTGCCGGAATAGTCCATTTGGTCCACACTTCCGTCTGATGAAAAAGGCAGCTTGGGCTCGGCGGTGTCAATGACGGCGGCGCTGATGCGCCCGTCTGTGACGGCAAGAGCGGCAAAGGTAGTGGTCATTGCCGCAGTGCCTTTTTTAGTGTCCGTGGCGTTCTGCGTTTTTGAATCGTCGGTCAGCGCGGCAAAGCGTATTTCACAGGCATCGGCTGCGGAAAAGCTGACGGCGCGGCTGTCGTCAAAGGCTTTTAACACGGCTTCTTTTATATCGCTGACGGAGACGGTGCATCCCGCGCTGAGGTCAGTATCCTCGGCGCTTCCGCCGCTTTTGAGCTTAAGCTCTTCTATTTGCGTTTTCGTTTTGCCCTGCGCCCAATTGTCGAAGTATTCCGCCTGTTCGTACCATTCCTTGCCAAGCTTTGAGGCGGATTTCATTTTGTAGTCGTCTCCCATTTCCCGCTTTGTACGGTAGTCATTATCCGTTTCGGCACTGCCGCCCTTTACGGACATAGTGTTTTCCGCACAGTCAATATAGCACTTTGCTATCTTTCCGTCCTTGTCGCATATAAGAACGGCGGCAGTAAGGTCAATACGGGCGCTGCCGTTTGAGGAGGAGTCTCCGGAGGCGCAGACTCCGAGACGCAGGGTGTATTCCCCGCGATCTGAGGCACTGCTGTCTGCATTTGAAGTATCCGTATCCCCATTTCCGCCCCTTGAGCAGGAGGAAAGTATGCATACGGTAAGAAGGAGAGCCGCGGCACAGCGCGCATATTTGGTAATTATTTCTTTTTTCATTTTTTCTTTCCTTTATAATAATATATTTACTCTTTTTAGTCAATAGTAGTGTTCCCCGGCACCCCGGAATAATTCACATAATAATTCAAAATGAATATTATTCATACAGAGCGAATATTTTCGTGAGTTAGGCGCATATTTTTGCAGTATTTTTCAGGCATATCAGCCCGGCACTTTTCTCTTTCGCCGCAACCTTCTGTTTGTTATGGTAATATTGACCTATATAAGTGCGAAAATGAAAGAAATGAAAAGTAATATTCAACAAATATTCAAATTTATTGAATATTTTTTCAAAAACTCTTGACTATTTTGAATATTCGCTGTATAATGCTGTATGTAAACAAGAACAACATCTATTCGGAGGAAAGAATAATGAAAAAGACACTTGCGATTGTATTCGCACTTATTTTGACGGTATGCTGCATAGCATCCTGCGGTTCCAAGAAGGACGACGCGGCCGACGAAAAAGAAAAGCTCTATATGTGCACCAACGCTACCTTCCCGCCTTACGAGTATTATGACGGTGAGGACATCGTCGGTATCGATGCCGAAATCGCTCAGAAGATCGCCGACAAGCTGGACATGGAGCTGGTAATCGAAGATATGGAATTCAACTCCATCATCTCCTATGTCAACTCTCATGACAATGCCTTCGGTATGGCAGGCATGACCGTTACTCCCGACCGCCAGGAAAGCGTAGACTTTACTACCTCCTATGCAAAGGGCATTCAGTCCGTTATAGTTGCCGAGGATTCCGACATCAAAACTCTTGACGATCTCAGCGGAAAGAAGATAGGCGTACAGCTCACCACTACGGGCGACATTTACGCAAGCGACGAGTTCGGCTCTGACTATGTGGTTCAGTACAACAAGGCTACCGACTGTGTACTTGGTCTGAAAAACGGCGACGTTGACGCAGTAATCATCGACAACGCTCCCGCTCAGGTATTCGTTGAGGAAAACGATGGACTTAAGCTGCTGGATACCGATTATGCAGACGAGGATTACGCCATCGCTGTCAAGAAGGGCGACACTGAGCTTCTCAACAAGCTTGACAAGGCTATCACCGAGCTTATTGAGGACGGAACCGTTCAGCAGATTGTTGACAAGTACATACCCTCCAAATAAAATTATTCGTCAGGCGCCCTCGGCGCGGACGGCTCGATAAGTGGCGGCATTGCCGCCCTTATCTTGCGTTACGGGGATTTTCGCTTTGCTTCGGATGCTTTCGGACAGACGGGCAGGGCGAAATGTCACCGAAGACATAACTAACTGAAAGGCACGGACAAAAGAATGCTTGATGCCATAGCTTCGTGGTGGGCTTCGTTTTCTAATGATTTCTACCGCAATTTTATATTAAAGGACCGTTGGAAGTATCTTGCAAACGGCCTGGGAAAAACTCTTGAAATTACGCTGTTTGCCGTAATAATCGGCATAGTGCTCGGCTTTATCGTTGCCATTATCTGCTCTACATTTGCGAAAACCGGAAAGCTGAAGATCGGCAACTTTTTCTGCCGCATATATCTGACGGTCATCCGCGGCACGCCTATGGTTATTCAGCTTATGATAATGTATTTTATCATTCTGCTGCCTTTGGGCGTTGACAAAACTGTTACGGCTATCCTTGCTTTCGGTATAAACAGCGGGGCATATGTGGCTGAGATAGTGCGCGGCGGCATTATGTCGGTGGACGAGGGACAGATGGAGGCGGGGCGCAGCCTTGGATTCGGATATGTGGCAACCATGTGGCACATTATCCTGCCGCAGGCCTTCAAGGCGGTACTGCCCGCCCTTGCCAACGAGTTTATTGTGCTTATGAAGGAAACCTCGGTATGCGCCTTCATTGGACTTAACGACCTGACACGCGGCGGCGACATTATCAGAGGCGTTACCTACAGCGATTTTATGCCGCTTATTGCGGTGGCGCTGATTTACCTCGCTATGGTAATGGTGCTGTCATACTTCGTAAAGCTTCTTGAAAGGAGGCTGCGCAGCAGTGAACGCTAACAATGTGCTTATAAAAGTGCAGGGCCTGAAAAAGCATTACAACGGCGGCGCCGTTAAAGCTCTTGACGGTATCGACTGCGAAATACACAGCGGCGAGGTGGTTGTAATAATCGGACCCTCGGGCAGCGGAAAATCTACATTTCTGCGCTCTCTGAACCTTTTGGAAACTCCCACGGAGGGCAGTATTATTTTTGACGGAGCCGATATAACCGACCCTAAGTCAAATATCAACCGACACAGACAGAAAATGGGTATGGTGTTTCAGCATTTCAACCTTTTTCCGCATATGACGGTGCTGAAAAATATGACGCTTGCGCCGGTCAAGCTTCTGAAAAAGTCCAAGGATGATGCCAACAAGACGGCTCTTGAGCTGCTCGACAAGGTGGGTCTGAGAGACCGCGCAAACGCATATCCCAGTCAGCTTTCCGGCGGGCAGAAGCAGAGAGTGGCTATTGTGCGCGCTCTTTGTATGGAGCCGGAGGTGATGCTGTTCGACGAGCCTACCAGCGCTCTTGACCCGGAAATGGTGGGCGAGGTGCTTGAGGTTATGAAAGCGCTTGCCCGCGACGGTATGACCATGGCTGTGGTGACTCACGAAATGGGCTTTGCCCGCGAGGTCGCCGATAGGGTGATTTTCGTAGACCAGGGACTTATAGTAGAGGAGGGAACTCCGGAGGAGATCTTCGGAAATCCCAAGAGCCCGAGACTTAAGGACTTTCTGTCAAAGGTTATCTGAGACGAAATACATAAAAAGCAGGGTGCTCTCCGGAGAGGGCACCCTGTTTATATATGGAAAGCTGCGCGGTTATTGCGTAGCTTTTTGTTCTGCAAATAAAAAATCCGCCTGCGGGCGGATTTTTTCATATATATTTTCTTTTTTGTCGGGGCGGGGAAAATATCGCCCTGCGGATTTGGTTTATTCTTTATTCTGCGCAGATGCTGATTTTCACAAGCTCGCCGGGATTGTTGACTCTGGGGATCATGCCGTGGCTGCCCAAGCCTTTTGACAGAATAAGTGTGCTTTGTCCGTCGGGACTTTTATACATTCCTTCCACATTATCGGGGAAAAAGCCTTCCTCGGGACTGAAAACCGGTCCCAGCACGGGCAGAACGATCTGGCCTCCGTGTATGTGTCCCGACAGAATAAGCTCCGCTTGATAACTGTCAAAGCTGTTCCACAGCACAAAACCTTCTCCTCGGTGGCACAGCAGCAGGCGAAAAGCGTCGGTGTCTTCAAACTCCGTGAGAAAATCGCAGTCGGCTCCGTCGTTAAATACCTCGTCCCATTCTTTGTTTTCCATATATCCGTTGTTTTGAAGCTCTTTGAAATAGTCCTCGTCGGGAACAAGGGCGTATCCGTACATTCCGCCGACCCGTATTTCGTTGCCCGCAATGACCCTGTCCTCATATGTATGCTCAAGGGCGCAGGCTCCCGCGCCCTCTATGTCCGAAAGAAGCGTGCGCAGACGCTGAGTGCTTTCGCTTGTAGTGCCGCTTTCACAGAAATCCTTTTCGTGGTTTCCCAGAGAGTAGTATACGGGGGCAATATCGGAAAGACGCTTTATAAGCTCAAGGGTGGAACCGTAGCTTTTGTCGTCTCTTGAAAACATATCTCCCGTCAT
>CAMFEL010000113.1 GCA_945949385.1 uncultured Clostridia bacterium | reverse complement strand
TCCTCGGAAATCGCGTCGAAATCGAGACCGAGATCTATAAGGGCGCTGAGCGCTGTACCGCAGAAACTGTCGCCCGCACCGGTGGTGTCAACGGTTTTCACTTTAAGATAGCAGGGGTGATGTACCGTATGCTCCCCGCTCAGCACATACGCGCCGTTTTTACCGCAGGTAGCAAAAAGAATTTTCGGAGAATACTCCTCAAAGCACATACGGGCCGCCCGCACAGTGTCGTCGGTGCCGTAAAGAAATTCAAGCTCATAATCCGAGATTTTAATAATATCGGCATAGGAAAGAACCGTTCTGACGGCATTCCTTGCATCCTCAAGATTTTTCCACAAAGGCTCGCGCAGATTGGGGTCAACAGATACCGTCACATTGTTTTCCTTTGCAATATCAAGCGCCTTCAGGGTAGCGCTTCTGGACGGCTCGTCCGTAAGTGACAGAGTCCCCACGTGAAAGATACGGGTATTTTTTATAAGCTCCGGTGAAACCTCGCCTGCCTCAAGCAGGGTGTCGGCGCTTTTGTTTCTGGCAAAGGAGAAATTCCTGTTGCCTTCGCTGTCAAGCGTGACAAAGGCAAGGGTAGTAAAAGCGGCGTCGGTCTTTATCAGCGCCCCCGTGTCAATTCCTTTTGAAGCCACGGTGTCCTCCAGAAAGCGCCCGAAAGTATCGTCGCCCACCTTGCCGATAAAGGCGGTCTTTTTCCCGAGAGCAGCGGCAGCCGCCAGCATATTGCAGGGTGCGCCTCCGGGACTTGCCTCAAAGAGATAGTTGCCCCTTTCGCTTACGCCTCGGGGAGTAAAGTCGATCAGAAGCTCACCCAGTGAAATAATATCAAACATAAATATCCTCCTGTTATAAGGAGTTCGGCCGGTATTCGCGGACAGATCATCAGTTTAGTTAAATAATAGCACCGCTTTGCCGATTTGTCAAGAACGTTCTGTTTTGAAATATCCGATACCGAAAAGATTTACGTAAATTTATATGTTTTAACCGAATACAAAGCAAAAACCCCCGAAAATCGGGAGTTTTCAGCTTCATATCACAGAATTAAATTCATAATATGCGTATCTGACAGACTTTTACGGCTTTGGGTCTTCGCGGCTTTGCGGTTTTGCGGTTTTGCGGTCTCGCGATTTTGAGGCTTCGCGATTATGCAGCTTTGCGGTTTTACCGTTTTGTCGGCAATATCATGCTGCCGCCCTCATCCCAGCTCTATCATCCTGTCAAGACAGCGGCGCGCCGCCTTTGCGGTTTCCGGGTCAATGTCTATGACCTCTCCGCCCTCTCCGCGCACGCACGCCAGCACATCCAAAAGAGTGGTAAGCTTCATATTGCGGCAAACCAGATTTTTCGACAATGGATAGAACAGCTTGTCCGGACAGGCAAACTGCAAATGCTCAAGAATTGCAAGCTCGGTGCCGATTATAAATTCTTTTTTGTCGCTTTCCTTTGCAAACCTCATAATTTCCGCCGTAGAGCCCACAAAATCAGCCAGCTCCACCACCTCGGGCATACACTCCGGATGCACCAGAAGCAGGGCGTCGGGATGCTCTGCCTTTGCCGCCTTTGCCTCGCTGTCGTCAACGGCGGCGTGTATGGGACATCCTCCGCGCCACAGCTTTATGTTCTTGTCGGGGCATCTTGCGGCAACATACGCACCCAGATTGCAGTCCGGTATAAACAGTATGTCTTTTTCGGGCATTTTCGACACTATTTTCACGGCGGAAGAAGATGTGACGCACACATCGCACACGGTTTTCAGCTCCGCCGTAGTGTTTATATACGCCACAACGGCGTACCCCGGATTTAACTCCTTAAAGGCTCTGACCTCATGGGCGCAGAACTGCTCCGCCATAGGACAGCCGGCCATGGAATGCGACAGAATTACCTTCTTTTCGGGGCAAAGCAGCTTTACGCCCTCTGCCATAAAGCGGACGCCGCACATAAGCACGGTGGAATTTTCAGTTTTCGCCGCCTGCTTTGCAAGAGCGTAGGAATCGCCGGTAAAATCCGCAACCTCAAGCACGGACTCCGACTGATAGCTGTGGGCAAGAATGCACACATCGTTTTCTTTTTTCAGACGAATTATCTCGTCCTGAATATCTCTCAGCATAAATAACCTCTGTGGTTGGGATAATCGCGCAGTATACGCGTCTCAATCGCAGCGGCAGCAGTGGTCGCAGCCGCTGTCGGCAAATTCCGCGGGGTCATACTCGATACCGTTTTTGTCGTAGTAATCCTTTACAGCGGCCTTTACAGCCTCTTCGGCCAGCACGGAGCAGTGGATCTTCACGGGCGGCAGACCGTCCAGAGCCTCCACCACGGCCTGATTTGTAAGCTTCAGAGCCTCGCTGACGGGCTTGCCCTTAATAAGCTCCGTCGCCATGGAACTGGTGGCGATAGCAGAAGCGCATCCGAAGGTGTTGAACTTGACATCGGTAATAATACCGTCGTCGATCTTCAGATATATTTTCATAATGTCGCCGCATTTGGCGTTTCCCACCTCACCGACGCCGTCGGCATTTTCGATCTTGCCAACGTTGCGCGGATTCTGGAAATGATCCATAACCTTTTCGCTGTAATTCATAGCCATAGTATATATACCTTGCCTTTCCTGTTGTCCTTTGCCTTGTTTTATGCGTTTGCTTTTTCTTCTTTCATCATTCGCTCCCATACGGGGGACATATCGCGAAGCTTTGCCACAATGCCGGGCACCTTGTCGATAATATAATCCACTTCTTCCTCTGTGGTATACTCGGAGAAGGTCAGCCGCAGGCTGCCGTGAGCCGTCTCGTGGGGAAGTCCGATGGCAAGCAGCACATGGCTGGGGTCGAGGCTGCCGGAGGTGCAGGCGGAGCCGGAGGAAGCGGCAATACCGTACATATCCAGCATAAGCAGCAGGCTTTCTCCCTCAATGCCCTCGAAGCACATATTTACATTGTTGGGAAGCCTGTTTTCTCTGTCTCCGTTTACGATACTGCGGGGTATTTTTGACAGAGCGTCAATGACCTTGTCGCGCAAGGCGCTGACGCGGGCGGTGTATTCGTCAAGATTTCTGCAGGCGTCCTCAAGAGCTGTGGCCATGCCCATAATTGCAGGCAGATTTTCCGTACCGGCGCGCTTTCCCTTTTCCTGAGCGCCGCCGCAGATAAGGCTCTCAAGAGCGATGCCGCGCTTTGCGTAAAGGAGTCCCGTGCCCTTGGGTCCGTGGAATTTGTGAGCGGAAACGGACAGCATATCAATATTCATTTCCTCAACATTTATACGAAGATGTCCCGCCGCCTGAACTGCGTCCGTGTGGAACAGAACTTTCTTTTCGCGGCACACCGCGCCTATTTCTTTAACCGGCATAACGGTGCCTATCTCGTTGTTTGCAAACATTACGCTGACCAGCGCCGTGTCCTCCCTGATGGCGTCCTCCACCTGACCGGCGGTAACGCGCCCCTTTGAATCCACGGGCAGAAGAGTCACTTCAAAGCCCTCTTTTTTCAGCTTGTCAAGGGTGTGGAGGATAGCGTGATGCTCCACAGCCGTGGAAATAAGATGCTTTTTGCCTTTTTTCGCACCCAGATGAGCGGCGGAAATAAGCGCCTGATTGTCAGCCTCGCTGCCGCCGGAGGTAAAGATAATACCTCTTTCGTCGCAGCCGAGACAGGCGGCAATACGCCGTCTGGCGTCCGCAAGAGCGTCAGCCGCAGCCTGTCCGTATGCGTGCAGACTGGAGGCATTTTCGTACTCGGGTCCGTAATATTTTATCATTTCCGCCAGAGCGTTGTCAGAAATGTGCGTCGTGGCGGCGTTATCTGCATATACTCTCATAATTATTGCCTTGCCTTTCTAAACTGTCTTTCATAATTACCTGTCTCAAAAAAAGCTTTTTCGCATGTTCACTTACTTTTTCAACATATAAGTATATCATTTATATTATATACTGTCAACGATTTGATATTATTTTATCTCAATATTTACCCAAGTAATATTATACTACCGTTTTGGTAGGATTTCAATGACAAAAGTGTAAAAATATATGGGCGCTCCGCCGTGTTTTTCCGTACAAAAGCATTGAAAGGAAAAAAACGCGGTCTTGCAGTAGACTTTTTATATATAATGTGATATACTTCAAAAAGAAGCAATAAACAAGCAGTATCGAAAGGAAACAGCAAAATGAAAAAGCATGTAAAGAAAATAGTGATTTTCGCAGTTATAGCAGTTGCGGCAGTCATTCTTCTGGCGAACTGCCTTTGCGTTGTGAACGCGGGACATACGGGCGTAGTGGTCACCATGGGTAAGGTAAACGACACCGTGCTTCAGGAGGGACTTCATTTCAAAGCTCCCTTTATTCAGCAAGTGGTAAAGATCGACAACCGTATCACAAAGCTTGAGGTGCAGACCGAGGCGTTTTCCAAGGATCTGCAGACCGTCAACACCACTCTCGCCATTAACTACCGCGTAGATACGGCGATGTCGTACAGCATTTATAAGAACATCGGCAGCGATTACGAGGCGGTAGTTGTTACTCCGGCGGTAAACGAAGTGCTGAAAGCCATCACCGCGCTTTACACCGCAGAGGAAAGCGTTACAAACCGTACTCTCATTTCCGAGGGACTGGTCACGGGACTTAACGAAAAGCTGAACGAAGCGGGACTGTATGTTACCGATGTAAACATAATCAATTTCGATTTTTCCGACGCATATGTAACCGCCATAGAGGAAAAGCAGGTTGCGCAGCAGCAGCTTCTGAAGGCGGAAACGGACAAACAGACCGCCATCACCAACGCGCAGGCCGAGGCTGAGTCTCTGAAGATCAAGGCGCAGGCGGAAGCGGAGGCAAACGCCATTATCAGCGCTTCCCTTTCCGACGAGCTTATAAACTACAACAAGATAGAAAAGTGGAACGGCGTACTGCCTCAGGTAACCGGCTCCAACGCAATTGTCGATCTGACGGACGGCTCCGAGGGCTGATCACGGGAAGAATAAGTACAGGAACCGAGGATTTATAATAATGACAAAAAGTACAAAAGAGCTGCTGCTTAACAAGCTGCAGATAATCGGGTTTATCGCTTATTTTATGATACTTACCGGCGAGCGCATATCGGCGGTAATACTGAGTTACAGCCGCGGGGGCGCCTATTCCCTGGCAAGCGGAGGCTTTTTCCCCTACGCCGCATATATCGTCACCTGCCTGTCCCTTGTTGCGGGCATTGCCCTGTATCTGCGGCTGGTGCTTTCGGCGGCGGAGAAGCTGCTGGGCAGAGAAAGATACAATTTTGCAAAAAACTACGATATTTTGATCCTTGCCGCTGTCGTGCTGCTTTTCGGCGGAATGATGCACACGGGGCAAACGCTTCCGGCGCTTCAGTTTACGGCATACGGATTTCTGATTCTGGCTATGCTTGTCAGATGTATTGAGGCGTGCATAGCGGGCGTGTCAAAGTTTGCGTCAATCGTGTCTTTTGTATATCTGACTCTGTTTTCCATGTGCATTCCCGTATGTTATATGACAAATCTTACGGCACCCCGTTCCGTGCTGTTCTATATTGCGGAGTTTGTTGCGGTATTTGTGTTGCTGCCCTGCTTCGGCAAAATGCTGATGAATTATTTCAGAAACGGTGTCTCAAAATTCGCCCTGTGTATGCCACTTACCATGCTGGTGCTGTGCGGACTCACCGTGGGGCTGAAATGGACAGACGAAATCAACTGGTTCGTGCTTGTTTTCGCAGTTCTCACCGCCGTCGTATATTTCACCCTCGGCCTCGCCGCCAAAAAACGGGTCAAATGATATAAGGCTTTGCCGTATTTCCGTCGATTCTCCTCCCCGAATCCGCCGTAATATGGGGCTCCGCCCCGAACCCGACGTAATTGATATGGGGCTCCGCCCCAAACCCGACGTAATTGATATGGGGCTCCGCCCCGAACCCGGCGTAATTGATATGGGGCTCCGCCCAGAACCCGGCGTAATTGATATGGGGCTCCGCCCCTGACCCCGGCTCAGGGTGCTTTTTAGAGAAAAGCACCCCGAGACCCCGAAAAACTCAAATAGGACAAAACAAAGCACTTCCAAAGCGCGCCGAAAGGTGCGCTTTGATTTTCTGAATTGTGGAATAGTATTCAAACTTGATTATTTGCTAATAGAAATGGAGAGAGGAAGATTTGAAGGGATGACGCGCCGCCGGCAGCCCCGCAGGGCTCACCCCGACCGGTTAAAGAGAGGAATCAAGCAACACTTCGGAGCGTGTCGACAGCAGACTTACAGCTACCCACAGAAAGAAAGTATTGCT
>CAMFEL010000112.1 GCA_945949385.1 uncultured Clostridia bacterium | reverse complement strand
CGAAGAAAGAACTTGACAGGGAAGATTTGGTCGCTTTGGAAAAGGGAATTCCCAATCTTCTGCGCCATGTTTCCAATATTAAAAATGTATACAAGCTGCCCTGCGTAGTGGCTCTTAACCGTTTCCCCACGGATACGGACGCCGAAGTGGACTTTATAATTGACAAATGCAGAAGTCTCGGAGTCAACACCGTTCTTTCCACCGTATGGGCAGAGGGAGGACGCGGCGGCGAGGCGCTTGCACGCGAGGTGGTGCGTCTCTGCGAGGAGGAAAAGGGCGACTTTACCTATTCCTACACTGACGGCATGAGTCTTGAAGAAAAAATCAACGCCGTGGTGACAAAAATCTACGGCGGGCGCGGAGCAGCATTTCTTCCCGCGGCAAAAAAACAGCTTGAAAAACTTGAGGAAATGGGCTTCGGCTCCTGCCCCGTATGTATTGCGAAGACCCAGTACAGCTTTTCCGACGATTCTGCGAAACTCGGGGCGCCAGAGGATTTCACGGTCACGGTTAAAAATGTGAGAGTATCCGCAGGCGCGGGCTTTGTTGTAGTGCTGACAGGAGATATTATGACTATGCCCGGACTTCCCAAAGTCCCCGCCGCCGAGCGCATTGATGTTGACGCCGACGGCAGAATCACGGGGCTGTTCTAAAAAGTTGAAATTATTACTAATTTATCGTGTCCTGCAAAGCAGGGAAACATTAAAAACCGAAGCTTGCAAAGGAGAGACTGTAAATAATCTCTCCTTTGCTGCGTTATTACATTTCGTAAACCTAAAGACTGACTCCGTTTGTTACGCAAAACCCGCTTGATACTTTCAAAAGTATCAAGCGGGTTTTATGTTTTTCCATATGTATTTCAGTCTGCGAACAGGGGAGTGGACAGGTATCTGTCGCCGGTATCGGGCAGAAGCACGACAATGGTCTTGCCCTCGTTTTCGGCTCTCTTTGCAAGCTCAATGGCTGCGTGAAGCGCCGCACCGGAGGAAATACCCGTAAGCACGCCTTCCTTTTTGCCTATAATCTTGCCTGTTGCAAAGGCGTCCTCGTTGGATACCGTAATGATCTCATCGTATATTGAGGTGTTCAGAACCTTAGGTACAAAGCCTGCGCCGATGCCCTGAATTTTGTGCGCGCCTGCAACGCCGGTGGAAAGCACGGCGCTGGTGGCAGGCTCTACAGCTACAACCTTGACATCGGGCTTCTTGGACTTCAGGTATTCGCCTACGCCCGTCACGGTGCCGCCGGTGCCGACACCTGCGACGAAGATGTCTACTTCTCCGTCGGTATCCTCAAAAATTTCGGGGCCGGTGTGCTCAAAATGAGCGCGGGGGTTTGCGGGGTTTATAAACTGACCGGGAATAAAGCTGTCCGGTATCTCTGCCGCCAGTTCGTCTGCCTTTGCGATAGCGCCCTTCATACCTTTAGCGCCCTCGGTCAGCACAAGCTCCGCGCCGTATGCCTTCATAAGCTGACGGCGTTCGACCGACATGGTTTCGGGCATTACGATTATAATGCGGTAACCTCTTGCCGCTGCCACAGCCGCAAGTCCTATACCGGTATTGCCGGAGGTGGGCTCTATTATAACGCTGCCTTCCTTGAGCTTACCGGAGGCTTCGGCTTCGTCGATCATTGCCTTTGCAATACGATCCTTTACGGAGCCTGCGGGATTGAAGTACTCAAGCTTTGCCAGTATTTTTGCTTTGAGTCCCAGTTCCTTTTCGATGTGCGTAAGCTCAAGCAGAGGAGTGCCGCCTATAAGCTGGTCTGCGGAGGTGTAAACTTTTTTCATATATATCATCCCTTCTTGTTATCACCTGTTCGGTGGTTTTTCTGCAGTATAGCACTAATTACCTACCTTGTCAATAGGTTGGTAGGATTTTTCTTGAAATTTTTTTAATTTTTTTCAAAAGGGCATAAAAAAGGCAAAAAGCTGCGCCCTACCGTAGGGCGCAGCTTCCGAACTCTATATCACCGTATTGCTTTACAACACATACTTGGTCAATGAGCTTTGTATAAAGCTTGGCATATTCCGTGTAGTACCCGGATTCCACCGTGCAGTGAAGCCACAGCATAGCGTCCTCCGTGGGTATCACGGCGTCCCGGCATTTATACTCCTTGCCGTCTTCTTTATTTTCAATGTAGTAATCGTAAACGGTTACGGTATAGCTGCCGTTTGTATCCGCAAGCCTTGAGGCACATCTGTCCGTATAAGTGGCAACAGGCTCGGTTTTTACCTGAATATACTGCGGCGCGGGAACCCCTGTCCAGTATGCCATGACCTGAAGCCGCTCCGCTTCGCTTTCCTTAGGCTCCAGCCTGCCGACCGAAACGGTCATATGTCCGTCGTAGGTGTAGTTGTCGATCACATAGTTGCCGTCGTCTCCCCAACGGATACTGTTGTCCTTGGGCGTTGCTTCCAGCGGTTGGGTAAAGCTCAGAACATTTCCCACATATTCGTCGTATATGGAATAACGCCTGCCTGTTGAGCTGTTGCATATATAAATATTTCCGCCGTCTTCAATAAAAAACTCATACAAGGGCTTTCTGTCGTCCTTTTCTCCCGTGCATACATATACCTGCCAGCCCCCGTCGCCGCGCTTGCCGTTCAGAGCCGTAAGGTCTGCCTCTGTTATGCCCTCATCGGCATACTCTGCCGCTGTATAACGGATGACCTCGTCCATAGCTTCTTTTTCGGGACCTGTGCTGAAATCGTGTGTGGTTTCGGGAGCAGCGGTTGACACGGCATCGGAATCTGTTGTATCTTCACTGCCGTGGGAAAGAGAACAGCCCGTAGTAATAAGCAGAACCGCCGCTGCCGCTGCCGCAACCGTCCGCAGAAGAATTTTTTGCAAACTTTCGCTATTCTTTTTCATCATAAAAGCCATTTCCTCCGCTTTACCGGATTTTCAGGGTTTTTCTGCGGTGCTCAGGCATCGGCCTCTTTGTAAAAGGGGCCTGTGCCGTCCTCGCCCGTATGTACATAGGTTTTTGTAAATTTGGTGTCAAATATGACGGCGTTGCCGAGAGTCTCTGCAACCTGCGGCGTGAGAATACTGCCGTCGGGTATTCTATACAGTGCCTGAGCGTCGCACATCAGTATAAAGCACTCGCCGGGAATCCCGTCCTTTGCCGCTTCGACTGCGTCATCACCGTATATACAGTCGGTTTTCCGAAAACTGAAGGCGTGCCATATGTAGTTCTGATACAAAAGTCTCGGCAGGCAGAACGCTTTGGCGTCTGAAACGCTCATATCCCCCGCAAAGGCTGACAGCCATTTCAGCATATATTCCCGCACGGGAATATCGGTGATTTTTTCGGCTTCTGTCGGCAGTCCGCTCACCGCCTTGTCTGCGGCGTCCTGCTGCTCTGCGCTCGGTCTTTTATAAAACATATAAATTCTCTCTTCCGTTAAATTTTCTGCCGGAGTCCGACGGTTCAGGAGTTTTCCGCCGCCCTCTCACTAAGCGAGTAGTTTCCCTCGCCGTCGCCGTTTACTGCCCTGTACTCGCCCGTGCAGCCCACATCAGCGTACCACTTTGATTCGTCGCTGCATACGAGATATGCCGTGTCGCCGCCATCACCCGACGCGATATACAAAGCGCATTTCAGCTTGTCTACGGTTACGGTATTGTCTGACAGCCGCAGGGCGTCAAGTCCCAGCCCCGCTCCGATTTTTTCGGCAAGGGCGTCGCGATCCAAAACCTCGGAGGCGGTTTGGTCAATGCCGCAGGTGCTGTTAAAGGTAAAGGTCTTTTTCAGAGTACCGAAATCTTCCGAATAAAATGTGCCGATAATTGTTCCCGGCTCCGTGCCCTTTTCGGGATTTTCGATGTTTTTGTAATTACTGCAAAGGGAATAGCGGCTGTTTTTAATATCCCACACCCACAGATTATACCGAACACAGTTTTCGCTTTCGTCGTATATAAGGCGCAGATCCGTATAGCCGTCCCCGTTTTCGTCAAGCCTTTCAAGTCTGTCTGCCACATCGTCGGCGGTAGAGTCATATGAAAGCTCCTGCTTTACGGAGCCGTCTTTGCTGTCGTCCCACAGCGTTATTTTGCCCTTTTTTACGGCATATAAATACTTTATACTGTCGCTGACATAAAAGCTGCCTTCATACTCAATGCTGTCGCGCCAGTTTTTCTCCCGCGTTTCCTCTGCGATGCCGCCTTCCTCAGCCTTTTGGCAGGAGAACATCAGCAGGGCGCACAGGGCAAGGAATATGGGCAGAACTGTTCTTCGCTTTTTCATAAAGGACTCTCCTGTACTTGTAAATCAACAAAAGCGGAGCCGAAAAGACTCCGCCTTTTGTTTTTTGCTGACTGTGGGCAAAAGTCTTAAGCCTCTGCGGCTTCTCCCTCGCCTTCGTCTTCGTCCTCATCCTCGTCGTCCAGAGCGCATTCGGGAGCGAAGTCGTCATCGCACATGGGATCGAAATCGTCGCCGAAGCAGCCGGAGCTGCAATCGTCACAGTCGCCGCAATCAAGGGACACTTTGAAATACTTTTTGAACAGATTGTAAAGCACCGCTGCGACAGCCGCAATGGCAACAATCACGGTAAGGGTAATAATAACGGTGCGCACAACGCTGCTGCGCTTTTCGCCGCCTCTCATATTCATACCTCCGCCAGTTATAAATTTTGGGTGAACCCGTAGGTGCACACCTATTCTTCTGATATTAGTATATCATAAAAACAATAAAATGCAAGCGATATAAAATTTTTTTACAAATTTAAAACAAATACATGACAAAAATCAGTTGAGTTTACCGAATTTATGTATAAAACGGTATATTCCTACCGAAAGGGAGCGGCCTACGGCACCGGGCAGCGCGGTAAGACCCGCAACGGAAGAGAAGCGCAGCTTTTTGTATGCCCGTTTGTCCCTGCTCTTTAAGTATGCCCACAGGTCCTTTGATTTTTGCAGGCTTTCCTTGTCCTTTTTCATATACAGGAATACTGTACAGATACTTATTATAATTGAAAGCTCATGGAGCATACAGCGGTACAGCCTGCGGCTTTTTGCGCGCACTGCCTCCAGATCCTGGCAGTCTATCATGAGTTTTGCGACTCTGATTTGCTGGTCTATACGGCGCAGCACGTTTTTTTCGTTGACCGACTGCTCCTCTCTGCCCACGTAATAAAGATACAGATCAAGATCCATATAGTATATGCGCTTCACATAGGGGAAGGGCTCATACATATACAGATTGTCCTCGTAAAAGGTATGGCGGGGCAGTTCAATATTATTTTCCCGCAAAAGAGCGGTGCGGTACACCACGGAATGCATCATCAGGTACTGGGCGAGTCCGAAGGGCTTTACATCGTCCCACGTGCATATTTTTTCATTTGGGAATTTGGTGCGGTAGCTCATGACGCGCCGCTCGCCGGAATCCGTGCGGACATAAACGTAGTTGGAAACATACATATCCACATCGCATCCTGCCGCCTCGTTTTCTCTCATGCGGCCGATAAGCTTATCAAGAGCTTCTCTGTCAAGTCTGTCGTCGGAGTCCACAACTTTATAATACTTTCCGCGGGCTTCTTTCATTCCCCGGGTGACGCCCGCCCCGTGTCCGCCGTTTTCCTGATGAACAACGCGCACTATGTCGGGATTTTCTTCTGCGAGGCGGTCAGCTACGGCGCCCGTTTCGTCGGTGGAACCGTCGTTTATAATGATTATTTCGGTATCATTGCCGTGTCCCAGAAGCGACTCTATGCAGTTCGTCATAAATGCCGCGGAATTGTAGCAGGGCACGGCGAAGGTTATAAGCTTTTCCATATACTAATCCTTATTATATTCCCGATTTTAACCGTATTCGGCACAATTACCGAATTTTGCATAACATATGTTTTCTTTTACATTATAATATCGAATCGGTATAAAAGCAAGGCTTTTTTCGTAAATCCTATTGCAGAAGGGAAGAATATGTTGTAAAATGAAGCGAGCCGGTTTGGCAGAAAATGTATTCGGAGGAGAGCTCTGTGGCGAAAAAGCTTGTGTGGAAAGGCGGCGCGCTGCTTGCGCCGGTGCCTCCCGTTATGGTGACCTGCAGCGACGGAGAACGGGACAATGTTTTTACCGTGGCGTGGACGGGGCTTATTAACACCGTGCCTCCAAAGACCTATATTTCCGTCAGACCCTCGCGGTATTCCTACGGGCTTATTAAAAAGAGCGGGGAATTTGCCTTGAATCTTACTCCCTCTTCCCTTGTCTCTGCCTGCGACTGGTGCGGCATACACACGGGGCGAAAGTCGGACAAATTCAAGCGTTTTTCCCTTGAAAAGGTTCCTGCTTCCGAAATCGGCGCACCGCTTATTGCGCAGTGCCCCATGGCGCTGGAGTGCCGTGTGTTTGATGTTATTGAGATGGAGACTCATCATATGTTTCTTGCCGACATAGTGG
>CAMFEL010000111.1 GCA_945949385.1 uncultured Clostridia bacterium | reverse complement strand
CAGCTCGAAATTTCCCTGACTGGCAGCCATTCCCACAGCCACATCGTTGCCCATTACCTGCACCGCCACCATGGTGACAGCCTCGCACTGAGTGGGATTGACCTTGCCGGGCATAATGGAGGAGCCGGGCTCGTTTTCGGGGATATGTATCTCGCCCAGACCGTCGCGGGGACCGCTGGCAAGCCAGCGCACATCGTTGGCAATTTTCATCATATCGCATGCCAGAGCCTTGACGGCTCCGTGAGCGAACACTATCTCGTCCTTTGAAGTCAGGGCGTGGAATTTATTTTCGGCGGTCACAAAGGGCTTTCCTGTAAGCTCCGCTACCTTTGCCGCTACAAGCTCGGAAAAGCCTTTGGGAGCGTTAAGTCCCGTGCCGACCGCGGTACCGCCCAGCGCAAGCTCATGCAGAGGGCGAAGAGCAAGTCTGAGAAGCTCCGCGTCACGCTCAAGGCTTGAACGCCAGCCGGATATTTCCTGGCTGAATTTTATGGGGGTCGCGTCCTGGAGATGAGTTCTTCCGGACTTGACTATTCCCTCGTTTTCCGCTTCAAGGCGCTTGAAGGTTTCAATAAGCGTCTCCACTGCGGGAAGCAGCTTATCCTCAACGGCGAGAACCGCGGAAATGTGCATTGCGGTGGGGAAAGTGTCGTTGGAGGACTGGCTCATATTTATGTCATCGTTGGGATGGCACAGCTTTTTGCCCGCTATCTGGTTGGCGCGGTTTGCTATAACCTCATTGGCGTTCATATTTGACTGAGTGCCGCTGCCGGTCTGCCATACCACAAGGGGAAAATGGCTGTTCAGGGAGCCGGAAATGACCTCGTCGCAGGCCGCGCAAACAGCCGACAGCTTTTCCCCGGTCATTTTCTCCGGTCTGAGCTCTGCATTGGCAAGCGCCGCCGCCTTTTTCAGTATGCCGAAAGCGTGAGTAATCTCACGGGGCATAGTCTCAATATCCACGCCTATTTTGAAATTTTCATGGCTTCTCTGAGTCTGCGCAGCCCAAAGTCGGTCTGCGGGGACCTTCATCTCACCCATGGAATCGTGCTCTATACGGTATTCCATAATTATGTCAATTCCTTTCGTTGATTTGTGACGGTTTTGCAAAGCCCTCGGGCTTTGCAAAATGCCGCCGCCTCATTTGGCGGCAAGGCACAAATGGGGTTTGAAACAGCTCACGTGCGATCACGCTCGCTTTACTTTCAAACTTATCACCTTTCTCCTCTTGCCTTATATATCAAGGCTTGAGATAACCTGCTTAAGTGTGTCTGCGCTGCGGCGGAGCTTTTCAGCCTCTTCGTCCGTAATGCTTACATTTACCTTGCCGCGCACGCCGTTATGGCCGACCATATTAAGTGTGCTGAGGCATACATCTTCTATACCGTACTCGCCGCGCATCATGGTGGAAACTGTCATGGTAGTATCCATACCGCTCAGAATACACTTGCAGATGTGACAAACGGAAACGGAAACCGCATAGAAAGTGGCTCCCTTTCTGGCAATGACTCTGCCGCCGGATTTTCTCACATACTGCTCGATCTCCTCGCAGTTGAGCTCGGGGCTTTCCATACCGGGAGTACCAATAATCGTATGGCAGTCTTTAATGGGAACATTTGAAATATTGGCAATGGACCAGGGCACGAAGGAGGAGTCGCCGTGCTCGCCGAAAACATAGGCGTGTACATTGCTCTGGCTGATGTTGTAATACTCGGACAGTCTGGAGCGCAGACGCGCCGTGTCAAGGATGGTGCCGGAGCCGATTATGCGGTTTTCGGGAATGCCCGACAGCTTGTAAAAGGTATATGTAAGTATATCCACCGGATTGCTGACGATGATGTAGGAAGCATCGGGAGCATACTTGGTGATCTCGGGAATAATTGACTTTGTAATGTTTACATTGATCTGCGCAAGCTCAAGTCTTGTCTGACCGGGCTTTCTTGCCACGCCGGAAGTGAGGATCACGATATCGGAATCCTCTGCGTCGCGGTAGTCTCCCGCGTATACGGAGCAGGGAGCGCAGAAGGGAGTGCCCTGTCTGATGTCAAGCGCCTCTCCGAGAGCCTTCTCGCTGTTGATGTCGATCATAACGATCTCCGAGGCAAGCCCCATAACAGCAAGGGTGTAAGCGATGGTAGAGCCAACGCTTCCGGTTCCGATAATAGAGATTTTGTTCATAATGTACCTTCCTTTTTATATCTCTTAATTGTTTAGCTGGTTAAATATTGCGCCGTGCCGCGGCAGGCGGTCATACGGGATATTACATAATCTCAGTCGTCCCAATCGTTCAGGCTTTGCGCAAACGCCGCACCGCTGAGACTTTTGGCTTCTTTTACCAGTCGGATTATTTCGTTCTGGTTTTCAATGAGAGCATTCACGGCGGCGACCGTCTCGTCAAGGCTTGCGCCCTCTCTGAGCAGGGGGATCTCCGGTATGCTGTCATCGAGGTTTTTGAAAAATCCCATTTTGTTCACCTCATATCCGTATTTATGCGGGAAAAGATGTAATTTTACAGTTATCTGAATACATTATAGCATAAATCGGCTCAATGCGCTATGCTGATTTTTCATATCGGTATTGCCTTTATTGATATGACCCATCCCGATAAGACAAGGCATAGGGAATTGCAGGGCGGAAAAGGCTTTTTCCGCGTCTTTTTCCTGACGCCGCAAGCCTTTATGTCCTACGTTTTTCGCATCAGTATCTCTCGCCGGCGCAGGTTAAGAATCCGCTTCGGTTTTTTTGCCTGTAAGGATAAATTCTATCAGCTTTTCCGGCTCGTCAAAGCCATCGTAGTCGCCTACGATTCCCTCACGGTGATATACAACACCATTTTTCTCGTTTCTCTCAAGGCAGGAAAGCAATTTTTCCTCACCGTAGCGCCTGATAAACATTGTAAAGCCGAGAGGCTTTACTTTCCCGAGGAGTCCTTTGCCGCACTCCGCGCCGCAGTCGGCACATGAGGAAATGCCCTTTTCAAGAGAGCACTTTCTGTTTTCGCACCACTCTTTACCGGGACACCCGTCGGAGCGGCAGCCGATGCAATGGGAATTTTCGGAGCAAAGGCAGCATGCAAGTCCGCAGCGGCCGAAACCAAGCTCGCGTTTCATATTATTATTTCCTTTACCGTTTTTTTACCGTATAATACAGGAAGTTGCAATTTCCACATTCTTTGTAATTATATCACGAAATATGTCAAAATACAATCTTTTCACATTATTCTTTATATGCAAATACGCAAAACAGATCCTTTCATAAGTTTTTTGCGGTGCGCCGTCATTACACTTGATTTCCGTATTCGGAATTTGCTATAATAACCGACAGAGCGGCAGCCGCCTGCATTTACGGCGCCGCTGTCGTCAGCTTCGGCATTTATAAATGTCACAGAAATAATACAAGAGGTATCTGTTATGAACAAGATCCGTCTGTCAGACTATCCGGGCACGGATGACCGCAGCCGTTTTGCCGCGGCACTTGAATACATGAGGGAGCATCCGAACACCACATTATATGTGGAGCCGGGGGTGTACACCGTCACTTCGGAGCGCGCCGCATGGGCGCAAAGAAGCGTGATGAACGGCGATTTCGGATACGACCCCGAAAAAGTAATGTTCAACCCGAAATATGAGTACGACCGCGGACTTGATTTTGCGGGACATACGGGCAGCCGCGTGGAGGCGTACGGTGTGACGCTGATGATAGACGGCTTTATGGAGCCGATCTCCGTCCGCAACTGCCGCAATGTGGAAATATGCGGGCTTACCGTAGATCATATCCGCAAGCCTTATACAAAAGGAGTTATCACATCGTACCGGGAGAACGGCGGCTCCGGCTACATAGATGTGGAGCTCTGCGCACCCGTTACTTCCCGCACACCATATCCACGCCATGTTGTTTACAATTATTCAACAAATCGTTTCGACCCTCCCTCCCCCCTCGGCAAAATGCACTTCTCCGATCCGCTTCACATCGGGTTTGACTGCGGCTCCGAAATGAAAAATTCCGTCGGAAATGAGCTGTATCTGTGTCATACCTTTCATTCCCGCCCCGTCGTTCTCATTGAAAATGCGGAAAACACCGTGCTTCGCGATCTGACGGTACACAGCGCTCCCGGAATGGGCATCACGGCTCAGCGGGCAAAAGATATTCTCATCGAGCGTCTGCGGGTGGTTCCCTCCTGCGGGGAGCATTTGTCCACCAATACTGACGCTACACATTTTTCCGCCTGTCGGGGAAAACTGCGGCTTGACGGCTGCCAGTTTGACGGGCAGGGCGATGATTCCATCAATGTTCACACTTATTACTACACCGTTGACAGCCACAGCGGTTCAAAAGTCCGGCTGTCGGTAAAAGCGCCCACGGGCACACATGCACAGTCTCTCGTTTATCCTATGGTCGGCGACACGCTTGAACTGACGGAAAAATCCACGCTTGACCCCTCGGAAAAATACCGCGTAGTTTCGGTGACTCCCGATTTCAGCGGGTATTGCTGCTATGTCAAGCTTGACCGTCCGCTGCCGGAAAACGCCGAAACCTTCTTTTTAGCCGATACGGACGAGGTGCCTGAGCTGGAATATGTCAACTGCAGCGCAAGAAACCACTTTGCCCGCTCCGTTTTAATAAAATGCCGCCGCGCTCTTGTGGAAAACTGCGTTTTTTCCGATGTTTTTGAAAGCGCTGTCAAAATAGCCGCGGAAGCCTCATGGCACGAGGGAATATCAACCGCTGATGTGACCGTCAGACGCTGCAGGTTTATAAACTGCGCAAGGCTGACAAAAAAATGCGGCGGCGTTCATGTATATATGGAAGTCTCCGACCGCAAATCCCTTTCCCACGGACTTGTGACAATCGAAGACAACATTTTCGACTGCCCCGACGCAGACCATGCCGTTATTATTGATAATACCCGCAGGGCTTCAATTGCGCGCAATCATGTAAATTCGCGTTTGGAGGGCATCGTAATCGGGGACGGGGTTGAGTTAATATAGCAAAAATCTGCCGTAAAAACGCAGCCGTCAGGACCTCCGGCTAAGCCGGAGGCTTGAACAAGCTCTGGAAGGGCATATTGCAGAAAAACCCCTAAAGGGGCGCCGAAAGGTTTGCCGACCGCATTCCCTTTTCCGGCAACCCCTAAAGGGGTTTTATCTTATGTCTTTGTATTCATGCAACCCGTAAACGGGTCAACATACTCCTTTATCGTCATTTGAACCAACTGCTCATCTTCTATCAGTTGGTTCCTTATGTATTCCTGTATCTGTATTTTATTGCGTCCTACTGTGTCTACATAATACCCTCTGCACCAAAAGTGTCCGTTCCCATATTTGTACTTTAGATTAGCGTGTCGATCAAATATCATTAAACTGTTTTTCCCTTTCAAGTACCCCATTACCTGCGACACACTGTATTTCGGCGGTATGCTTACCAACATATGTATATGGTCGGGGCATAATTCCGCTTCTATTATCTCCACCCCCTTTTGCTGGCATAATTGTCTCAGTATCTTCCCTATATCCACCTTTATTTCTCTGTATATTGCCTGTCTCCTGAATTTTGGGGCAAATGCGATACTGTTCTCAATCACACAGGGCTATATGAATACCGGCACGGCAAAATGCTGATGCACTTGAGATTTATCTTTGAAGCGTTGAGTGATTTAAGCACTCCCGGAGAATATATGCGCTACTATCGCCAACTGAGGGGGCTTACCACAAGGCAGCTTGCAGAGAAGTTAAACCTCGTCCCAGCTACAGTTCTCGGCTATGAACAGGGTCGTTTTCCGATTCCGTATGAAATTACCGTAGCTACTACTAAAATGCTGCAAATACCTGAGTCTCTGCTGTTTGATGATTACTGCGTTTTCATAAGTGCGCCATATACGGAGCTATTACATACGGTCAGAAAGCGTTATGGACTTAACCAAGTTGATTTTGCCGAAAGCGCCGGTATTTCTCCGAGTATATATGCGAAATGGGAGTCAGGTAGCCGCAGGCCGTCAAGGAAAATGTATCAACAATTAAAAGTAATCTATCCCGAAATATAATATTGAGCGTGCTCACCCGAAACGGTGGGTACGCTCATTTCTATCCGCACATTCGATTCTTTCGGTCCCCTACGGTACAATGATTGCAGAAAGCGAATGGAGAACCGGTGATGAAGCAAAAATACTATCTTTTTCTAAACGATCAGGAACGGCGCTTTGTGATTGAGAGCCTGAACCAATTAAGAAACAAGCTTATTGTCGACGGCAAGTACACCGATGCGGTGGATGAGGTGCTTATAAAAATCATTGGAGCAAAGCAAAGGAATTTCAAAGTACAGTAAGGAGATATGATTATGGAAAAGGTTATTTATGATGAAAAGAACGGTCTTTGGTACGAACTTCAGGGTGACTACTACATTCCCTGCTTAAATGCTCATGTACGGTAAGGAAGCAAGCAACCGAAAACAAGAGATAGACCGCC
>CAMFEL010000110.1 GCA_945949385.1 uncultured Clostridia bacterium | reverse complement strand
CATTGCATCCATCCCGGCAGCCTTTTGTTGTCGCCCCTCTGGAAAAATACAAAGTGGCGGTCGGCGGCTTCGATAATGGCTTCTCCTCTGGAGGCGTCCCATATGGAGGGGTCTGCTACACCCAGTATATGTTTTCCGACAAGCCATCTGTGCTCCGTTTCTATCCTCCGTATCTCCGAAAAAATGCGGTCGGGATCCCATTTCACGCCTTCGTTGGGCTGACCCGTGCAGCCGTAAAGCTGAAGTATGAGATACGCCCTGCCTTCTCCGTCCACTGCCCACCAATCGCAGGAAAAAGGCTTTGAGTAGCCGAAATCGAAGCTACGGTAAACCGTCCAGTGACGGGGTATTTCAAATGGGTCGATAACATGGGTGCCGATGCGGTCGGCGTAATGCTCCGGCACATCTGCAAATTCCTCGAAAAACTGCCCCTCGAAAATGTTCCAGTCGCCGTCAAGCCAAGCTTTTCTCAGCTTTTGCGGCAGGGTTCGCAGCTTGTTTACATAGTCGGGATCGCTTTCCATCAGCGCCTTGTTGTCGGTTACAAGGGAGCGTATAAAGGAATAATCCTCGGCACACTCTCCGCTTTTATATACCTTGTCTATAAACAGGCGCTTTACCCATCCGTGACCTCTGCCGCCCGGATTGCAGGTTAGGTATATGCGCTTGGGAAATTTGTTTGTGCCGCGCACGCAGGCTTTCATACGGTCGTACATTTCTTCCGCAAACTGGGTCGCTTCGTCTATAAACATTACATCGTATTCAGTGCCCTGAAATTTGTCCAGATCCGCTGTGCTTCTGCAATACAGAAAGTTTATGACGGAGCCGTTTTCAAAGGACATCTCCCGCTTTGCCTCGGTATACACGGCAACTCCGGAGGCTGCTGTCTGCATGGGAAGTATGTGGTTTTGCCGAAGCTCGCCGTAGGTGCGCCGCACGATTGCAATGCGTATTCCCGGGTATTTGAGGCACATCATCAACGCCTTTACTCTCACCGCCCAGCTTTTACCGCCGCCTCTTGCGCCGCCGAAGGCGACATATTTGTGTGTGTCCCTGAAAAATTCCTCCTGACGGGGTGACGGTGAGGGAATGGCAATGTCCGGCATAGCTTTTTACTGCGCCCACTGCTCGCTGTCGCCGGTAAATTTTACGGTCAACTGCTTTTGATTTGCCGTACTGCCGTATTCTTTCAGCAGCGCGGACAGCTCCTTTGCGGCGGCGCAAAGCTCACGAAGCTGTTTGACTCTGCCGGAGTCAAGCTCTCCGTCATCGTTTTCCATATTTTTTGAAAGGCTTGAAATCTCGTCGGTTACTTTTTCAAGAGCCTTTCGGACTTTTGCTGTTTTGCTTTGAGTCAAGCGTCACACTCCTTTCTCCGAATTGATAATATCAGAGAAGCTGTTTATTTTCTCCCCTCGGATGTTGGACATTTCCCGGCGTTCGGAATAAACTGTAATGAGCTGTACCGTAGGCAAGATAAGGGAGAAAGGAAAACAGGACAGATAAAAATTATGATGTGTATTGCTTCCATGAAAAATATGACCGACGCTCATCGCGCTCACCGCGCTCTGTCGGGGGCAGGGGTGCGTGCGGAGATCGTCGGTCTTGACCCCAATATGACCAAGCACGGCTGCGCGTACGGCGTAAGCTTCGCCTGCAACGAAAAAGAGGAGGCACAGCGCCTTCTTGCTTCAAGACGGATAAACTACGGCGAGCTGCTGGGGGGCTGAAAAAGCGGGCGGCATTTCGCCGCCCGCTTTTTGTCATTGCTCACCTGTTCTGCGGTGTCTGCGGATACCGCTTATGAATATACAGAAAGGCAATCGGTATAAAGGAATAAAATATGATATATCTTGACAACGCGGCTACCACCTTTCCGAAACCGCCGGAGGTGGTGAATGCCGCTTATGAATGTATGAGCAAGTGGTGCGGAAACCCCGGCAGGGGCAGTCACAGACTGGCAATTCGCGCATCGCAGGCGCTTTTTGATTGCAGGGAAGAGGCTTCGGCTCTTTTCGGACTTGAAAACAGTGATAATGTTGTAATTACCTCTAACGCCACCTACGCTCTGAATGCGGCGATTTTCGGTCTTGTGGGGGAGGGGGATCATGTTATAATCTCCGACCTTGAACATAACAGCGTGCTCCGTCCCGTGGAGTTTCTCCGACAGAGCCGCGGTGTACGGTACGATATATTCTCCACCCGCGGAGACCCCTGCGCCTCTGTGAGAAAGCTTATCCGCCCCAATACAAGGGCTCTTATATGTACCCATTCCTCCAATATAGTCAACCGCCGTCTGCCTGCTGAGGAGCTGGGGCTTCTGTGCCGCCGCTCAGGAATACTGTTTATTCTTGATGCTTCTCAAAGTGCGGGCAGCGTTGACATCAATATGAAAAGGGACGGTATTTCCGCTCTGTGCTGTGCCGGACACAAGGGGCTTCTGGGACCGCAGGGGTCGGGACTGGCTCTCTTTGCCGACGGGATACTTCCCGCTCCCTTTGCATACGGAGGAAGCGGAATTAACTCTCTTGATATTGATATGCCCGAATTTCTGCCCGACAGGCTTGAGGCGGGTACTATGGCAACTCCCGCCGCCGCGGGACTTACTGAGGGTATAAAATATGTGCGGCGTCGCGGAGCAGACGCTATCGGGAAATACGAGAGGGAATTATGCGCCCGTATCCACAGAAAGCTTTCCGCACATAAAGAAATAAGGCTGTATTCGGCTGAGGGCGGCGCTTTGTGCCTTTTCAACGTGCGGGGAATGACGGCGCAGGAATGTGCGGCTCGCCTTGACGAAGCGGGTATTTGCGTTCGTGCGGGTCTGCACTGTGCGCCTCTTGCGCACAAAACCGTGGGTACCCCCGAGGGCGGGGCAGTCAGGGCAAGCGTGGGACCCTTCAGCACAGCGCAGGAGGCTGACGATTTTTGCAGTGTACTGTGCGGCATTGCAAAAAACGCCGGCGGCATATGAGCGAAAACAGGCTGAATGCGGGGGATTTTCCTCATTATTCCCGGCATATACGGCAAAAAGGGAAAGTTTGATATTTATTTGCAACATTTATTGACAAGTGCCGGGGGCGGTGATATAATACAGATGTATAAAATAAAGGCTGTGACGGAGACAGTAGTTCGGAAAACAGGTAAAGCGAGCCGGCGTTGGTGCGAGGTCGGTACAGGGTTTCCGGTATGAATATCACTCCCGAGCCGCGGGACGAACCTTATTGCAGTAGTCCTCGCCGGTGCCTCACCGTTACAGGAGGCGCATATGTCCGTATGCAGGTGGTTTTTGCAAAGTGTCCCTTTGTCCATGCGGCAAAGGGATTTTTATTTTCCCGCATCGGCACTCATTTATATCTATTTCAACAAAAGGAATGGTGCGTTTATGTACAAGAAGGTACCCACAGATCTGAACTTTGTCAGCCGCGAGGCTGAAACTCTTAGGTTCTGGAAGGACAACGGTATTTTTGAAAAAAGCCTTGACATCCACAAGGGCGACAGAAAATACACGTTTTACGACGGCCCTCCCACCGCAAACGGCAAGCCTCACATCGGCCATGTGCTGACCAGAGTAATCAAGGATATGATCCCACGCTATCACGCCATGAAGGGCTGCGATGTGCCCCGCAAGGCGGGTTGGGATACTCACGGTCTGCCTGTTGAGCTCGAGGTGGAAAAGCTGCTCGGTATTAACGGCAAGGAGCAGATAGAGGAGTACGGCATTGCCCCCTTTATCGAAAAGTGCAAGGAATCCGTATGGAAGTACAAGAGCATGTGGGAGTCCTTTTCCGACACCGTAGGCTTCTGGGCGGATATGAAGGATCCTTATGTCACCTATCACAACGACTATATCGAGTCCGAATGGTGGGCGCTGAAGCAGATATGGGACAAGGGGCTTCTTTACAAGGGCTTTAAGATAGTGCCTTACTGTCCCCGCTGCGGCACACCTCTTTCCTCTCACGAGGTCGCGCAGGGTTACAAGGATGTTAAAGAGCGTTCGGCTATCGTTAAATTCCGCTTTAAAGAGGGCGGCGGATCCTTCCTGGCATGGACTACCACGCCGTGGACTCTGCCGTCAAACGCCGCGCTTTGCGTAAACCCCGATGCGGTTTATGTGAAAGTTAGCTGCAAAGAGGAAGTATATATTCTGGCAAAGGCGCTCGCCGACAAGGTACTGGGAGAGGGACAGTACGAAGTTCTTGAAGAGATGAAGGGCGCCGACCTTGAGGGCAGGGAATACGAGCCCCTGTTCGGATTCGTCTCTCCCGCCGAAAAATGCTGGTATGTAACCGCAGACGATTATGTTACCATGGAAGACGGTACCGGTATTGTTCACATTGCTCCTGCTTTCGGTGAGGATGACGCCAGAGTGGGACGCAAATACGGTCTGCCCCTTATTCAGCTTGTTGACGCAAAGGGCGAAATGACCGCCGAGACCGACTGGCCGGGAGTTTTTGTCAAGGACGCAGACAAGCTGGTGCTGCGTGACCTGAAAGAGCGGGGACTTCTTTTTGACGCGCCCGTTTTCGAGCACAGCTATCCCCATTGCTGGCGCTGCGGTACTCCCCTTATATACTACGCCCGCGATAGCTGGTTTATAAAAATGACCGAGGTGCGCGACAGGCTCATTGCCAACAACAACACTATAAACTGGATTCCCGAGTCCATAGGCAAAAAGCGCTTCGGCGACTGGCTGGAAAATGTTCAGGACTGGGGCATCAGCCGCAACCGTTACTGGGGCACGCCTCTGAATATTTGGGAATGCTCCTGCGGACACCGCCACAGCGTAGGCTCTATTGAGGAGCTTAGGAGTATGTCCTCCAACTGCCCCGCTGAAATAGAGCTGCACCGTCCCTATATCGACGCGGTAACTGTCAAGTGTCCCAAGTGCGGCGGAGAAATGAAGAGAGTCACCGAGGTTATTGACTGCTGGTTTGACTCCGGCTCCATGCCCTTTGCTCAGCATCACTATCCATTTGAGAACAAGGACAAATTCGAGTCCCAGTTCCCGGCGGACTTTATATCCGAGGCGGTTGACCAGACCCGCGGCTGGTTCTACTCTCTGCTTGCGATTTCCACTTTGCTTTTTGACAAGGCGCCTTTCAGAAATGTTATCGTTCTGGGATTGGTACAGGATGAGGACGGGCAGAAAATGTCCAAATCAAAGGGTAACGCGGTTGACCCCTTTACGGCGCTTGAAACCCACGGCGCGGACGCTATTCGATGGTATTTTTATACAAATTCCGCTCCCTGGCTGCCTTCACGCTTCAGCGACAAGGCTGTCACCGAGGGTCAGCGCAAGTTTATGGGAACGCTTCAGAACACCTATGCTTTCTGGGTTCTGTACGCAAATATAGACAGTTTTGACCCCACCGGCTACGATCTCAAAAAGTGCGCGCTTACTGTTATGGACAGGTTTATTCTGTCGAGGCTCAACACCACGGTAAAGGATACGGACGCAAATCTTGCGGCTTACCGCATCCCCGAGGCGGCGCGCTGTCTTTCCGATTTTGTGGACGAGCTTTCCAACTGGTATGTTCGCCGCAGCCGTGAGCGTTTCTGGGTTTCGGATATGACTGACGACAAGATCGCGGCGTATATGACTCTGTATACCGCTCTTGTTACCGTTGCAAAGGCTGCAGCTCCCATGATACCCTTTATGGCAGAGGATATATACCGCAATCTCGTATGCACCGTTGACTCCTCGGCTCCGGAAAGCGTACATCTGTGCGCATATCCCGAGGCTGACGAAAGCATGATAGACAAAAAGCTTGAGGACGACATGGAGTTTGTTCTGGACTGTGTTGTACTGGGCAGAGCGGCTCGAAACGGCGCAAATATCAAGAACAGACAGCCTTTGTCCGAGATATGCGTAAAGACGGACAGAACTGTGGACAGCTACTACCGAGAGATAGTTGAGGAGGAGCTTAACGTCAAGGCGGCGACCTTCTCCCCCGATATTTCTCAGATTTCTTCATACAGCTTCAAGCCTCAGCTTCGCACCGTGGGTCCCAAGTACGGAAAGCTTTTGGGCGGCATAAATCGCTATCTTGCCGCTGTTGACGGAAATCGGGCAATGGCTTGCCTTGAGAAGAACGGAGCGCTTGATTTTGATGTTGACGGCACTCCCGTCAGCCTTTCCCGCGATGACCTGCTTATAGATGTTCAGCAGAAAGAGGGCTGGTATTCCGTAGCTCAGAACGGTCTTACTGTTGCGCTTTGCACTGTGCTGACCGACGAGCTGGTGGAGGAAGGCTTCGTGCGCGAGCTTATCTCCAAGGTGCAGACCATGCGCAAGGAAGCCGACTTCAATGTGACCGACCATATTTCCGTCACCGTTGAGGGCAGCGATAAGATTAAGGCTATCCTTGAAAAGGACAACGGAGAATTTACGAAAGCCGTCCTGTGTGACGCTCTCGCATTTGAGAAAGCTCCCGCAGACGGCGTTGCAAAGGACTGGAACATCAACGGCGAAGCCGTGAAGATAACGGTCAAGACAGTATAAAAGCTGTGGGGCTCCGCAGGGGCGCTGCCCCGCGCCCCGGTGGCAAATACGGGGCGCTGCCCCGTGCCCCGGTGGGTATACACGGGGCGCTGCCCCGTACCCCGCTTAAGCACATGCGAGGCTCTGCCTCGCGCTCCGCTTAGAACCTTTTTT
>CAMFEL010000109.1 GCA_945949385.1 uncultured Clostridia bacterium | reverse complement strand
AAACGGCACTGAGGTCGTATTCTCCTGCGGCGGCTCCATGTTTGACTCCGTCAAGTCCGCTGCTGCAGAGTATCCCGAAGCAAAGATCATCGGCGTTGACGTTGACCAGTCCTTTGAGTCCGAGCAGGTTATAACCAGCGCGGTCAAGGGTCTTGCAGCGTCTGTTGAGCGCGTTCTCGGCCAGTTCTATGACGGCAAGTGGGACGCAGAGCTTGCAGACAAGGCTCAGAACCTGGGCGCTGCCGAGGACGCTACCGGACTTCCCACCGAGACCTGGAAGCTTGAGAACTTTACCGTTGAGCAGTATAACGAGCTGTTCGCAAAGATTCAGGACGGCACAATAGTTCCCGACAGCGAGACTCCCGACAACGCAAACGAGAATGCCGATTGGCTTACCGCAAACCTTGAAAAGGTAACCATCGTATTCGAGAAATAATCTTAAAGCATGAAAAGCGGGATGGTCTCTTAACGGAGACCATCCCTTTCACTTAAATTTCCGTTTTTCCCGCGCGTGAGACCTGCGGGGGAAAGGCGAAAAAGAAAGAGGTGCCAAATGGAGCAAAGGGCAAACGCGCGGGAATATCCGTACATTATTGAAATGCTCAATATAACCAAGGAGTTTCCCGGCATCAAAGCCAACGATGACATCACCCTGCAACTGAAACGTGGTGAGATACACGCCCTTCTGGGCGAGAACGGCGCGGGAAAATCCACGCTTATGTCCGTGCTTTTCGGACTTTATCAGGCGGAAAAGGGCGAAATACGCAAAAACGGCGAAAAGGTGCGCATAAACGACCCCAATGACGCAAACGACCTGGGCATCGGCATGGTGCATCAGCACTTCAAGCTTGTGGATGTGTTCACCGTCCTTGACAATATCATTCTGGGCGTGGAGCCCGGCAAAATGGGCTTTCTCAGTAAGAAAAAAGCAAGACAAAAGGTGCTTGAGCTGTCAAAAACCTACGGACTCAATGTAGACCCCGACGCTCTTATCGAGGATATAACGGTAGGTATGCAGCAGAGAACGGAAATACTGAAAATGCTGTACCGCGACAACGAGGTACTTATTTTCGACGAGCCTACTGCGGTGCTGACCCCACAGGAGATCAGCGAGCTTATGGAAATAATGAAAGGACTTGCCAAAGAGGGCAAATCCATACTGTTCATAACCCATAAGCTGAACGAAATCATGGAGGTAGCGGACCGCTGCACCGTACTGCGCAAGGGCAAATACATGGGCACGGTTGATATAAAGGATACAAACGTGCAGGAGCTGTCCCGAATGATGGTGGGCAGAGATGTAAGCCTTGTGGTGGATAAAGGCCCTGCCGCACCGGGCGAGACGGTGCTGTCTGTAAAAAACCTCAGCGTAAAAAGCAAGCTTCATAAGCGCGACGCCGTACATAAGGTCTCCTTCGATGTGCGCCGCGGCGAAATAGTGTGTATCGCAGGTATTGACGGCAACGGTCAGACGGAGCTTGTACAGGCACTGTCCGGGCTTGATAAACCCTATGAGGGCAGTATAGAGCTTTCCGGCGAGGATGTGACCCGCAAAAGCATACGTTATAAAAACACCCACGGTATCAGCCATATACCGGAGGACAGGCATAAGCACGGACTTATCCTTGACTATTCGCTGGGAGAGAATATGGTGCTCCAGCGCTATTTTGAAAAGGATTTTCAGCGCGGCGGCTTTATAAAATTCGACGCAGTACGCCGTTATTCCGACGCTCTTATAGAGCAGTACGACGTCAGAAGCGGTCAGGGGGCAGCAACCCCCGCCCGCAGTATGTCCGGCGGCAACCAGCAAAAAGCCATCGTTGCCCGCGAGCTTGACAGACGGCACGATCTGCTTATAGCGGTACAGCCTACCCGAGGACTTGACGTGGGAGCCATAGAATATATCCATTCCCGCATAGTCAAATCAAGAGACGAGGGCAGCGCCGTCCTGCTTGTATCGCTGGAGCTTGACGAGGTCATGAGTATGTCCGACAGAATACTCGTCATGCACAGCGGCGAGATAGTGGCTGAGCTTGACCCGAAAGAGACCACGGTGGAAGAACTGGGCCTCTATATGGCGGGAGCAAAACGGCAGAATACGGGGGATACCGAAGATGAAAAATAAAACGAGCGTAGAGCGCACCTCTCCCTGCCTCGCAGTGCGTATTTTGCGCAGTGAGGCTGTGAGAAGCATACTGTCCTCCGTGCTTTGCATTATAGGAGGCATACTGGTAGGAGCAATAATCCTTATCCTGCTTGCCGCCTTTTCCGAGGACATACCCATATCCGACGCCTTTTCGGGACTGCTCATAATCCTCGGCGGCCCCTTTGCCAGCGGCAATACGGCGGATATACTGTTCAATCTGGGAGATATGCTGCTGGAAGCCGCACCTCTTATGATGACAGGTCTTTCCGTGGCAATAGCCTTCAAAACGGGACTGTTCAATATCGGCGCCCCCGGTCAGTACCTCATGGGCGCCATGACCTCCCTGCTGGTGGCGCTGTCCATACCCACCACAGAGCAGAACGCATTTTTCGTGTGGCTGCTGGCGCTTGTGGCAGGCGTGCTCAGCGGTATGCTGTGGGGAGCAATACCCGGACTGTTCAAAGCAGTCTTTAACGTAAACGAGGTCATAGTCTGCATTATGACCAACTGGATAGCGGCAAATGTTGTAAGCTGGATATTCAGTATTACAGGTGACAGATATATAAACATAGCCGAAACAAAAACAAAGTTCATAAGAACCACCGCCTCCAACGGCGTGGCTACTCCCAAGCTGGGACTGGACAAGCTGTTCCCCGGCTCCAATATAGACATCAGCATATTTATCGTAATAGCCATAGCAATAGTTATGTATCTTATGATAAATAAGACCACCTTCGGCTACGAGCTGAAAGCCTGCGGCTATAACAAAAATGCGGCGAAATACGCCGGCATGAACGAAAAGCGCAATATTATCCTGTCCATGGCAATAGCGGGCGGACTTGCGGCAGGCGGCGCGGCGCTCTGGTACCTTAACGGCAAAAACGACTTTCTGTGGAACACATACAGTTCTCTCCCCTCCGAGGGCTTCAACGGAATACCCACGGCACTGCTTGCGGGCAATAACCCCATCGGGGTGATATTCAGCGCCACATTCCTGAGATATATCGACAAGGGCGGCTTCAACCTGGCGGGATATACTGCCTTTAACGAGTATGTGTCCGACCTTATAGTGGCGGTCATAGTGTACTTTGCCGGCTTCTCAAAGCTCTTCAGAGATCTTCTTGTAATGAAGAAGAAAAGGAAGAACAAAATCGATCCGGGGAAGTAAGTCTGAAAATAAAATTCGCAGAGAGCGCAAGCTATCCGATTTCAGACACAATTTGTGTCTTTTGCCCAAAACATAGGCAGATTTCGCCCACGGCGAAAGCGACACAAATCCGAAGAAAGGTATGGACTAAAAAATGGTATTTCTTCTGCAAAAAACATTGATATACGCTATCCCGCTGCTTATAGTGGCTCTTGCGGGTATGTTCGCAGAGCGCAGCGGAATTATAAATATAGCTCTTGACGGTATAATGATATTCGGCTCCTTTATCGGCGCCGTGTATGTGTACCTGATACAGAAAAACGACCTGCTGACGGGTCACCCGCAGATAGTGTTCATGACCGCTATGCTTGTGGCGGCGGCGGCAGGCGCCCTTTTCTCCCTGCTGCTGTCCTTCTCCGCCATAAACCTGAAAGCGGACCAGACCATAGGCGGCACGGCGCTGAACCTTCTGGCTCCCGCCCTTGCCCTGTTCTTCATAAAGGTATTCTTTATGCAGGACAAGCTGGTAATGCCCAAGGACATCGGCTTCGTCATCCTCAACGGCGATATGAACAGCGTGGGCAGAGTGTTCTTCGATAAAGCCTATGTCTCCACATATATCGCTGCGGGACTTTTCGTCCTCCTTTCGATATTTATGTATAAGACAAAATACGGACTGCGCCTCCGCGCCTGCGGCGAGCATCCCCAGGCGGCGGACAGCGTAGGTATAAACGTATACAAAATGCGCTATCTGGGCACCACTATATCCGGCGCCCTTGCCGGTATGGGCGGCTATATCTACATAGCAACCGTTGCGGGCGGCACCTGCGAAGGCACCGTTGCGGGCATGGGATTCCTGGCGCTGGCAATAATGATATTCGGCAACTGGAAGCCGCTCGGTATTGCCCTGGGCTCCCTGTTGTTCGGACTTCTCAAATGTATCGGACCCACCTATTCCTTCCTTGATATAAACGGAGACGGCATATGCGCCCTTAAAGAGCTTAATATGCCCATGTACTTCTATAATATCATTCCCTATGTGGCGGTGCTTGTGGTGCTTGCGTTCACCTCCAAGAAATCCCGCGCACCCAAAGCGGAGGGTATCCCCTACGATAAGGGCGCAAGATAGCCGACATTCTGCTTTTCCTTTCCGGGAGGTCATATTATGCGAATGTACGATATAATAGAAAAAAAGCGCGACGGCGGCGAGCTTTCCGAAAGTGAGATAAAGTGGTTTGTCAGCGGCGTGTCCGACGGCAGCCTGCCCGATTATCAGATAACGGCGCTGCTTATGGCAATATACCTTAAAGGCATGAGCGACGCCGAGACCGCCGCGCTGACGGGCGCCATGGCTCATTCCGGCAATACCCTTGATTTGTCCCGCTTCAAAGACCTGTCCGCAGATAAGCACAGTACGGGCGGCGTGGGAGATAAGACCACTCTTGTGGTAGCGCCCATAGCGGCGTGCCTCGGAGCAAAGATCGCAAAAATGAGCGGCAGAGGTCTGGGACATACGGGGGGCACCGTAGATAAGCTTGAAGCTATCCCCGGGTACAGAACCAGCCTTTCTCCCGATGAATTTATAAATACGGCGGAAAAACACGGAATATGCGTTATCGGCGCGGATAAAAGCCTTGACCCGGCGGATAAAAAGCTGTATGCTCTGAGAGACGTAACAGCCACAGTAGGATGCATACCCCTTATAGTCTCCAGTATAATGAGCAAAAAGCTGGCGGGCGGCGCCCATAATATAGTCCTTGATGTGAAATGCGGCAGCGGCTCCTTTATGAAAACGGCGGCCGACGCCCGCCTCCTTGCCGAAAAAATGGTGACTATCGGCAAGACCTGCGGCAAAAATGTGTCGGCAGTCATAACAAATATGGATGTGCCGCTGGGAAGCGCCGTAGGCAATTGGGTAGAGGTGCGCGAGGCGCTGCAGGTGCTGCGCGGAAGCCGCGAGTTTCCCGATCTCAGAAAGGTCTGCCTTACCCTTGCCGCAGAGCTTGTCTCCATGAGCCGCGGTATTGACGAAGACAGCGCCGAAAAAGCGGTTGAGGACGCCCTTGACAGCGGAAAAGCATACGAAAAATTTTTGGAGTGGATAAGCGCACAGGGCGGAGATATATCGGTTTTCGACGACAGCAGCTTCTGCCGCGCCGAATACTCTATGGAAGTAAAATCCCGGCGCGACGGCTATATTTCCTCCTGCAATACGGAGGGCATAGGACTCTGCGCCATGACTTTGGGCGCGGGCAGAGCCGCTAAAGACGATGTTATAGACCCAACCGCAGGTATACTTATTAAGAAAAAGCGCGGCGACTTTGTAAAACAGGGCGAGACGGAAGCGGGTTTGCTTACAAGCCGCCGTGAGACCCTTGAAGAAGCGTGCCGCCGCTACTGCGAAAGCAGAACGGTAACTGACGCTCCCCCCGAGCCGGAGCCCCTTATATACGAAAAAATCAAAGGACGCTGAACCCGGCGGAAAACAGTACAGGTAAAAATGAAGCATTGAAAGGCGATGAGACAAATGTCTGATGTAATGATAATCGGAATAGCAGGCGGCAGCGGCAGCGGAAAGACTACCCTTGCAGAGCGGCTGTGCGATGTGTTCGGAGACAGCGTGTGTCTCATCCGCCATGACAGCTACTATAAGCGCCGCGACGAGCTTACCTACGAGGAGCGCACAAAGCTTAATTATGACGAGCCCGACGCCTTCGATACGGAGCTTATGAGGGAGCACCTTGCGGCGCTTAAGCGGGGCGAAAGTATAGATTGCCCCGTGTATGACTATACGGTACATAACAGAAGCGACAGCGTTCAGCATATCGTACCGAAACGGGTCATTATAGTGGAGGGCATACTGATATTTGCAGACCGGGAGGTGTGCCGCCTGTTTGACATCAGAATTTTCGTGGATACGGACGCCGATGTGCGAATCCTGCGCCGTATACGCAGAGATGTTGCCAAACGCGGCAGAAGCCTTGAATCAGTAATAGATCAGTATCTCAAGACTGTAAAGCCCATGCACGAAAAATATGTGGAGCCCACAAAGCGCCGCGCCGATATTATCGTTCCCGAGGGCGGAAAGAATTCCGTTGCACTTGATATGATAGTGGAGCGCATCCGCCGTCATATCGAAAGCGGCGATAAGGCCTGTCTGCAGGCTTCGGAGTGATGCTTCGACAGCACATATATGAACACCCTGTTTGAACACACACCTATTTGAAATATTTGATTATTCGATCCCCCTGCCGCGGCAGGGGGATTTTGCGCTCCTTGATCTGTGACAAAATTCCGTCTCTCCCGTTTCCCGTCTCACCTATCACTCCTCACCTAACACTCCTCACTTCCCTCGCGCTCTGTATCAAATAAAATTTATTTTTTTCCCCGTTTTTCGCTTTTCCCCGCCGCCGTCAGCCAAAATTTTCAATTTCGCTGCGGAAATTAAGCAACGCTTTGGAGCGTGTCGATAGCAGACTTGGAGTTACCCACAAAAGGCAAGTTTTTCAAAAATGATAGTGTTTTTGGGAATT
>CAMFEL010000108.1 GCA_945949385.1 uncultured Clostridia bacterium | reverse complement strand
TGAAGAAACGCAGGAGAAAGCAAGCTTTCTCCTGCGTTTCTTCATCGCTTCACGGACGGCTTCGCCGTCCGCCCCTGCGGTATAATGGTATAATATGGTATAATGTTCAATCTGCTATTCTTGCCTTCTGTGAGTAGCTGTAAGTCTGCTGTCGACACGCTCCAAAGCTTTTCTTAAATCCTTTCTTACCCAGTGATGGAGAGCCCTGTGGGGCTGCTGACGGCGCGTCATCCCTTCGAAAAACCCTTTCTTCACTTCTGTCAGCTAATAATCAAATCTGAACTTCCGAAAATATATGTTGATTTTTGAAACTTTCATGTTATAATACATATAAAGAAACCGAAAGGGGAAAAATTATGAAAAAACTGACGGCAATTGCATTGGCACTTATTTGCGTTCTCACCCTTGCCGCTTGCGGCAATACCACCGAGAAGGACAAAGCTTTTGTGTGCGGTACCGTAACCGACAATGTTTTCGAAAGTGAATTTTCCGGTTTCAGAATGACCGTATCCGACGGTTGGGTCTTCTCCGGCGAAGAGGAGATCATGGAAATGATGGACTTTACCGCAGATTCCCTGTCAGAAATCCTGAGCGACCGCGAAGCGAAAAATCTTGAGCTTTCCAAGCAGAAGACTATTTACGATGCCATGGCTGTGGATCAGAACACCGGCTCAAATGTGATTGTAATGTACGAGAATATGAGCGCAAGTATAGGCGGCTCCAAGTATACGCCGGATTCATATGCCGATGCCCTTGAAGATCAGCTTACCGAAGCCGGTGCGGAAGCGGGGATGGATTACTCTCTGAAAAGCAAGGAAACAATAGATTTCTGCGGATATGAGTATCTCAGCGTAACCTGGGAAGCAGAATCGCAGGGTATCACTCTTGATCAAAGCTATCTGCTGCGCAAGGTAGGCGACTATATGCTTATAATCTGCATTAGCTGCGTTCCTCAGACCGGAGTAACTCTGGACAGCATTATGGATATGTTTGAATCTCTTGAAGCCTGAACCGTCAGCCTAAACTTCAAGTCTCGCTATATAAATAAAGCAACGCTAATGAGCGTGTCGATAGCAGACTTGAAGCTACCCACAGAAGGCAAGAATTGCAAATTGAACATTATACCGCAGGGGCGGACGGTGAAGCCGTCCGTAAAGCGATGAAGAAACGCAGGAGAGAGCTTGCTTTCTCCTGCGTTTCTTCAGATGCCTGCCGCAACGCGGCACCCCTGCGGAACTATTCTATATTTCCATACCCTGATTAAAAGTTTTTTGGAGTCCTTAGAACCTTTTTTTCAAAAAAGGTTCTAAGCGGAGCGCGAGGCAGAGCCTCGCATATATCCCGCGGAGCGCGGGGCGGAGCCCCGCTCGTCGTTGGGGATTTGGGGCAGCGCCCTGTTTGCGTTGAAGTTATTTTTCGGGTATCTGAGGTTTTTCTTTCTTTGTTTTCATAAAGCCGAGGCGGGGAAAGACCTTTGTGCAAATCAGTGAAGCGACGGCTATTTTTGCAAGGTCGGGCAGGATATAGGGCACCACGCAATAGGTCAGAGCGGTCACGAAGCCGGCGGCTGCGGTTCCCTTTGCGTAGACAAGGGCGAACCATACTGTACCCACCGCGTAGCAAAGTATGATGCCTGCCGCCATTGCGCCGAGGCATATGGGATACTTGCGGCCGAAGCGGGAGCAAATAAAGCCTGTGCAGAACGCGGTCAGCACAAATCCCATTATGTAACCCCATGTAGGTCCGGCTACGACTGCCGCCGCATTCTTAAAGCCTGCGAACACCGGCACTCCTATACAGCCCAACGCTATATATACCAGAACGGAAATCTCTCCCCAGAACTCTCCCAGCAGAGCCGAGACGAGGCAAACCGCGAAGGTCTGCATTGTAAAGGGCGCCGCGAAGCCAACCTCCGGCATTGGCACCGTTATCCATGAGCAAACCGCGATAAGCGCGGCACCCAGCGCCGCGGCGCAGAGCTTTACCGTTCTGTTTTTTGTGTTGCTTTTCATTTTGTTTTTGCCTTTCTGCTTTTTTGTTTATTCAAAAGCCGGTGCGGGAAGATGAAGATCCTCCTTTTCAAACCCCAGCAGCTTTGAAGCATTGTTTACGCAGATATCCTCCATCTCCGAGCCGCTCAGCTCCAGCGTTGACAGAAATCTGAGCTCGTCTTTCGGCGTGTGCCACGGGAAGTCGGAGCCGAAAAGCAGGCGGGAGGTGCCGTGCTTTTCCACTATTTTCATAGCCTCTATGCGCGGCTTTGCTCCGTAGCCGAAGGATACATCGAAATACAGAGGCAGACCGCACAAATGCGTCAGTACCTGCTCGCCCATGCACAGCCCGCCCCAGTGGGCGGCTATGACGGGACAGTCAAGGTGTTTAAGCGCCCGTTTCAGTCTGTCGGGTGTACAGCAATACGGCGCGGGAAAGCCGAAATCCTGCCCCGCGTGAAAAATAACACAGAGCCCGAGACGGGATATTTCCTTATATATAGGTATCATTTTGTCGTCGTCAACGAAAAAACGCTGGTAGTCGGGATGCAGCTTTACGCCGTAAAGTCCCAGCTCCTTTATGCGCCGCAGCTCGTCGACGGCATCGGGCGCGTCGGGGAAAACGCTGCCGAAGGGGTACGCTCCCATCTGCTTCTGGTACGCGGCAAAATCGTTGACCTTTTGCATCTGATGGGCGTTTGTGGCAATATTCAGCACGGCAAAGCCGTCTACCCCGTTTTCTTTCATTCTGCGGCAAAGTCCGGGGAAGGTGCCGTCTCCGGACGGTACAACGCCGCCGCTGGCGTACGACAGCTTTTGCAGGGCTTTTTCCGCAATAGCGTCGGGAAAGCAATGAGCGTGAATATCAAACAGCATTGACATTTTCCTCGGTTCTTCGGTAGTTTATTTTATATGCGCCTAATACGCGGGTGCGGCTTCACCTTTGCGGCAAGCGACTGTATGTCCCCCCTAAGCTTCGCGGTGTCCGCCTTCCGCTTTTTTCAGATGCAGGAAGCGTATCAGGTTTTCCACAGTGGAATTTATTCCCGTATTCAGCATTTTTACATCTGCCCATGCGTTATACAAAGGCAGTCGCTGATTTGCAAGCTCCTGCACGCTGTGGGTCTGCAAAAGCGGCCTGTTGGCGGTGGCAAGGGATTCAAGGGGGCGGATAAGAAATACTACGGTTCCGTTCTGGCGCAGAGGGGCTCTGTTTTGCTCCCGGGTGACCACTCCGCCGCCGGTGGAAATGACGCATCCGCACTTCTTGCCCGCTTCAATGCAGCACTCCGTTTCAATTCGGCGAAACTCCTTCTCGCCGTCCTCGGCAAATATCTGCGGAATAGTTTTGCCCGCCGCCTTTTCTATTTCCCCGTCCAGATCTATAAACGGGCGCTTCAGGGCGGCGGCAAGTCTTCTGCCGATGACGGTTTTCCCGCAGCCGGGCATACCGATCAGCACCACATTTTTAGTCTGTCCCGTAAGCTGTCTTTCTATTTTTGCGCACAGGGACGGATCATATTTTTTGCCGGTGAACGCCTGCGCGGAACCCACCGCCTGCGAAACAAGCATATGAAGTCCGCCTGCGGCGGGAACGCCTGCGTCCTCCGCTTCAAGCACCAGCGCGGTTTTCAGCGGATTAAAAATTATGTCTATTACTCCCCGCAGACTGTGGAAGCCTTTAAGAGAAAGGGGACTTTTTCCGTTGTTTGGGTACATTCCCACGGGGGTGGTATTGACTATCAGTCCGCAGTCGGCATGGCGGTGTATGTTTTCGTAATTGTTCTCTCCGCTTCGGGAAATTACCACAACCTCCCTCGCGCCCATATCCCTCAGAACCGCGCAGACGGTTTCGGAAGCGCCGCCGCTTCCCAGCACAAGCGCCTTTACGCCTTTTACCGATATGCCGCTTGTTTTCACAAGGCTTTTGAAACCGCCGTAATCCTGATTGTCACCCACAAGAGCTCCGTCGGCACGGCGGGTAATGACATTTACGCTGCCGATGGACGCCGCTCTCGGAGTCATCTCGGCAAGATAGGGTATTACGGCTTTTTTATACGGTACGGTCACATTAAGCGCGTCAAAGGCGTCGGAAGAAAGAAACTCTCCCAGCCTATCCGGCTCCACCTCAAACAGGCGGTAGCTGTAATCGTCTATCATGGAATGGATCTGTGGTGAAAAGCTGTGAGACAGCTTTTCACCGAGTAGTCCGCATTTCATAGCCAAAACCTCTTACTTCTAAATGTCAGAATTTGTTTTCCTCCAGCAATACATCAAGCACGGCCAGAGCCGCCGCAGCTTCTATTACAGGTACCGCCCGCGGTACCACGCAGGGGTCGTGTCTGCCCCGACCCCGTATTTTTGCCGCCTCCATGGCGGACAGGGACACGGTGTCCTGCTCCTTTGCAATGGTGGGTGTGGGCTTTACGGCACAGCGGAACACAAGAGGCATACCGCTGGTTATGCCGCCCAGAATCCCGCCGTGATTGTTGGTGGCGGTGCGCACCTTGCCTTTTTCTATACAGAACGGGTCGTTATCCTCGCTGCCCCGAAGAAGCGCCGCACCAAAGCCTGCGCCGAATTCTATGCCTTTAACGGCGGGGACGGCAAACACGATCTCCGATATTCTGCCTTCCATTCCGTCAAACAGGGGGCCGCCCAGACCTACGGGAAGTCCCGTAACGGCACACTCTATTACTCCGCCCACGGAGTCGCCCTCTCTTTTGGCAGAAAGAATGGCTTCTTTTATTTTTTCGCCCGCTGCGTCGTCGAGAACGGGAATTTCTTTATTTGCAATACGCGCAAAGCCGCGGGAGGTGACTTTTGCAAGGTCAAAGGCTTTATCCTTTATCCCGGCAACGGATGCGATATGCGCTCCCACCCGTATGCCCTTGGCGGCAAGAAGCTGAATTGCCACGGCTCCCGCGCAGCAAATAGGCGCCGTCATTCTGCCGGAAAAGCTGCCGCCGCCCGCTACATCGTAGCCGTCTCCGTATTTGACGCGGGCGCAAAAGTCGGCGTGCCCCGGGCGCGGGCGGTCATTAAACTCGCTGTAATCGCTGCTGCGGGTATCCGTATTGTTTATTCTTATTTCAAGGGGATCCCCCGTCAGTCTGCCGTCGCGAAGTCCCGTTACGAATATGGGCTTGTCAGGCTCGCGGCGCGCTGTCGACACGGCGTTTCGGCCGGGTGCGCGTCTTTCCATAAAGCGTTCCACGGCCTCCAAGTCTATTTTATATCCTTTGGGAAGACCCTGAAGCGCGGCTCCGATAAAAGGAGCGTGGGATGCTCCGAATACCGACAGCTTCAGTTTGGTTCCGTATGTTTTTGACATATCTGCACTATCCTTTCGCACGACCAGACGCGCCGTCTGCATTAAAAAATCACGCTTGCCGCGTGATGTTGACCTTATAAATCAAATACTGCGGCAGAAAAAAGCTTTTACATGCGGTAAAAGCTGCAATAACCGTATGACATAAGCTTTTTCATAACAAAACCTGCCTTTTTTATGTTTTTATTATATTAAAGCTTTTGGCGTAAGTCAATAGTTTTTTGGGGTTTTTGCCATTGCAAATCAGGGTTTCTGTACCTTTTGTGTATAAAATTGCGAGCTGCGGCAAAAAATATCGGCGAAGCAAAAAATAAGCAAAAGATCAGCAAAAGATCAGTAAAAGAAAGGAAGCTCAGCTTATGAATAATTCCGGAAAACAAAAGAGCAAGGCGCAGAGTCTTTATGTAACGCTGCTGGTACTTCTGATGACCGTTGCGGTGGTGGTGGCGATCGCCGGAGCGGTTGCAAAGAATGTCAGCAGAAACAACCGCGGTGAGGTTGAGGAAACTACGGAGGAGAGCGGTGCCGACGCTTTTGCCGATGATGGCGGCGAAAAGACCGGGGATGACAAAAACAAGGAAAGCGAAAAAATCAAAGACGAGGAAAGCGCCGCCGTGCTTCCCGAAGGCACCGATAAGCCGGAATCGGAGCAAAGCAAAGCAGAGGACACAACCGACAGCGCGGCAAACCGCGCCGAGGTTCTGCCCACGGTTTTCGCTCCCGCAGACGGCGCGGTAATAAACAAGTACAGCGGCACCGAGGCCGTTTGTTCCCTGACTATGGAGGACTGGAGAACTCACGGCGGAGTTGACCTTGCCGCAGAGCCGGGAAGCGATGTAAAAGCAGCGGCTGACGGCGTTATTAAAGAGGTATGGGATGACCCGATGATGGGAAAGTGCGTTTCCGTTGAACATTCCGGCGGCGCCGTTACGGTTTACAAAAACCTTGCCGACGAGCTGCCGAGCGGCACGGAGGCGGGTGCCTCGGTCAAAGCGGGAGATGTTATCGCCTGCGCCGGAGAGAGCGCCCTTGAGGAGATCGCCGAGGAAGGGCATATCCATTTTGAAATGACCGTAAACGGCTCTCCCGTCGACCCCTGCGACTATATCACTTTTTCGCAGGCAGAAAGCTACGAAGGTTGATTTAACCGTACCAAGCCGGATGTATGCGGGGCGCTGCCCCGCGCCTCGATCAGTATATACGGGGCTCCGCCCCAAACCCCGGTCAAGGGACTTTTTGAAAAAAGTCCCTTGACAATCCTCAAAAACTTTTGCCCTGATACGGCAATATAGAAATCCCCCGCAGGGGTGCCGCGCAAGCGGCAAGCGAGAAAAAGCACAGAAGAAAGTAAACTCTCTTCTGTGCTTTTTCTGTCGCTTCACGGACGGCTTCACCGTCCGCCCCTGCGGTATAATGTTCAATTTGCAATTCTTGATTTCTATGGGTAGCTATAAGTCTGCTGTCGACACGCTCCCGAGCTTTGCTGTATTTCCGCCGCGAGACTTGAAGTTTAGGCTAACGGCGCAAGCTCTTTTTCACTTAGTCGAATGTGTTATGATCTTTCAACGCAACGATTTGATGTTCTTCAGTGTCGAGAAGAGGGGAGGGATTCTAAAGGGAGGGGAGGAGACCCATCTCCTCCCCTCCCTTTTGCCGTGCA
>CAMFEL010000107.1 GCA_945949385.1 uncultured Clostridia bacterium | reverse complement strand
GGTCCTGAAAAAGTCTGCCGATTTTGCGGGCGCGCTTATGCTCCGGCTGAAAGGTGATGTTTTCGCCGTCAAGCCTTACGGTGCCGCTGTCGATAAGAAAATTGCCGGCTATGGCGTTGAACAGCGTGGATTTGCCCGCGCCGTTTGCGCCGATTATCGTGATGAAATCGCCTTTTTCCGCGTGCAGGGACAGATTGTCAAGGGCAAGCTTTGCGTCCGGCGTGCCGGGGAAAAAGGTCTTTGAAACATTTATAAGATCAAGCATTCTGTCAGCCCCTTTCCCTTTGACCGCGCAGTCTGCGTATTATGAGCGGGAACTGCTTTTTCAGATACGGCCCGGAGATCGCCGCAATGACGATGACGGAGGACACCAGCTTCAGCATAAAGGCGGGCATATCGAAGCGCAGCGCCACGGTATAGACGAACCGGAACAGAAAGGCGCCCAGCACCATTCCGAAAATGCGCAGGGGCATTTTTTTCTTCCCGAAAAAGGCGTTGCCTATAAGCAGAGACGCAAGGGCTATGGTGACCATGCCGCTGCCGATGACTATATTTACGGATTTCTGCGACTGTGCCAGAAGGCAGCCGGACAGCGCCGTGAAGGAGTTTGCTATGCACAGACCGATAATGGTGGTAAATACTGTATTTATGGAGGAGGAGCGCACCATGTCGGGATTGTTGCCCGTGGCTCTTATGGCAAGGCCCAGGCGGGTGCGAAGAAACAGTCCCAGAAACAGCGCCACAAGCAGTACGGCGACTCCCGCCACAATCAGTTTATACGTGCCTTCAAGGGGCGTGCCGGAAAGCAGCCCCTTGATTTTTGTAAACACCGTTTCGGTGGTGTTCATATTGAGAATGGAGGATTTGCCCATTACGGCAATGTTTACGGAATAAAGTCCCGTATTTACGATTATTCCCGCAAGCAGGCTGTCGATGCCCATTTTTGTTTGCAGAAACGCCGTTACGAAGCCGGACAGTATGCCCGCCCCCATGGCAGCCGGTATTGCAAGATACGGGTGACCGGATATTGCCACGGTGGCGCCTACGGCGGCGCCCAATGTAAAGCAGCCGTCTGTGGAAAGGTCGCACACGTTAAGCATGGAATAGCTCAGAAACAGTGCCAGCACCGTCAGCGAGCTTATGAGTCCAAGCTCCAGCGCCGTTTGCAGCAGGGTGAGGATCGAACTTATATCCATTACAATTCTCCGTTATTTTTCTTGTTTACTATTATTTTATGTCGTCGAAGCTTTCGGCGGTTACTATGGTTTCGATCTTGGTGCAGAAGGGAGCGTAGTCCTCTTTCAGCTTTTCGAAGTCAAGCTTCAGCTCCGTGCAGATGTCGGTATTGATTGTTGCCGTGCCGTTATCAAAAGTGCGTACCGGTACTTCGGAGGGGTCTTTCTTATCAAGGAGTATTTCGGCTATCTGATCCGCGGTCTCAACGCCCAGGTTTGCGTAGTCAACGCCGTAGCCCAGGAAAGCGCCGTTAAGTGCGAAGGAATCCGCGCCGGTGAAGTGGGGGATGCCGGCCTTTGCAAAGGTTTCGTAAATTGTAAGCTCGGACTTCATTATCGTATTGTCGGTGGGGGTGAACACAGCCTCGACTCCGTCGGATACAAGCGCCTGTGCGGCAAGAGCGATCTCGTCAACGGTGGTTCCGGTGCGCTCTATGTACTTAATGTTGTGCTCGTCAAGGAATTTCTTTGCACTTGCTATGGGAGTTGCGGAGGAATCCTGTCCCACATCGTACAGCAGACCTACCTTTTTGATGTCGGGGTTGGTGGTTATGATAAGGTTCATTATTGCGTCGGTATTGAGATAATCGGAGGTGCCGGTGACGTTGCTGCCGGGAGCCTCGAGGGATTCAACAAGTCCTGCGGATACAGGGTCGGAAACTGCCGCGAACACTACGGGGGTATTATTGTCCTCGGTAGCCGCCTGCATTGCCATGGCAACGGGGGTTGCTACGCCTACCAGCAGATCGGTTTTGTCTGCAAGGAAGTTGGAAATTATCTGAGACATAAGGTTTGCGTCTGCGTTGCAGTTGTCGACGGAAACCTTAATGGTCACATCGCGCTCCTCGGAAATCTCGGCGAGTCGGTTTTCGATGTTTTCTACTATCTGATTGAGGGAGGCGTCGTCCACGTAGTTGCAGATACCTACGGTGTAGGTGTCTTTGCCCTCGGTCTCTTTGTCATCGGCTTTTGCGGTGCAGGAAGCAAGGGATGCCGCTGCAAGAACGGCGGCGAGAAGTGCGGCTGCAAGTTTTTTGATTTTCATTTTTTCTTTTCCTTTCTTTTTTCGCTTTTTGCGGCAGTGGTTTTTGCGTTGCGGAAAATAAAAAATCCCGCCCCGCAATTCTTGAGATTGCTGGGACAGGAATCATCCTGCGGTACCACCCGGCTTGACGCTGAAAGCGCCCACCTCTGCGCATACTGACATATGCTGACCTTTGTTTACGGAGAGCCTTACTCCGTCGCACATACTCAGAACCGAAGTCCCTTTCCGCTTGCCCTCGGAAGCCCATTCGGCTTTTGCCCTTCTGCCGCCATCCCACCGCCGGCGACTCTCTGAAAGAAGTTGCTGAAAGCTTACTCACTCTTCCTCAACGGTTTACTTGATTTTAGCACGGTAAAGTTGCTTTGTCAATACCGAAATCAAAATTTTTTGAATTTTTCAGTTGCATATTTGCATTACACGCCGAATCGGCCCGGATGCATACGGGGCTCTGCCGGGCTATGCCACAAACCCCGAGACATACGCGGGGCGCTGCCCCGAGCCCCGCCAAGTATATGCGAGGCTCTGCCTCGCGCTCCGCTTAGTACCTTTTTTGAGAAAAAGGTACTAAGAACCCCAAAAAACTTTTAATTATGATGAAGAAATTCCCCGCAGGGGTGCCGTATAAGCGGCAACGATGAAAAAGCGCGTAAGAAAACAAGCTTTCTTACGCGCTTTTCCTATCGTTTATCGGACGGCCAAGCCGTCCGCCCCTGCGGTCTAATGCTCAATTTAGCATAACTTTCTTTCTGTGGGTGACTTCAAGTCTGCTATCGACACGCTCATTAGCGTTGCTATATGTCTGTCGCGAGGCTTGCAGGTTTAGGCTAACGGGACAAGCTCTCTACACTTAGTCGAATGTGTTGAGCTCTTTCAACTCATCGCCTTGCAGTTCTATCGTGTCGAGAAGAGGGGAGAGATTCTAAAGAGAGGGGAGAAGATACATCGTCTCCCCTCTCTTTAGCCGGTCGGGGTGGCTCGGAGGGGCTGCTGACGGGACAGCAGTCCCTTCGAAATTTTCTAACTTCATTTCTGTTAGCTAATAATCAAGTCTGAATTCCCGAAAACACTATCAGTTTCGTAAAACTTACTTTCTGTGGGCAGCCACAAATCTGCTATCGACACGCTCGTTAGCGTTGCTTTATTTCTGTTGCGAGACTTTAAGTTTAGGCTAACGGAACAAGCTCCCTACACTTAGTCGAATGTGTTGCGCTCTTTCAACGCAACGGTCTGATGTTCTAACGTGTCGAGAAGAGGGGAGAGATTCTAAAGGGAGGGGAGAAGACCCATCTTCTCCCCTCCCTTTAGCCGTGCGGGGAGAGCCCTGCGGGACTGCTGACGGGACAGCAGTCCCTTCGAATATTCCTCTCCTCATTTCTATTAGCAAACAATCAAGTCTGAATTCCGGCAAAATCGCTCAAAAGCATTATCAAATATAGCAACTTACCAATACAGGGGCGCCTTTCGGCGCCCCTGTATTACTCTTACTTCTGTTCATTCATCTGCTTTACCGTCTGAATATTAGCATCGTGCTCATATTTGGTGGCGGCAAACAGTGTGGTGCCGTTATCGGCGCTGACGAAATATTTATAATTCGTATTTGCCGGATACAGGGCGTATCTTATGGCGCTGGCGCTGGGGTTGGTGATCGGTCCCGGAGGCAGGCCTTCGTGAGTGTAGGTGTTATAGGGACTGTCGTATTTCAGATCCTCGGGGGTAATTTCCTTAGGCCGCACGCCCGTGTTTATCTGTATGGCGTATACCACGGTAGCGTCGCTTTCAAGCCGCGGGAAGTTATAGGGATCCTTCAGTCTGTTATTAAACACGGAGGAAACATACATAAAGTCCGCCATACTGCCTGCTTCTTTTTCCACAAGAGAAGCTATGGTCAGTATCTGATCAACGGAATAACCGAGCTGCGATGCTCTGGTACGGTAGTCCTCCACGAACACTTCGTCGAAACGCGCCAGCAGCTTATTTATGACGGTGGCTTCGCTTGACGCCTTATAGAACTCGTAGGAATCGGGGAAAAGATAGCCGTCAAGACGGTAGAAGCGGTCGGGGTTCGTCCCCTTTTCCTCCAGCTCGTCAATAAACCAGTAGTCAAAGTCGTAGTTGTTTATGACATCAATATATCCCTCTCTGGTGCCTATGCCGTTTTCCACCATAAGGTCGATGATCTCGTCCGTAGTGTAGCCCTCGGGAATAGTTATCCAGCAGGTACCCGTTTCCACCTGCTTTTTGAATGTGCCGCGAAGCTTATCGTAGCTCATGGAGGGGGACACGGTGTAGTCGCCCGCCAGATAGTCTCCCTTTTCGTGCTTGAGGGAGGCGTACATTTTGAAAACAGAGGGGTATTTTATTATGCCGTTGTCCGCAAGGATCCTTGCCACTTCCGAAGTGGTGGCGTTCTCGGGGATGGTAATATCCACCGCCTCGTCGCTCTTGACAAAGGCAAAGACATCGTTGCCCACGCGGATTGCGAAAATGGAGATAAATACGGAAACCACCAGTACAAGGACGATATATACTATGCCCTTGACCACGCTGGTCATCATATTTGCGCCCTCTTTTGTATTTTCGTGGCGGGTGGAGACTCTTTTTACTTTTTCGCCCGGCTTTGAGCTGTCCTTGGAGCCTGTGTCGGCTATGGCACGGCTGCGCCGTGCTGCATATGCGGGAACGGCTGCTCCTGCCGCCGCTGCCGGCTTTTCCGCTTCGTGGGCGGGCACCGGAGCTCCGGGAGCCCTTCTTGGAGTGACCTGAGTGCCCTTTGAGGGCACCACGGCTCCTCTCTGTGCGGCGGGGCGCACGGGACGGGGGCGGGGAGAGCGCTCGGCAGAGCCTGAGACGGAGCCTGAGGCAGAGCCTGAGACGGAGCCTGAGACGGAGCCTGAGCCTGAGGCAGAGCTTTTTGCGGGACGGGGACGGTGCGCCGAGGGGCTTGCCTGCCCGGGCGCTTCGGACACCGGACGACTCTGCGGTGCGGCGGGTCTTTGCGCCTGCTGATTATGAGGCGCTGCCGCTCCGGGGGTCGGTCTGTTTGCCGACGTCTGCCGTGATGTTGAGACGGGAGCGGCGGAGGGACGGCGCATATTATTAGCCGGGTCGGCAGAGGGCGTCCCCTGAGGGGGGCGGCGCAACTGAGACGGGCTCGGGTTTTCATGAGCGCCTGCCGTTTCTGCGGCACCCTCCGTACCCTGTGCCGGCGGCTGTGCAGGGCGGCGCTGTGCCGCCTCACGGCGCAATTTGCCCTCAAAAACGGGCTCGTCGGAGAAAGTATTTTCGTTTTCAAAGTCAGGTCTGTTGTTTTCGTTCATGTCAGTGACCGTGCCTTTCTTTTGCGCATATCATATCAGAAAAGAAGCGACAAGATAGAATACGACGAGAATTATAAATGTGGGGGATACGAATGCCTGCACCAAAAGGGGGGCTTCTCCGGCGCCGCGCTGTCTTATTAAGGGGGACGGTGCGTTTTTTTCGCTCTTTGTACGGTACAGCTTTTCCGAGGCGGAAAAGAACAGTGCCGCTGCAATGAGCAGCGCGGTTATTACGAGAAATGCAAGCATTATAAGTCCTCCGCTGTGCTTGCCCGCTACCTTATAGATATAGGACTCGAAATACAGCACGAATATATTATTCGCCGTATGTACAACCATTGCCGGAATGAAGGAACCTGTTGCCGCTGTCAGCAGGGCAAGGATGATTCCGCAGTACAGGTATATGGGAAGTCTCACCGGGTTGAAGTGCAGCATGGAAAAGGTGAGGGAGGACATTATTACCGCCGCGGCTCCCCCCCAAGGAGAGTATTCCGCAAAAACTATGCCGCGAAACAGAAATTCTTCCAAAAGCGCGGGAAGTATGCCGAAAGCAAGTGCGGCGTATATGCTGTCCGTCTGTCCGTAGTTTGCCACGGCCGATGAGGAAACGGAGGCTGCCGACGCCGCAAATGCCTCCGGAAAGAGGTTATACATAAGGATACTCAGCGCGATACTGCCGCACACTATGACAAGCAGGGCGTAGGCGGATATGCCTATGTGGGAAAGCTTCAGCGCTCTCAGGGGCAGTCTGCCCTTATATTCTCCCCCTCGCAGGAGGCAGAAAAACACTGCGGGCAGACCTATGCAGCAAAGCTCGATTATCATTACCGTAAGATACGGATTTGTATTCTCGCCGAGCTTTGAAATATCAAGCCGTCCCGCCGCCGCGGTCAGCGCCGATATTACTATGAGCAGCGCCGGAGCGGCGTGTATTCCTTTAACTTTCACTTGTTATTTTCACACCTTTTTCGCTGAGAAGCATATCTACCTTTTCGTCAAACCGTCCTCGGGGAAGACTCGGTAGGATAAAGTCGGAGTACACAACGCCTATGCGGCTGCCGGAAAAGGAGGACAGAAATCTGTCGTAATAGCCTTTGCCGTAGCCTACCCGGTAGCCGGCTTTGTCAAACACCACTCCCGGCACGAAGCAGACCGCGCTGCCGCGGTGCAATTCCCCGTCATAGGCGGGGGCGTCCGGAGACGGCTCCCGTATGCCGTAGCTGCCCGATATAAGCTCCTCCACGGAATTTACAAAACGGTAGCTCATGGTATGGCTTTGAGGGTCGCACAGGGGGAACGCCGTCTTTTTGCCCCTTTCAAGGGCAATTTTCGCAAGGGCGTCAATACATATTTCGTCTTCAAGGGACGCATACAGCAGGACATATTCTGCGTGCCTGAAGCTGACAAGCTCGCAGGCTTTGCGGCATATCTGAGCGTCGCGCTGTTCTCTCAGCGCCCCATCTGTCTGCGCCC
>CAMFEL010000106.1 GCA_945949385.1 uncultured Clostridia bacterium | reverse complement strand
GGACATATAAGATTATAAAGGAGATAAAGAAATGCTTGACATTAAGCTTATCAGAGAAAACCCCGAGGATGTTATTGCGCGTCTTGCTGCAAAGGGCAAGGACGCCGCGGAGGATATAAAGAGGATACTGGAGCTTGACTCCCGCCGCCGCGCCATGATTGCGGAGAACGAGGCTAAAAAGGCGGAGCAGAATAAAAAATCCAAGGAGATCCCCGTGCTCAAAAAAGAGGGCAAGGATGTTTCGGGGATCTTTGCGGATATGAAAAAGCTTTCCGAGGAAATTAAGACAAACGACGCCGCTCTTCAGGAGGTTGAGAGCGAGTACAATAATCTTATGCTGGGACTTCCCAACCTGCCCGACCCGGATCTTAAACCCGGCGGCAAGGAGAACAACGAGCCTCTCCGCTACTACGGCGAGCCTCATCACTTTGATTTTGAGCCAAAAAACCATGTTGATCTCTGTACGGATCTGGGTCTTATCGACTATCCGCGGGGCGTAAAGCTTTCCGGCAACGGCTTCTGGGTATACCGCGGTATGGGCGCCCGTCTCGAGTGGGCGCTACTCAACTACTTCATCGATACCCATATAGCAGACGGCTACGAGCTTGTACTGGTGCCCCATATGCTGGGCTATGAGTGCGGACTTACGGCGGGACAGTTCCCCAAATTCAGGGATGAGGTGTACTGGCTTGATACTGCCGAGGACGAAAAGCGCCGCTTTATGCTTCCCACTGCGGAGACCGCTCTTGTCTCTCTGCACCGCGACGAAATTCTCAGCGAGTCCGATCTGCCCCGCAAGTATATATCCTACACCCCCTGCTTCCGCAGAGAGGCAGGCTCCTACCGCGCCGACGAGAGAGGCATGGTGAGAGGTCACCAGTTCAATAAGGTGGAAATGGTGCAGTATACGCTTCCCGAAAAGTCCGACGAGGCTTTTGAGGAGCTTGTGACCAAAGCCGAAAACCTTGTAAAGGGGCTGGGCTTCCACTTCCGCACCGTAAAGCTGGCGGCGGCTGACTGTTCCGCTTCCATGGCGCGCACCTACGATATTGAGATCCATATTCCCTCCATGAACGGATATAAGGAGGTTTCCTCCGTGTCCAACGCCCGCGATTATCAGGCGCGCCGCGGCTCCATGCGTTTCCGCCGCAATGAGACGGGCAAAACGGAATATGTTCACACCCTTAACGGCTCCGGCCTTGCAACCAGCCGTATACTCCCCGCTATAGTGGAGCAGAATCAGAACGCCGATGGCAGCGTTACCGTGCCAGAGGTGCTCCGTAAGTATATCGGAGTCGATGTGCTTCGCAAAGAAGAGAAGTAAATCGGGAAAATATGATGAACACAGTTTCGGCATATGAAAATATTGCCTTTGCCGGCTCCTCGATCACGCTTACCGTAATAATCTGGGGCGTGTATGCCGGCCTTGTCTGCGGCTGTATAGCCGCGGCATACAGCAAGGACTTTCTGGGTCGCGCTGTTCGCGCACTTCTTATGCGGCAGTGCAATACCCCGGAGAGCGCTCTGACTATGGAAAAACTGGGCGTCAAAGCTTCTTTCGGGTTCAGATGCGCCATGAGAGATGGCGGCGTGCTGTCAAAATATATAGCCGTGGCAAATCCCGATGAGTGCCGATACGAAAAAGAAAGAAGCGGCTTTTCCCGCGCTGTGCTTAAATTTTTCGCCGGCAGCGCGGAAAACAGAACGGTTACGGATTATAAAAAGGCAAAGCTTTATATCCCCGAGGATAAAAAGTTTGCTGCCGACGTAAGATACGAAAAGAAGGGCCCCTCGCTTCCCGTAATAGCGCTTTGCATTGTACTGGGAGCTGCGGCGGCGGTGGGACTTACCTTCGCAGTACCGAAAATTCTGGAGCTTCTGGATCAGGCGATCACCGCATTCAAGAGCATCGGAGAAAAGTAGTTATTACCAAAAAGCCTCAAAAGGCGGAAAGGAAACCGTATGGAAAAAACGGGAGCGCCCCGGCGCAGAATGAAAAACAGGGTAAGCCTGCGCACCAACATCACCCTTGTGGCGGTGTGTACCGCCGTGGCGGTGGGACTTATAATCCTTGTGCTGTATCTGTGCGGCATCCGCTATGTGAAATATAATTTCAAGGACGGCTTTTCGGTAAAATTCATAGGTGTCACCGATTTGTCGGGCTATCCCAAGAAAGGCCGCATATCCTACTCCGGCAGCGGAGAAATAAACGGCGTCACCGGCACCGTCAATTCCGAGAACGGCACCATTGAATATTCCAACGGCGATGTTTACGAGGGAGAAATGCAGGACCTTGTCAAGCACGGACAGGGCAAGCTGACTTACGCCAACGGCGATGTGTACGAGGGCGAGTTTGTGGCCGATAAGCCCGAGGGACAGGGCGTGATGACGTACAGCGGCGGTGATATTTACGAGGGCGGCTTCGAGAACGGTAAAAAAAGCGGCACCGGTACATTCACCTTTACCGACGGCAGCGTTTATGAGGGCGGTTTCAAGGACGATATGAAAAACGGAGAGGGTAAATATACCTTTGCCGACGGCAGCAGCTATGAGGGTACCTTTGAGAACGACGCCAAAAACGGAGAGGGCGTTTACCGCTACGCCAACGGCGATGTGTACGAGGGCGAATACGAGGACGATAACAGAAGCGGAAACGGCACCTATACCTTTGCTTCCGGAGAAGTCTATACGGGACAGTTCAAAAACAATACCATGTGGGGTAAAGGTACGCTGACCTACCCCGACGGCAGAAGATATGAAGGATATTTTGAGGACGGGCTTATAGTCCGCGCCGAGGATCAGAAGACCGATACGGACACCTCTGCAGATAATGGCTCCGAAACCGAGGGTACCGATACGCAGAGCTGATTTCCCTATAATTTTCAATTCTCAATTTATGAAAGGAGAAACCGCAAGATGAAAAAAGCCCTGTCACTGCTTATTTCCTGCCTTATGCTTGTAAGCCTTGTGTCCTGCGCGGCGGGGAAAAATTCCAAGCACACGGCAAAAAATCTTGCCGGCTGCTCCGAGCAGGACGGCACGGATCTTCTGTTCTATTATTATGAGAAGGACGGAGGCGGAGCCGTGCTTGACGTATGTACGGGCAAAAACGGCTCGAACATTATTCAAATCATAAGCCTTGAGAAAAGCGGCGAATATTACATAGACCTTGATTATGAGCTTTCCTTTGAGGGAATTAGATTTGACGATATGAATTTCGACGGTCATCCCGACTTGTACCTGCCTCTTTCCGCCGTGACGGAAAACCTTCAGGGTATGGCATGGCTGTGGAATGTGGATAAGGAGCAGTACATCCTCAGCGACAGTCTGTCAAAAATCACGGAGCTTCGGACTGACGAGGGAAAAAAGTGTATATACGGCTGTGACTATTCAAACGGCGGAGAACAGCGCTCCGTATACACATGGAACGGTTCAAGACTTATCCGCCGCGACGCGGACTGAAAGGTTGAAAAATGAGCTGGGTATATAAATTTATGATAATATCCATGGCGGCAGCGGTTGCCGCGGGCTTTGTGTTTCTGTGGCATAAATGGAACACGGAGCGGACGGTGCTGTGGCTTGTTCTCAGTATAATCATCACCGTAATAGTGGCGCTGAGCATAGTTTTTGCGGCGGCGTCGCTTGTCATAATGCTGTTGGGGCTGTAAAGAGACCGGCCCCTGTGTGAGAGGAGACTCTGAATATGATTAGAATAAATATTGAGCTTGATAAAAAGAAGCTTTGCCGTGCGGCTAAGACGGCAGAGCAGCTTGTGCCGGAATCCGTGAAATCCCTGTGCCGCGAGGCGTCGCAGGATATTGACGCCATCTGCGAGCGCGACCCGGCGGTAAAGAGCCGTACCGAAGCTGCCATGCTGTATCCCGGCTTTCACGCCATAATGGCGTACAGAGTGGCAAACAAGCTTTATAAAAGGAAGAAATATACCACTGCGCGGCTTATTTCACAAACTGCCAGATTTCTCACCGGCGTGGAAATACATCCCGGAGCCACTATCGGTAAGGGATTGTTTATTGACCATGGCAGCGGAGTCGTTATAGGCGAGACTACCGTCATAGGTGACAACTGCACCCTGTATCAGGGAGTGACTCTGGGCGGTACGGGCAAGGACAGCGGTAAGCGCCACCCAACGCTGGGTGATAATGTTATGGTGGGTGCGGGCGCAAAGGTGCTGGGCAACTTTACCGTGGGCTCCGACTCAAAAATAGCCGCAGGCGCCGTTGTGCTGGGTCCCGTTCCGGAAAACAGCACGGCTGTGGGTATTCCCGCCCATATTGTCCGCCGCGACGGACAGAAGGTAAGCAAAATCGACCTTGACCAGGTGCATATACCCGACCCCGTGTCTCAGGAGCTGTGCGTTCTGATGGGTAAGGTAATGTCCCTTGAGACGAAGATAAAATCTCTGGAGGAAGAGCTGAAGTGCGCCGAGGCGGCTGCCTCCGCGCCCGGGGAGGGCGCACCCGCCGAAGCGGATGCGCAAAGCAAATCCGATACGGACGTCGGCTGAGACCTCGGTTCTCTACTGTAATCTGCCCGGCGCGGCAGATAAAGATACGTATTTCTGAAAGGACGGTTACGGATGGACAGACAAAATATCGGTGTTTATATCCGCTGTCCCCGCTGCGGCAGCTTCTGCGTCAGCGGAGTCAACTTCTGCGCCTTTTGCGGCGCGCCGATAAAAAAGCCGGAGTCAAAGGCAAAGCGGGTTTTTCTGACGCTTTTGCAGTGTCTCGGCTATATAGCGTTTTTCTTTGCGGTGCAGTTTACCGTAGAGCTTGTTGCAATGGTAATTATTGCCGTGCAATCGGGTATTTCCTCCGGCGGAGCATTTCTCAGCGAGGAATATCTGTACTCTGCCTACGGTCGGTGGTCATGGCTTTCGGGAACGGTAAGCGCCGTTATATGCGTTGTGTGCTACGCTCTGTTTTTCAAGGTGCGCAAAAAGAGCTTTGCAAGGCAGATAGAGCTTCGGCCGCTTCACCCCGCCTCCTTCGGAGGACTTGCGGTTTGCGGCATGGGCGGGCAGTTCGCGGCGGTCATACTGATAACGATTTTGTATTCGCTTTTCCCCGTGCTTGCCGAGAATTCGGTGGGCGAACAGCTTGAAAGCATGATGCAAAGCCCGTACCCGGTGCTTGACTTTATGCACATTGCGGTGTTTACTCCCATAGTGGAGGAGGTTCTGTTCCGCGGCATAGTTTACAATAAAATGAAAAAGGTCATGCCCGTGTCTGCCGCCATCGTTGTGTCGGGACTTGTATTCGGTGCGGCGCATATGAATATAGAGCAGTTTATGTACGCGGCTCCCCTGGGTATACTTATGGCCGCGGCGCTTGAAAAATACGGCAGTATTCTGGCGCCTGTTGCGGTGCATTTCGCCTTTAACGGCGCAAATTACCTTATAGGGCTCATTGAATTCAGCAATGACTACTGGTACACTGTAATGACAGTTGCGGGAACGGGACTTTTACTGCTGGGTATCGCAATAATATTTTTTACGGAAAAAGCAAACGGCAGAGCGTCTGCCGGGAAAAGGAAGCTGACATTAGATGAAACTTTATAACTCACTTTCTCACGAAAAGGAAGAATTTGTCCCTCACACCCCCGGCAAGGTGTCTATGTATACCTGCGGCCCCACGGTGTATAATTTCGCCCATATCGGCAATCTGCGCACCTATATAATGGAGGATGTGCTTGACAGGTATCTGCGCTACTCGGGCTACGAGGTAAAGCGTGTAATGAACATTACCGATGTGGGTCATCTGACCGGCGACTCCGACGAGGGTGAGGACAAAATGCTCAGCGGCGCAAAGCGCGAGCACAAATCCGTAATGGAGATAGCAAAGTTCTACACGGACGCTTTCTTTTCCGACTGCAAGCGACTGAACATAAGACGCCCCGATGTGGTGGAGCCTGCCACGGCGTGCATAGGTCAGTTCATAAAAGTCATCAAAAAGCTGATGGAGACAGGCTATGCGTATGAGGCGGGCGGAAATGTGTATTTCGACACCTCAAAACTGGAGCAGTATTATGTTTTTCATAATTTTGAGGAAGAGGAGCTGCGGGACGGCGTGCGCGAGGGCGTCGAAAAGGACGAAAACAAGCGCAACAAGGCGGATTTCGTTCTTTGGTTCACCAAGTCCAAGTTTGACAATCAGGAGCTGAAATGGAACAGCCCCTGGGGCGTGGGTTATCCCGGCTGGCATATTGAGTGCTCCTGCATTTCCATGAAAAACCTGGGCGAGTATCTTGACATCCACTGCGGCGGCATTGACAACGCTTTCCCCCATCATACAAACGAGATTGCCCAGAGCGAGGCGTATCTGGGGCACAAGTGGTGCAATTACTGGGTACATGTGCTGCATCTGAACACCGGCAGCGGCAAAATGAGCAAGTCCAAGGGCGAGTTTCTGACCCTGTCCCGCCTTGCCGAAAAAGGCTATGACCCCATAGCGTACCGTTTCTTCTGCCTCCAGTCCCACTACCGCAGAAATCTTGTGTTTACTTACGAAAACCTTGACAACGCTGTGCAGGCGTACGACAAGCTTATTGCAAGACTGGCGCAGCTTGACCCTCGCGACGGTGAGGTGAACAAAGAGGCGGCGGAGAGCCTTCGGGCAAAGTTTACCGAGGCTATGGACAACGATATTAACACATCTCTTGCGGTTACCGCTCTGTACGATGTGCTGAAGGCGGATGTGAACGATGCCACAAAGCTTTGGCTGGCTGAGGATTTCGACCGCGTACTGTGCCTTGACCTTATTAAGAAGGCTGAGGAGAAGCGTAGCGCCGACGCGGCTCAGGCAGACCCCGAGCTTTGCCGTAAAATAGAAGCACTTATCGAAGAGCGCGCCGCAGCTAAGCGGGACAAAAACTACGCCCGCGCAGACGAGATAAGAAACGAAATATCCGCTCTGGGCGCCGTCCTGGAGGACACAAAGGACGGAACTAAATATAAGATAGTCAAATAACCTCAAAGCAGCAGCCCGCAAGGGCTGCTGCTTTGAGGTTATGGGGATGAATGTATGGGGCTCCGCACCGTACCCCGTTGACAGGCGGGGCTCCGCCCCGTGCCCCGGTGGGTATATGCGAGGCGCTGCCTCGCGCTCCGCACCGGCAGGTATTATACGGGGCTCTGCCCCCGCGCCCCGGTCAAGGGACTTTTTGAAAAAAGTCCCTTGACAATCCTCAAAAACTTTT
>CAMFEL010000105.1 GCA_945949385.1 uncultured Clostridia bacterium | reverse complement strand
AGCCGGAGCATAAGCGCGCCCGCAAAATTGGCAGACTTTTTCAGGACCCCATGCGCGGAAGCGCCCCCGGTATGACTATCGAGGAAAACCTGTCCCTTGCGGCAGGAGAAGGCGGCTGGCTTGCCGTACCGAAAAAATCCCTGAAGAAAAAATTCCGCGAGCGTGTCTCTATGCTGGGTATGGGGCTTGAAGACAGAATGGATCAGCCCGTAGGGCTTCTGTCCGGCGGACAGCGGCAGGCGCTGACGCTGATGATGGCAACCTTCAACCCGCCGAAACTCCTGCTGCTTGACGAGCACACGGCGGCACTTGACCCGGGCACCGCCGAAAAGGTGCTGTCCATCACGGAAAGCATCGTCAGTGAAAACGCCCTTACCTGCCTTATGATTACGCATAATATGGAAAGCGCCCTGAAGCTGGGCAACCGCACGGTAATGATGGATCACGGACATATAATCCTTGATGTATCCGGCGAGGAAAGAGCAAAGCTCACCGTCCCCGACCTTCTGCGCCGCTTCAGAGAGCTGTCCGGCAAAGACCTTGACTCCGACAGAATGTTGCTTATATAAACAGACAAGCGCCGCCCCCCGCGACGAACGGGGCGCTGCCGGGCTCTGCCCCGAACTCCGTACCCGCAGATATAATCCGGGGCTCTGCCCCATACCCCGTTTACCGCCGGGGTATGGGGCAGAGCCCCGGATGTTCTTTTACGTTGCGCGAGGCGGCGCCTCGCAGCTTATTCATTCCGTCATAATTTCATAAGCTCTTTTACGGCGGACGCAGCAGAGGCGGCGTCAAGCCCGCACTGCTTTTCAAGAGTGGGCACATCCGCGTGAGTCAGAAATCCGTCCACGGCGCACACCTTAACCTTTACGCCGTCCCGTCGGGCGGCTGCCGCCGCCACAGCTTCTCCTATGCCGCCGCGCCTTGAGCCCTCCTCAAGGACGAGTACCCTTGAAGCGCCGCATATGTCAAGTACAGAATCTGCGTCAAGAGGAAGAAGCTTTACAAGCTTTACCACCTTTACCCGGTATTCGCCACATAACAGCTCTCGCGCCCTGACAGCCTCACTTGTTATGCGCCCGTATGTAAGGATCGCAGCGTCGCAATCCTGACCGCTAAGGACTTCAACGCCCTCTCCCGCGCTCTTAAAGCCGCTGCGGTCGTATTCCCGCTGCGCGCCCTTAGGATAGCGAAATGCGCAAAGTCCCTCTCCCGCAAGGCATTTGTCAAAGCAATATTTCAGCTCCCCGTAGGTCTCCGGTGACCACAGAGTAACGCCCGGCATCTGAGCAAGAAGCGCTACATCGTACACACCCTGATGGGTAACACCGTCACCGCCTACAAGCCCCGCCCTGTCTATGGCAAGCACCGCATGCACATTCTGAAGTGCCACATCCTCCAAAAGCTGGTCGTATGCTCTCTGCATAAAAGTCGAATACAGAGCAAGCACGGGAGTGCTGCCCCCTATGGCAAGTCCGCCGCACATGGTCGCGGCACACTCCTCCGCAATCCCCACATCGAAAAACCGCTTGGGGAAAATACGGGCAAAAGCCGAAAGCCCTGTGCCGTCCGCCATGGCCGCAGTCACGGCGCAAATACTTGCGTCATCAGCCGCTTTTGCGCATAGATATGAGCCGAAAACAGAGGAAAAGGTGCTCTCCTGCGTGGGAAATTTGCCGGTAACAGGGTCGAAATTGCCTGCAAAATGGTACATATCCGGCCGCTTTTCCGCAGGCTCGTAGCCCTTGCCCTTTACCGTCATCATATGTATAAGGGAGCAGCCGTTTTTTGTCTTTGCCTCCCTCAGCAAAAGCTCCATTTTCTTTTCGTCGTTGCCGTCCACGGGACCCATATAGTACAGCCCCATGTTTTCAAAAAAGTTTGTGTGAAGCAGCAGATGCTTCAGAAACTCTTTTATATGATAGCAGCCCATTACGATGCCGTGCCCGATAAAGGGTATGGCGCCGAATACGGTCTGAAGAATGCGTTTGAAATTGAAATAACGCTTTGAGTTGCGCAGTTTTGTAAAATAATTGGGCATACCGCCCACATTCTTTGATATGGACATTTCGTTGTCGTTCAGCACAACTATAAGCCGAAGATCCTTCTGTGTGCATGAATTCAGCGTCTCATACACCATACCGTTGGTGAAAGAGCCGTCGCCGATAACCGCCACTGTCCATGACCTGTCCCCCCGAATGGCCTTTGCCCTGGCAAGTCCCAGAGCGCAGGGCAGCGCGCTGCCCGAATGTCCCGCGGTCAGCACATCGTATTCGCTCTCGCTTCTGTTCGTAAAGCCGGAAATACCGCCGGGGGTGCGTATGGTATCGAATTTTTCATATCTGCCCGTCAGCAGCTTGTGGGCATAGCACTGATGACCCACATCGAACACAACGGAGTCATGCGGGCAATCAAACACGCGGTGCAGCGCAAGGGTCGCCTCCACCATGCCCAGATTGGAAGCAAGATGACCGCCGGACTGCGCGGAAACGGAAACGATCTTCTCCCGTATCTCTGCGGCAAGAACCTTAATTTCGCTGTTGTCAAGGGCTTTCAGGTCAGAAGGTGATTTTATCTTTTCAAGCATAAGCCTGCCTTTCGGTACTGTCTTTTATTTTTCGCTCGAAGCATTTTCCAAAATATCAAGGGCGAGCCGCATTGCAAACTCCGCCGCCGCGTCCCTTATGCCTTCTCTGCCCAGTTCTTTCGGAAAATGCTTTGTATATGATTTACCCACACCCCGAAACGCCGCGCCGAAGCATACGGTGCCCACCGGAGCTTTTGCGCTGCCGCCCCCCGGACCGGCGATTCCCGTAACGGAAACGGCTATGTCGGCACCGGTAAGCTTTTGCACCCCGCAGGCCATCTCCCTCGCGCATTGCTCGGACACAACGCCGTCGCGCTCTACGGTTTCCCGTTTCACACCCAGCACATTTTCCTTTACGCCGACGGCGTAGGACACTACCCCTCCCATAACCGCGGAGGACGAGCCGGGTATTGCGGTAAGCCGCTGACATATGAGCCCTCCCGTACAGGACTCCGCAGCCGCAAAGGTCATTTTTTCGCTTGTCAGCTTTTCAAGCAGCAATTCTTCTGTTTTTTTCATGTTTTCGTCATTTTATAGCCTTTCGACATATTTTATGCTTTCTGCCGCAGTTTTTCAGCGCCAATTCGGGAGTCACTCCTGCTCCTGTGCGGGAGTGTACTCCGCAATGTCAACCATAAGCTGACGGTAACGCTTTGCATATTCCTCTTTCTTTTTCTCGCTTTTGAAGTCAAGCGCCGCGGGAGTACGCACCGCCATTACCGTGTCCGCCGGCATAAACTGTATATCCGTATTGGAGCGGTAAAATTCCGTGTCCCCCAGCCTTATGCCGTAGTCGTCGTAAGCGGAGTCGGGAATCTTTCCGTCAAAAAGCTCGCTGAGGGGCACAAATGCTCCCGCCGCTGCCATTTCGTCGTGGAGAGCGGGGTCAAGCATTACAAACATATGCTTTCCCGCAGTTATTTCAGTCATATACCGCTGAAAAGCGGCGCTGTTGGACTGATAGTCCGCCGTGTAAGAGGAATTTGCCGCTTTTTTCTCCTCTATCTGCTTTTTACTGAGGTAGGTATTGTCCGCAAAGCTTATGGCGATCTTACCGTCTCCGTTATAGTCGCTCATTGCATTTGTTATGGCATCCTCAAGCTTATCGTAGCGGTTGCCGATTATGGACTGAGGTCCCGTATACATTATATATACGTCGGGAGTGGTGCGGGTAAAAAACTGCACAAGTATCACAACGGCAATAACAACGCCGGCGATAGTCAGGCCCGCGTGCCATTTGTGCCTGTACCAGAAATCTTCCAGCTTCCCTATTTTTCTGCCGCCGATGTTGCTTTCGTGGGGGTTGGTGCCATCCTCCCCCATGCCGCGCAGCACCTTCATGGCGTTTGATTCTTCTATTTCAAAATCTTCGGGAACAGCGTCCGCACTTTGCGTTTTTCTGTCCGTATATTCTTCCTTATCTCTGTTTCCCATGTTGCCACCTCTTTTGCGGTTATGATTACAGTATATCACATTATGGTTTTTTTTCAAGCGGTATGTTATGAACAGTTCTTGTATCAGTTGAAAATGCACAAATATAACGCCTTTCTCGCCCAATGGTGAGCATATTTAATAAAAATGCAGCAAATTGAATAAATATTACATTTTATCCTTGACAATATACATTTTTGCGGCTATAATATGCATTGTAAATCAATTTTATGCATATTTATGCCAAAGGAGCCAGTTATGGAAAAGAAAGATATAAAGAAAGTAGTGCTTGCGTATTCCGGCGGTCTTGACACCTCCATTATTATACCGTGGCTGAAAGAAAACTACAACAACTGCGAGGTCATTGCGGTATCCGGCAATGTGGGTCAGGCTGACGAGCTTGAAGGGCTTGAGGAAAAGGCTATTGCCACCGGAGCCTCCAAGCTGTATGTTCTGGATCTGTGCGACGAGTATGTGGACGAGTACATAATCCCCACCATGAAGGCGGGTGCCGTGTACGAGGAATATCTGCTGGGCACCAGCCACGCCCGCCCCTGCATTGCGAAAGGTCTTGTTGACATTGCCGTAAAAGAGGGCGCGGACGCCATTTGTCACGGCTGTACCGGTAAAGGCAACGATCAGGTGCGTTTTGAGCTTGCAGTCAAGCATTTTGCGCCCGATATGCCCATTATCGCCCCCTGGCGCGAATGGGACATCAAGAGCCGTGAAGAGGAGATCGAATACGCCGAGGCGCACAACATTCCCCTGAAAATCACCCGCGAGACCAACTATTCAAAGGACAAGAACCTGTGGCACCTTTCTCACGAGGGACTTGACCTTGAGGACACGGGCAACGAGCCTATGTACGAAAAGAAGGGCTTTCTGGAAATGGGCGTTTCTCCCATTGACGCCCCCGACACACCCACTTACATCACTCTGGATTTTGAAGCCGGTGTACCCGTAGCACTGGACGGCAAGAAAATGAGCGCAAAGGACATTATCCTGGCTCTCAACGACATCGGCGGCAAAAACGGCATCGGCATTATCGACATTGTGGAAAACCGTCTGGTGGGCATGAAATGCCGCGGCGTTTACGAGACCCCCGGCGGCACTATCCTCTACAAGGCGCACAGCGTGCTTGAATCCGTATGCCTTGACAAGATGACTCTCCACGAAAAGCAGAAGCTCTCCGTTACCTTTGCGGAGCTTGTATACAACGGTCAGTGGTTTACTCCCCTCAGGGAAGCGCTTTCCGCTTTCGTCGACAAGACTCAGGAGCATGTCACCGGCAAGGTAAAGCTGAAGCTTTACAAGGGTAACATGATAAATGCGGGTGTATGGAGCGACTGGTCGCTTTACAGCGAGGACATCGCCACCTTCGGAGAGAGCGACAGCGGCTACGATCAGCATGACGCCGAGGGCTTTATCAATCTTTACGGTCTGCCCATTAAAGTGCAGGCGCGTGTGGACGCGAAAAACAAGAAATAACTTTGCCATTTTCAGCGGACTTTACAAAAGCCCGCTGAAAGCCTGTTATCGGGCGCCCCGCCATGCGGATTTGTCCGTTTTCAGGCAGGTTTCAGGCAGGTTTCGGCATTTAATTTACCTTTTTATAAGAATTTAAGGAGTACCCTATGGCTAAAATGTGGGCAGGCAGGACGGACGGCAACACCGACGCCGTCGCCGACGATTTCAACTCATCCGCTGCCTTTGACGGGCGGATGTACCGTCAGGATATTAAGGGAAGCATTGCGCACGCCGCCATGCTTGCGGATCGCGGAATAATTTCCGAGTCTGACGCGGACGCGCTTATCTGCGGGCTTTACGAAATACTGAAAGACCTTGAAGACGGCAGGCTTGCGGTGGACACCTCCTGCGAGGATGTGCATATGTTTGTGGAGCAGGAGCTGACGGCGCGTATAGGAGATATAGGCAAAAAGCTGCACACGGCGCGCAGCCGCAACGATCAGGTTGCTTTGGACATGAGGATGTACCTTATGGACGAGGCGGCTCATATATCGGATAAGCTGAAGACGCTGATTGCCGTACTTTGCGACAAGGCGGAGGAGAACGCAAACACCATAATGCCCGGGTACACCCACCTTCAGCGGGCGCAGCCCATTGTTTTCGGTCACCATCTGATGGCGTACGCCATGATGCTTCTGAGAGATGTTTCCCGTCTTACGGACTGGAGAGCACGGACAAATTCCAGCCCTATCGGCTGCTGTGCGCTTGCGGGAACTACATATGACACGGATCGACGCATGGAAGCAAGTCTTCTGGGCTTTTCGGACATTTGCCTCAATTCCCTTGACGGTGTGTCCGACAGGGATTTCTGCATTGAGCTTCTCAGCAGTCTTTCGATCATAATGATGCACCTCTCGCGTTTTTCCGAGGAAATAATTCTGTGGTCAAGCTGGGAGTTCAAGTTTATTGAGCTCAGCGATGCATACACCACAGGTTCCTCCATTATGCCGCAGAAGAAAAACTCCGACATGGCGGAGCTTGTGCGCGGCAAGTGCGGCAGAGTCTACGGGGAGCTTATGTCCATGCTGACCGTTATGAAAGGGCTTCCCCTCGCCTACAACAAGGATATGCAGGAGGACAAGGAGGGCGTATTTGACGCTCTTGACACGGTCAACAAGTGTCTTGATGTGTTCACGCCTATGATAGCCACCATGACCGTTCTTGAGAACAATATGAAAAAGGCGGCGCAGGAAGGCTTTATCAATGCCACCGACCTTGCCGACTGGCTGACCGCCGAAAAGGGCGTGCCTTTCAGGACTGCTTACAAGCTGGCAGGTCGGTGCGTTGCCCGCTGCATAAAGCTGGGCACCGTTTTGGAAAAGCTGCCCCTTGAAGAATACAAAGCCGTAAGCGTTGAATTCAGCGAAGAGCTGTACGGCGCTATCGACCTTGACACCTGCGTCAAGCGCCGCTCCTCCGAGGGCGGTACCTCCCCCGACAGCGTCATAGCACAAATCAAGTATGTAAGAGAAAAGCTGTAAGCAAACAGAGCTCCGCCTTACGCTTTGCGGGATATATACGCGGGGCTCCGCCCTGTGCCCCGGTGGGTATATACGGGGCTCTGCCCCGAACCCCGGGGTATATGCGAGGCTCTGCCTCGCGCCTCGGTGGGTATATACGGGGCTCTGCCCCGCGCCTCGGTGGGTATATGCGAGGCTCTGCCTCGCGCTCCGCGGGATATATACGGGGCTCCGCCCCGCACCCTGCTTAGAACCTTTTTTGAGAAAAAGGTTCTAAGGACTCCAAAAAACTTTTAATTA
>CAMFEL010000104.1 GCA_945949385.1 uncultured Clostridia bacterium | reverse complement strand
CTCTGCCTGCAAAGGTCAGCCTGCCGGACGAATTTGTTCCTATGTTTTCGGAAATCATATTTTTTCTCCCGTTTTGTGATTTATAAAAGCTCTTCAAGACGGCGCACCGCCTCCTCGGTACCCTCACGGGAGCCAAAGGAGGTAAGGCGGAAATAACCCTCTCCGCAGCTACCGAAGCCCTCTCCCGGCGTGCCAACCACCTGCGCTTTTGTCAGCAGATAGTCGAAAAACTCCCAGGAGGACATACCGTCGGGACATTTCAGCCACACATAAGGCGAATATCTGCCGCCTGTATAGCTTATGCCCTTTCTGTCAAGGAAATCGGAAATTATGCGGGCATTTTCCATATAATAAGCAATATTCTCCATGCACTGGCCGAGACCCTCGGGACTGAGCGCTGCCTCCGCCGCCCGCTGCACGGGATAGGAAACACCGTTGAACTTTGTAGCCTGACGGCGCCGCCACATTTTATTAAGGCTCATCCCGCCCGACATTGCCGCAGAAGGTACCACGCACCATGCGCAGCGCGTACCTGTAAAGCCCGCAGTCTTGGAGAAGGAGCATATCTCAACGGCACACTTCTCCGCGCCCTCTATCTCATAAATAGAGTGGGGCAGATCCCCGGTGACGAAGGCCTCGTACGCCGAGTCAAAGATGATAAGTGAGCCTGTACGCAGGGCAAAGTCCACCCAAACGCGCAGCTTTTCTCTGTCATACACCGCACCGGTGGGGTTGTTGGGCGAGCAGAGATAGAACACGGCGCCCTCGCAATTTATGCCGTCGGGCATGGGGAGAAAGCCGTTTTTCTCATTGCCGGGAATGAACTCTATCCGTCTGCCGCTCATTACATTGGAGTCAAGATAGACAGGGTATACGGGGTCGGGTATATATACGGTATTATCTCCCAGAATGTCAACGATATTACCCACATCGCTTTTTGCACCGTCGGACACGAAAATGTCCTCGGGAGGTATTTTTACACCGAAGCTCGCGTAGTGGGAGGCGATAGCCTCGCGGAGAAAATCGTAGCCGTATTCCGGCGGATAGCCTCTGAAAGTCGAAGCGTCACCCATTTCGCGTACCGCCGCTTCCATGGCACTTACCACCGCGGGGGCGAGAGGCAGGGTTACATCGCCGATGCCGAGCCGCACTATGCGCTCGCCCTTTTCCGGCTCAGCCTCCTTATACTCCCTTACGCGGCGCGCTATTTCGGAAAACAGGTAGCTTTCGCTGAGGTTTCTGTAATTGTCGTTAAGCTTTATCTTCATTTGTATGTCCTATGCCCTCTCCTTTGATTTTGCTCGGTTTTCAGTATTCGTAGACTCCGTCGTAGACCTTTTCGGCGGGGCCTTTCATAGTTATGCGGTAGTCGCTGTCGCAGGTAATAACAAGATCGCCGCCCCTCAGATGTACGGTGATAGGCTCGCCCGCGCTGCACAGACCCAGTCTAACGCACGCCGCTGCTACCGCAGAAGCTCCCGTACCGCAAGCCCATGTCTCGCCGCTGCCGCGCTCCCACACGCGCATTTCTATTTCGTCATCTCCGACTTTGCGGATAAATTCCGTATTGACCCGCTCGGGGAAAAGGGGATGATTTTCAAATGCAGGACCGATTTTTTCAAGCTCCAGCGCGTACGGATCGTCCACTACGGTTATCCAATGGGGATTTCCCACGGATACCGCCGTCATTCGCCATGTCTTGCCGTCTACCGCAGCGGGAGCGTCTATCATCTCTCCGCCGTAGGTTGTGGGGATATCCTCAGCTTCGAAAGAGGCTTTTCCCATGTCTACGCTTACATATTTTACGCTGCCGCCCTCAACCGTCAGAGTCAGGTATTTTATGCCGCTCAAGGTCTCAACGGAAATATTCTCTTTTTTGCATATCCCGTTATCATACAGGTATTTGCCCACGCAGCGGATGGCGTTTCCGCACATTTTCCCTTCACTGCCGTCGGCGTTGAACATACGCATTTTTGCGTCGGCGACTTCTGACGAACATATCATAATCAATCCGTCGGAGCCTACGGAAAAATGTCTGGGAGACATGGCCACGGACACGCCGCATGGATCCTCCAGCTCTTTTTCCATACAGTTTACATATATGTAATCGTTGCCTATGCCGTGCATTTTCGTAAAGTATATCTTCATATCCAGCCCCCTCAGTCTTTCAGTCTTTCAGTCTTTCATAATGCTTTGCATATCGTACAGTCCCGCCTGCTTTGTCAGAAGGAATTTCGCCGCGGCAAGCGCGCCTTTGGCAAAAACATCGCGGGTATGGGCGTTATGCTTAAGAGTCAGGGTCTCAAATCCGTTGGAAATGAGTATTTCGTGCATACCCGTCTCACTTCCCAGCCTGATGGAATGTACGCCTATTTCCTTTTCGCTTCTCTTTTCCATACCGTGACGCCCGTACACCAGTACAGAATCCGGGCGCGCCTCGCATATGCTGTCCGCAAGCATAAGGGCTGTACCGCTGGGGGCGTCAAGCTTTCTGTTGTGGTGCGCCTCCACTATCTCAATATCAGCATCGGGAAAAAGCTCGGCGGCGCGCTTTGCAAAATCGCACAGCACCGCAATGCCCAGTGACATATTTGCGCTGAGAAACACGGGAACGCTGAGAGCTGCCTCACGAATAAGTGCCAGCTCCTCATCTGTCTGTCCCGTTGTGCATATGACAAGCGGCAAAGCTCTGCCCATGGCGTAGGACACAAGCTCTTTGGTGGCGCTGTGATGGGAAAAGTCTATTATCACATCGGCTGCGTCCTTATAATCCGCTATGTTTTTGAAGGGCATATCCGGAGAATTCTTGTCTATTTCGGCGCATATTACCGCGCCGCCGTCGCCGCTGAGCAAAAGCTCGCGCAGAGCGCGTCCCATTCTGCCGCCGGCGCCGTTCAGGATTATCTTCATCATTTTTATTGCCTCGGTATTTGTAGCTTTCAATATTTATTTTATGAGACCGTGCTCTCGCATAATCCCGTACAGCTTTTCCGCCTTTGCGCTGTCCATTTCCGTCAGAGGCAGGCGCAGAGTGTTGCGGCAGTATCCCATTGCTGCCATTGCCGCCTTTACGGGGATGGGGTTTACCTCGGAGAACAGGGCGTCTATAAGGGAATGGTACCTATACTGGAGCGCCGCGGCGCCTGCAACATCACCCGCAAGGAAGCGGTGTGCTATTTCGCAGGTTTCCTTCGGCATAATATTTGAAAGCACGGAAATGGCTCCCACGCCGCCCAGTGCCATCAGGGGCACTATCTGGTCGTCGTTGCCGGAATACAGATCCAGCTTGCCGTTTACATAGGACATAGTCTCCACTATTTTTGAAATATTGCCGTTTGCTTCCTTGATACCCGCGATATTTTCGTAATCCGCAAGGATCCGGTAGGTATCAGGCTCAATATTTACTCCCGTACGAGAGGGTACATTATAAAGTATAACGGGTACCGTGCTTGCGTCCGCAATGCTTGTGAACATCTGCACAAGTCCCTTTTGGGTCGCCTTGTTATAATAGGGAGTGACTACAAGAACGGCATCCGCTCCCGCCTCGCAGGCACAGCGTGTAAGGTCAAGGGCGTATGCGGTATCGTTGGAGCCTGTGCCGGCAATAATGGGCACGCGCCCCGCTGCGCGCTTTGCCGCGTACGCTATGGCGTCGCGGTGCTCGTCATCGCTCAGCGTCGACGCTTCTCCCGTAGTGCCGCACACCACCAAAGCGTCTATTCCGGACTCTATCTGCCAGTCGATGATCTTTCCGAACTGCCCGTAGTCTATACCGCCGTCCTCCGCAAAGGGAGTGATAAGCGCAGTTGCGATACCCTTGAATACTGTCTTTTTCATTTTTCTCTTCGATCCTTTCTTTTTAAGCCCCGCGGGCTATACTGCGGCGCGCCGAAGCGCTTGCCGACGGACGCAAAAAGCCGACCTCACGGTCGGCTTATAAATGCAAAAAAGCTTTGATCAAATATAGTCTTTATATACTGATAGCTCTCCGCAAAAGCGACAGTCCTTACGATCTTATTCGCAAGAACCGGCACAGACCAGGCTGCGGTCTGCCCTCGGCACCGGCCCCTTTTGCGCGGACAACGGGCAGCCGACCCTTGACATCCGCGGTACTCTTGACTCAATGCACCTCTACCGTGTTGTTCGTATTGTATCACAAGCTGCGGCGTATGTCAACAGCTTTTGCATACTCGACTTTGCTTTTTTATTTTTCCAGCGCCTTTTCCATTGCCGCCGCCTTTACGCACAGGCAAAGTACCTCGATAGCCTGCGTCAGCTCCTCAAAAGAGGGGTAAGTAGGCGCGATACGCAGGTGTCTGTCGCGGGGGTCAATGCCGTAAGGATAGGAGGCGCCGGCATTTGTCAGCTTTACGCCGGTGTCTGCGCACAGGTCGTATACCCGTCCCGCACAGCCGTCCGGCACCGCAAGGTCGATAAAATATCCACCCAGAGGCTCCGTCCATTCCGCAATGCCGGACAGATTATTTCTGAAAGCGGCTATAACTGCCTCAAAACGGGGTCTGATTATATCCGCGTGCTTTTTCATATGGGCGCGCACTCCTGCGGCGTCGCCGAAATATTTCACATGGCGCATCTGATTGATCTTGTCAAATCCGATCGTCTGCGCCGACAGGATAGGCTTTATCTGGGCAATATTGTTCTCGCTTGCCGCCATAATCGCCACGCCGCTGCCGGGGAAGGTGATCTTGGAAGTGGAAGCAAAGTAAAACACATTGTCCTCTGTTCCGTATTTTGCGCAAGCCTTGAAGATGTCCTTAAGGGGCACTGCCTCGCCGCAGAATTCATGTACGGCGTAGGCGTTATCCCAGAAAATGCGGAAGTCCGGTGCGGCGGGGCGCAGAGCGGCGAAGCGCTCCACGGTCTCATCGGAATAGGTATATCCCTCCGGGTTGGAAAACTTGGGCACGCACCATATACCTTTAACGGAAGCATCGCTCTCCACAAGGCGGGTCACGGTGTCCATATCCGGCCCCTGCGGAGTCATGTCCACGGGAATCATCTCAATGCCCATTGCTTCGCAAATGCCGAAATGGCGGTCATATCCGGGGCTGGGGCAAAGAAACTTGATTTTCCCCTGTTTGCCCCAAGGCTCCTTGCCGCCGTACACGCCGAACAGCATGGCTCTCGCCACTGTATCAAACATTATATTAAGTGAGGAGTTGCCCGCCACTATCAGACGCTGCTCCGGTATGTCCAGAAGCTCCGAAAACAGTCGCTTTGCCTCGGGGATGCCGTCAAGCACGCCGTAATTCCGGCAGTCAAGCCCGCTCTCGCAGCGGCAGTCCGCAGAGGTGCTGATAACATCAAGCATTTTTTCCGACAGATCAAGCTGCTCCTTGCCGGGCTTTCCGCGGGTAATATCAAGTTCAAGTCCTTTTGCTTTCCACTCGGCAAGCTCTTTTCTTACAGCCGAAAGCTCGGACTTCACGCTTTCTTTATTCTCATTTTCGTATCTGTTCATAAGTTTAAGCCTTTCCCGCTTCCACTCTTGCGAAAACGCTGCGGTTTTTGAATAATTTATTTTGTTAAAATGCAAAGAAATCAAAAAATCCAAGTGATATTATATATCATAAGAGCAAAAAATGCAAGAGGGGAAGCGAAAACTTTTATAATTTGTATTATTTTGACTTTTTGTTGAAACTCTGCGCCGTTCGTGATACAATTATCGTATACTTTTATGTTTCGGAGTCGTTTATGTGGTCTGTTTTGATTGCAGCGGTACCCGTTTTTGCGCTGGGTACCGTGTTTCTGTCGGCTTCTCTGCGGGCAAGCAGTAAAAAAGACGCTTTGCGCGCCGCGAAAATAATGATTGCTGCCGCCGCGGTGGGCGCCGTTGTGCTTGCGGTCAGCATTACCGTGTTCGCATCAAGCGCGGCACAGGAAGCGGACAAAGCTCTGGCTTTTGCTGCACGTGCGGATTTTGTTTTGTTTCTAAAAATAGATCTGTCCGCCGTTATAGGCTTCACCCTGCTTATGATGATTTCCCTTGCGGCAAGTCCGCGGCTAGCTCCTGTGCGCGGTGTTGCCGCAGCTCTTTGGGCTTTGCTTACGCTTATGTTTACCTACGCCGCTTCGGAAATGAGCTCCGGCACCGAAGTTACCACAGCCTGCATAATGACGGCGGGAGCGGGCGCCGCTCTTCTGCCTTCGCTTGGAGCGGCGGCGCAGCTTGCCGTTCTCGGCAAGAGGCTCTCAAGGGACGAGGCTTTCCGGAAAAAGAGGGTTGATTCGGAAGAAGCTCGAAAACTGCGGCGGGAGAAAAAAAGAGCCGCGGCACAAAAGCGCCGCAGTCTGAAAAAAGGCGGGGGAAAATAGGCTCATGCGACGCGTTTCTGCCTGCGAAAAAGCCTTGAAAACATATACAGAAAAGCGGCGGGCAGCTTTTACCGCCGCTTTTATCCGTGTCGGGCGGCTTTTACCGCCGCTCTCAAAGTTCGGCGGCTTTGGATTTACCCGGGAGTACTCCCAATCTGTCGGTTTTCCCGAAATCCTTAATTTTCGGCTTGCCCCGAGGCCGCACCGGCGCTGCGCAGAGTCTCAATTTCCCCGTCGGTCAAGCGGCGCCACTGCCCCTCTTTCAGGCTTTCGTCAAGCTTTATTCCGCCGAAGGACAGGCGGCGAAGATACACTATTTCGGAGCCCTTTGAAGAAAACATTCTTTTTATCTGGTGGAATTTGCCCTCGGTAAGGGTAATCTCGCCGCTGTCTCCCGTTGCCGACAGCTGCACGCGGCACGGTTTTGTCACATAGCCGCCTATGTCGACACCCGCTTCAAGTTCCCGGGCAGAATCCGTGTCTATGGGCGGGCAGCAGCGAAAGCCGTATGTTTTCTCGGCGTGACGCCGCGGGCTCAGCAACTCATGGGCAAGGGGACCGTCGTTGCATATAAGCAGAAGTCCCACCGTATCTATATCAAGGCGTCCGCAGGGGAACATTTTCATTTTTGTGAATTCTTCCGGGAGCAGGGTCATTACTGTTTTTGCGCCCGGCTCCGTGGAGCTGATATATCCCGCAGGCTTGTTTAGCATTACATAGGTAAATTCCTCACGCTTCAAAGGAGCGCCGCAGTAAATAACACTTGCGGTCTTCTCGTCTATGTGTACGGAAACATCGCGAACCGTCTCACCGTTTACGCTTACAAGACCGCTGCGCGCCGCCTTTGCCGCCTCTTTGCGGCTGGCGATCCCCGTGTCGGCAATATATTTGTCAAGTCTCACGCTCTTGCCCCCTTTTCTCAGTATATTCTATCACACCGCACGGCGTTTTTCAAGATACGGAGAACTGCGGTACGGATGTAGAATACAGTACTCTGCCGTGTCGCTGTCCATCCATGCCCGCTTACATAGGGGCTCCGACCCGCACGCCCGGCACCAAACGGGGCGCTGCCCCGCACCCCGCTTAAGCATATGCGAGGCTCTGCCTCGCGCTCCGCGGGATATATACGGGGCGCTGCCCCGCACCCCGCTTAAGCACATGCGAGGCTCTGCCTCGCGCTCCGCTTAGAACCTTTTTTGAGAAAAAGGTTCT
>CAMFEL010000103.1 GCA_945949385.1 uncultured Clostridia bacterium | reverse complement strand
CGCTTGCGCGCGGGCATAGGCAGACCGGATGAAAACGGGTCTGCAGGACAGGCTCCGTCACAGACAAAACTCAGCGTCGACAGCCTGACGGGTAAAGGTATCCGCGACATACTCCGTCGGGTTGAAAACGGCGCAAAGGTAAAATTCTAAAACGGATGAAAGGAAAAAATATGAACTGTTCATTCAATATCCGTCTTTTCGGAGCAGGTGACAATGTACACGGCACCGAGGCATTTGTAAAAACATCTAACGGAACATCTATAAAGTACGATACTTTGCCCAATAACGCCGGGCTGTCCGCGGAGATGAAATCGTTCTATGACAAAACTCTCATAGAACTTGCAGGGCCTGCTTTGGTGCATGATCAGTTTGCGCAGAAAAGACCTATTCCCAAGAACGGCGGTAAGACTATCGAATTCCGCAAATTCAACGCTCTGCCCAAGGCATTGAATCCCATTACAGAGGGAGTGACTCCTACGGGCTCTTCTCTTACGGTAGTACCGGTAACCGCAACCGTGGATCAGTACGGCGATTATGTGGAGCTTACCGATATGCTTGAGATGACAAGCGTTGACCCCATTGTTGTGGAAGCAACAAAGCAGCTTGCGGATCAGGCCGGCCGTACTATAGACACAATAGTTCGCAACCAGATAGTGGGCGGTACCAATGTAAACTACTGCCCCAAGGTAAGCGCAGACGGCAGTGAGACGGAAATCACTTCAAGAAGTGAGCTTACGGCAGATTCCAAGCTTCGCGTCAAGGATGTGTTCAAAGCGGCGGCTCAGCTTAAAGCGATGAACGCGCCTACCATAGACGGCAGTTATGTGGCCATAATCCATCCTTATGTGGCTTATGATCTTATGCAGGACGCAAAGGGTCAGTGGCTTGACATTCAGAAGTATACCGATCCTAAGAATATTCTCAGAGGTGAGATCGGTACTATCGGCGGTGTCCGTTTTGTTCAGACAAGCGAGGCGAAAATTTTCACAGGTAAGGACTTGAGTGCAGACAGCCGCTATCTGACTGTCACGGCTTATAATTCTTCCGCATCTGACACTTCCTGCCTTGCGGGAAGCGTCACTCCTTACAGAGTAACGGTAAGCGAAGCAATCAATTCATTGCTCAAAGACACTGAAATTCAGTACTGGGACGCTTCCGAGGACAAAATCGTAACCGCTGCCGTAATCGGTGTAAATCCTGCGCAGGGATACCTGTATCTTGACAAAGCGCTTGGGATAACTTACGCCGCCGGCGACAGGATCTATCCCGGCGGAGGCGGTAAGTGCGGATGCCCTGCTTTTGCAACTCTGTTTATCGGTGCTAACGCATACGGAACTACCGAAATAGGAGGCGGCGGTATAGAGCATATCGTGAAGCAGAAGGGTTACGGAAACGACCCGCTTAATCAGCGCTCCTCCGTAGGCTGGAAGGCAACAAAGGTAGCAAAACGGCTTGTTGAGGAATACCTGCTGAGAGTGGAGTCCGGTTCCTCATTCTCCTCAACTGCAATTGAAGAAAACTAAGGGCTGAGTCGCCCGGAAAGGAAAATATATGGCAAATATAAATAACGCCGCCGAAGCGGCAAAAAAGAAAACGGTGTTTATTCCCCGACAGAATAAGAACGATACGGAGCGGTATGTTGCGGTCAACGGGGAAAATATGCTTATTCAGACAGGTAAAAGCGTGGAGGTACCCCTGCGCTTTGCCGAAGTGATAGAAAATTCACAGCGGCAGGATGCCGCGGCAGAGGCGTTTATAGAAACGTTTGCCACGGGCGGCTGATAAGTCGGAGCCGTGCCGCCCCATATGGGCGCGGCACGGCTTCTATCTGTAAAAAGGAGGTTAAATATGACAGTAAACGAAGCGATTGCCCGTGCAAATGATTGCATGGGCGACACGGTACCGAGAGACAAGCTCCTGAACTGGCTGTGGGAAATCGAGGATACCGTGCGCCGTGAACTCGAGATCACGCATGCAGGAGCCGACAGCGGCTCGTTTTGCGATATAACGGCCGACGGCGACGCGCTGCTTACGGTACCCGACCCGCAATCGGAGCTGTATATTCTGTACCTGCAGATGAAAAACGATATGTATCTGAGGGATACGGAAAGGTATATGAACTCAGCGGCACTTTTTGCCGCGGCATATTCATCGTACGCCGACTGTGTTAACAGAGAAAGAGCGCCGCTCGGCGTCTCAAAAATAAAGCTGTGAGGTGCATATGAAGCTTGCGTCTCTAAGTAATAACACAAAAACAGAAAAAACAGTTTCGACCTTTAACGGTCTTGACAGACGTACCGTTCCGCACGACGGATGCTTTGCCGATCTGACAAATATGAGCTCCGATTCCTATCCTGCTTTCAGCGTCAGAAAACCGCGCGGCAAAGTAGATTTCGGAGATACGGAAATATACGGTATGCTGTCTCTTGATGTTCAGGTAGGGCAGAATATCGTTCACGACGCATTTGTACTTGATGTACCGACAAGGCTCAAAGCATATTATGCAGATAACGACGGCTTCGGTGAGCATATAATCATGAACACAAACGGTTTTCTGACTCAAGGAAAAAAGCAGTATGTGACATCGGGTACCAGGCTGTATTTCTTCCCCGATAAAAAAGTTGTAAACCTTATGACCATGGCTGAAAAACTGCCGCTTGAGTACACTAAGAACATACCGCTTGGAGCACAGGACGGTTTTTTCTATGAACTGTGCGCCGAAAGAAGCGATCTTGACGGCACGCTTAATTCCTCCGGTGCATTTACGGCTATAAGCTGCAGCGTATACAAGCTGACCGAGGAAGGCGGAAAAGGTGCATTCTACCAAAAGCTGGCCTTTAACATTTCTGTCAGGAAAAACGATACTGTAGAGCTGAGCGGTTTTACCGATGCAGAGCTTAACGGAAGCTACAATATTAAAAACATTGATATTCAGCGTTCAAAGCTGATAATCTCACCTATCGCGAGCTTTACTCAGTCCGCAGGCTCATTTACCATAGCGAGAACGGTGCCGGATATGGATTTTGTAGTATCAGCCGGAAACCGTCTGTGGGGATGCAGATACGGCGTAGGTGCGGGGAATGTTCCCGTAAACGAAATATACGCATCTGCCTTGGGCGACGCATATAACTGGCATAGATTTGAAGGTGTTTCCACTGATTCATGGACGGCAAGCATAAATACGCCGGGCGCTTTCACGGGAGCTGTATGCTTCAACGGTAATCCCGTGTTCTTCAAGGAAAATGCCATAATTAAGGTGTACGGAAGCTATCCTGCGGAATTCACGGTAACCGAGTCAAAAATGCGCGGAGTTGAGATAGGAAGTTCCGAAAGCTTAGCCACCGTCGGAGACTGTCTGTATTATAAATCAACTGACGGCATTGTGCGCTATGACGGCAGTATTCCTCAGGTTATAGATCAATGTCTTGACTCTGCCGGATTCAAAAATGCCGTGGCGGGCAGCGTGGGAGCCAAATACTATGTATCAATGGCTGACAGAGACGGCGAAAGAAGCCTGTATGTTTATGACAGTGAAAGAAAGCTGTGGAGCAGGGAGGACGACCCCGGTATAGTTTCATTCTGCCGAAGCGGCACAAAACTGTATATGCTGTGCCAAAGCGGTGACAAAAGCACCGTATATGCCGCGGATTCCGACGGTATCGCAGGCACTCCGGAGAAAGAAAACTCATATGAATGGAACTTTGAAACGGGAGATATGGGTTACGATACCCCGCACCACAAATATGTGTCCCGCGTTGTTCTGCGCCTTGAACCGGAAGCGGGTGCCGAAGCCACCGTATCACTTTCCCGTGAGGGCGGAGAATGGGTGACGGAATATGCTTTCACAGGTACCGGAGACGGCATTAAAACGGTGGAAGTCCGACCTCGGCGCTGTGCAAGCTTTCGCATAAAAGTTGAAGGGCGCGGAAAATGTGTTCTGCGCTCCCTTACCAGCGTATGGGAGAGGTGCAGTACCGTATCCCCGCGCGGGCTGTAAATTTCAAATCAATTCAACTGCGTTCTGAGCAATACTGAATGTTGGAAAGGTAGGATGAATAATAATGAAGTTGTCAAACAGACAACCTCCCGTTCTGAGCGGCACTACAGAGGAAAAGCTGGACGCGCTGTACTCATGGCTGTATATGTTTTGTGAGGAAGTGTGCGTGTTTTCGGAAAACCTCGGTTATGAGAATTTCAACAGCGAGATACAGAAAATACTTGACGAAAGGAGAAACTGACCGTGATATATAAAAAATCAAGCGACTATGCTCCGGCACCGGAGAAGGGCAAAACAGATGAAAAAAATACAAAAACCGATAATAAAAACAGCGATTCCGGTTCGTCAAAGGGATCGTCTGCGAATGTATACGGGCAAAGCACAACTCTGTCTCCTCTTATTTCAACAAGTCTTATAAACAATGAAAGAAGCGCTACGGATTCAGGTGCTGCTGCCAAGGCAAAAGCGCTGGCAGACGATTGGCGCAGTAACCGCCCGGTTTACACCGGAGCAAAGTATGCCGATGAAATAGACAGCCTGCTTGATATACTGTCGGAAACAAAGTTTTCGTATAATGCCGAAAACGACCCCGTATACAGGGCATACAGAGATTCATACGCTGATCAGGCGCGGCTTGCCATGCAGGACGCTATCGGTAAATCTGCGGCGCTGACAGGCGGAATGGGCAACAGCTATGCACAGGCCGTCGGTCAGCAGGCGTACGGTAATACCGTCTCAAAGGCGGTGCAGATTATTCCCGAACTTTACGAGGCCGCATGGGGAAGATATACCGATGAAAAAGAGGCGACCGCACAGCAGATAAAGCTTTTGTCGGAGCTTGACGACGCCGATTTTGACAGGTACAACGATATGCTGAAAAACTATCTGACCGAAGGCAAAATGCTTACGGACAATTACAGAAATCTGTCAAAGGACGATTGGAACAGGTATACCGATTATGTAAAGCTTCTGTTAAGCATCAAGTAGCAGTTATAAAGCGCCGCCGTGTGCGGCGCTTTTACTAATCACCTCATTTTTTCTTGACACAGAGGGGACTTTAGTGTATTATATATTTATTATTAAAAACGGAGGTGCGGAAATGTCAGAAGTATTTGTTCCGCAGGGCTACGCTACCCGTCTTTCCGTATACGAGACGCAGCGCGCCATTGAACTGATTAAAAAGAGTTTTCAGAAAAATTTAAGCGCGGCGCTTAATCTTGAAAGAGTGTCCGCTCCTTTGTTCGTAACGGCGGAAAGCGGACTTAACGACGACCTTAACGGTGTTGAGCGTCCCGTTTCCTTTGATGTACCCGCCGTAGGCAATAAAACATATCAGGTTGTCCAGTCTCTTGCAAAATGGAAACGCTGGGCGCTGAAGCAGTACGATTTCCGCCCCGGCAAGGGTCTTTATACGGATATGAACGCCATACGGCGTGACGAGGAGCATCTTGACAATCTGCACTCCGTATATGTTGACCAGTGGGACTGGGAGAAGGTCATAACCGCCGATCAGAGAAATATTGAATATCTGAAGGACACGGTAAAGCGCATTGTCAGCGCTGTATGCAATACATCCGACGAGCTGAAATGGGAGTTTCCCGACATCGGTCCCGAGCTTTGCAGGGATGTGACCTTTATCACTACTCAGGAGCTGGAGGATATGTATCCCGAGCTTGAGCCTGCCCGCCGCGAGACGGAATATGCAAAGATCCATCATACCGTTTTCCTTATGCAGATCGGAAAGACGCTGAAAAGCGGAAGGCGTCATGACGGCAGAGCCCCCGACTACGATGACTGGGAGCTTAACGGCGATATTATCGTGTACAACGAGCTTTTGGAGAGAGCTTTCGAAATATCCTCCATGGGCATCAGAGTCAACACCGAAAGCCTTGAAAAACAGCTTAAAATTGCAGGCTGCGAGGAACGCCGCAAGTTGCCGTTCCACAAAGCGCTGCTTGCGGGAGAGCTTCCTTTGACTATCGGCGGCGGTATCGGTCAGTCAAGGCTTTGTATGCTGCTTATGGGCTGCGCCCATATAGGAGAGGTGCAGTCCGGTGCGTGGGACGAGGAAACGCAGAAGATATGCAAAAAAGCAGGTATTGCTTTACTTTAATGCAAAAACATAAAAAGGCTGAAACGCATTTGCGTTTCAACCTTTCAGTTTTCAAAGGAAAATATCTACTTTTTCGCCGTCTTCGGATTCAACTTCCACTAATTTGAGCTTCGGATATTTCTTTTTACACGCTCTGAGTGCTTTTGCTATTTTTGCACCCGATTGGGGGTCTGTATTGTTGCTCTTAATCATTTTAGCAACTACTGTGATGGGAACGCGAACAGTATGCATTTTTCCGTCTTCGGTTATTTCAATTTTCATTTGCAGCTCAATCCCTATTCAATATAGATATCAACAGTGGTGCCGTCGTCCGATTCCATCTCCAAAAGCTTTCCTACGGTTCCCATGGAAGCGGCGGTAATAATACTTTGAAAATCAATACCGTTCAGGCTCTTGCTGCCGAATTTCATGTTTATTCCGTCGGAAAGTTTTCCGTCCTCACCCATAAATGCTTTCAGCAGCAGAATCGGAATGTTTAACTTTACCTTGTCCTCATTGTCATTTACATAGATTCTCAGCATCATATCGTCAACGTTTTTTCTCTCTACTTCGGGAAGAACCTCGGCACGGCTGATCTCTCCGGGAGCCAGAAGCTCGTCTGCCGTAACTCCGAAAAGATTCGCCAGCGGACGCAGAGACATAACATCGGGGCAGGAAAGATCGTTTTCCCATTTTGAAACAGCCTGCGCGCTTACTCCCATTTTTTCCGCAAGCGCTTCCTGTGTCATACCGCGGCTTTTACGAAGCTCCGCGATTTTTTTACCAAGTGAATACTCCATAATAAATACCTTACCTTTCGTTAATCAGACACACGGCGCCTTCGTGTCTGTAACCTGATTATAAGCGGCAAATGACTGAATTTGAACATACCGGAAGTTGAAGATGGCACAACTATCGGTTGAAAACCCAACAAACGGTTATAGCTGCGGTTGTTTTGATCATATTTTATCACATTATTATAACCCGGTCAATGCATGTCTGCCATATTGCCGTACTTTTACTTTATTCTTACAGTTTTCTGTATATTTCGTGTTTTTTGCAGTATATAATGAAATTAAAAACAGAAGCCGGAAACATTTATCCTGCAAACAATTTTGTATATTTTCAAAATCCTATTGACAATTTTTTATACAGTGCTATAATACAAGTGTACTAATAAACATAGTACACCAATCACAACACCTACGGAGAAAAAACCGATGATATATAATATTACGGATTATCTTGAGCGCAGTGCCGAAAGATTTCCCGAAAAGGTAGCCGTTCGGGATGCAAAGGGCGAATACACATGGGCACAGCTCAGAGAGCAAAGCCGCAGAACGGCGACGGCGCTTCTAAATACGGGAGCGCGTCGCGGCATTGCCGTGTATGCAGACAAAAGCTTTGAAACACTTAGTGTTTTTTTGGGAGCGGCGTATGCAGGTCTTTTTTATTCTCTTATGAATCCGGAGCTTCCGGAAAATCGGCTTCGCGATGCTCTCGAAGTTCTTAGTACGGAAACCGTCGTTACAGACGCCGCCC
>CAMFEL010000102.1 GCA_945949385.1 uncultured Clostridia bacterium | reverse complement strand
TCGACACGCTCCCGAGCTTTGCTATATTTCCGCCGCGAGACTTGAAGTTTAGGCTAAGGGTGCAAGCTCCTTTTCACTTAGTCGAATGTGTTGTGACCTTTCAACGCACCGCTCTGCAATTCTTCCGTGTCGAGAGGAGGGGTGGGATTCTAAAGGGAGGGGAGGAGACCCATTTCCTCCCCTCTCTTTAGCCGGTCGGGGAGGCTCGGAGGGACTGCTGCCGGGACAGCAGTCCCTTCGAAAAATCCTCTCTCCACTTCTATCAGCAAATAATCAAGTTTGAATTCCCAAAAACACTATCATTTTTGAAAAACTTGCCTTTTGTGGGTAACTTCAAATCTGCTATCGACACGCTCATTAGCGTTGCTTTACTTCCATAGCGAGACTAAAAATTTAGGCTAACGGGACAAGCTACCTACACTTCGTCGAATGTGTAGTGCTCTTGCAACGCAACGATTTGATGTTCTGACCTGTCGAGAGGAGGGAGAGATTCTAAAGAGAGGGGAGAAGATACATCGTCTCCCCTCTCTTTAGCCGGTCGGGGAGGCTCGGAGGGACTGCTGACGGGACAGCAGTCCCTTCGAAAAAACCTCTCTCCACTTCTGTCAGCAAATAATCAAATTTGAATTCAATACCAAGTCATCACGGAATTGACATTTCTCCGCTCGCTTTCCACGGGTCACCAAAGAAAAAAAGCCGCCGAAGCGACTTTTTTTCTTTGGTGACCCGTGGGGGAATCGAACCCCCGTTACTGCCGTGAAAGGGCGGTGTCTTAACCTCTTGACCAACGGGCCTTTGGTAGCGGAAGTTGGACTTGAACCCACGACCTATCGGGTATGAACCGATTGCTCTAGCCAGCTGAGCTATTCCGCCACGCGCCTTGATATTATATCATGACATCCCCGCTTTGTCAATAACATTTTTGACAATATTTTTATTTTCCGCACTTTCTTTTCAAGAAACCGATCAACAGGGACGGATAATCGGCTCCGACAAATAAATTATTACATATCTTCCGTCAAAATATGTCCCGATTTTTAATTTCTCTCAAAATCCGCTTTATACCGCTGATGCTTGAAATACTTTGTTGACAAATCGGGTAAACTGTACTATACTGATAATGTAAAATAAATTTTAGTTTTGCTCCGTATTCACGGTATTATCGGAATTGCGGTGCAGAACCTTACCGAAAGGAATGATATATTTATGGCAGATCTCAGAGATGATTGGAAGGAAACCGGTGTCGGTCTCGGAAAAGCGTTTAAGCATTTGGGACAGTCGATAGTAAAGTCCGCAAAAAAGGGCATTGATAAAGCCGACGAGTGGGCAAACGGCGACGAGGCCGAGGCTTCCGACGAAGAGAAAAAGGATCAGCAGTAAGCTTACCGGAATTGCAGGGCATATGCCCTGCGATTTTGATGTGGTGCATAAAAGAAGCAAAAATTGTAGACAAAATTGCGGCTTTGTGGTAAAATACCGTAGTACGGGCAGCTAAGGCGCCTTCGGAAAGGAACATTATGTATAGGATAGTAAATAAAAAAGAGCTTAATCCCACCGTCACTTTGATGGATATAGAAGCTCCCCTTGTAGCAAGGGCGGCACAGCCGGGACAGTTTATAATTCTCCGCGTAGACGAAAACGGAGAGAGAATACCTCTGACTGTTGCGGGATACGACAGAGAAGCAGGTACGGTGCGTATTATTTTTCAGCTTGTGGGCGCTACTACCGTAAAACTGGGCGCAAAAGAAGCCGGGGAGTATATACAGGATTTCGCCGGTCCTCTGGGACGGCCCACCGACCTTTGTGGACTTAAAAAAGTGTGCGTTGTCGGCGGAGGCGTTGGCTGTGCCATTGCGCTTCCCATAGCGCAGAAGCTTCACGAAACGGGCTGCGAGGTGCATTCCGTGGTAGGCTTCAGAAACCGCGACCTTGTAATACTTGAGGATGAGTTTCGCGCCGCATCGACGAAGTTCACCCTTATGACCGACGACGGCAGTGCCGGCAGACAGGGCGTTGTTACCGTGCCTCTCAAAGAAGCAATCGAGGCGGGGGAGGGTTACGATGAAGTTATTGCCATAGGCCCCCTTGTTATGATGAAATTCGTTGTGGCAACCACAAAGCCTTATAATATAAAAACCGTAGTTTCCATGAATCCCATTATGATAGACGGTACGGGAATGTGCGGCGGATGCCGCCTGACCGTAGGCGGAAAGACCAGGTTTGCCTGCGTGGACGGCCCCGACTTTGACGGCTTCGAGGTGGATTTTGACGAGGCTATGGAGCGCGGCGGCGCATACCGCAATTTTGAAAGACACGCATACGAACAGACCTGCAATCTTTTTGCAAAGGGGGACTCTGCAAATGGCTGACATGAGTTTGGAAAAAGCGCCTATGCCGTCACAGGAGCCCTCTGTCAGAGCTCATAATTTCGACGAGGTAGCGCTGGGATATTCCGAGGAAACGGCGCTGGGTGAGGCGGCTCGCTGTCTTAACTGCAAGAATATGCCCTGTGTTTCCGGCTGCCCCGTAAACATACATATCCCCGCCTTTATCGAAAAGGTGAGAGAAGGGGATTTTGAAGCGGCGTATCAGATAATTTCCGCTTCCTCCAGCCTTCCCGCCGTGTGCGGCAGAGTATGCCCCCAGGAAAACCAGTGCGAGGCAAAATGCGTCCGCGGCATCAAGGGCGAGCCTGTGGGTATCGGCAGACTTGAGCGCTTTGTGGCGGATTGGCACAACGAGCATTTCAGCGGAGAGGTCACTCTCCCGAGGCAGAACGGTCACAAGGTAGCGGTTGTGGGAAGCGGCCCTTCGGGACTTACCTGCGCCGGCGACCTTGCAAAAAAAGGCTATAAGGTTACGGTGTTTGAAGCGCTTCACACTCCCGGCGGCGTGCTTGTGTACGGAATTCCCGAATTCCGTCTGCCTAAAAAAATCGTGCAGAAGGAAGTCGACACTCTGAAAAAGCTGGGGGTCGATGTGGAGACCAATGTTATCATAGGCAAGACTCTTACTGTGGACGAACTGCTGGAGGACGGCTACGAGGCTGTGTTTATCGGCAGCGGAGCGGGACTTCCGCGCTTTATGGGTATACCCGGTGAGAGCCTGCGAGGCGTATATTCCGCCAACGAGTATTTGACCCGCAGCAATCTTATGAAAGCGTACTTGGACGGTTCCGACACCCCCGTAATGAAGGGCGGCAAGGTGGCAGTTGTAGGCGGCGGTAATGTGGCTATGGACGCCGCCCGTACAGCGCTTCGCCTCGGTGCCGAAAAGGTATATATAGTTTACCGCAGATCCATGGAGGAACTTCCCGCCCGCCGCGAGGAGGTTGAGCACGCCATGGAGGAGGGCGTGGAGTTTATGCTTCTTACAAGCCCCACCAAAATCATCGGCTATGAAAACGCCGAGGACAGACGGGATCCGAAAAACGGTAGCGTCATCGCTATGGAGTGTCAGAAAATGGAGCTGGGCGAGCCCGATGAGCGCGGCAGGCGCAGTCCCGTGCCTGTTGAGGGCAGTGAGTTCATCATGGACATAGACTGCGTTATAATGGCAATCGGCACATCTCCCAATCCGCTTATCAAATCCACTACCGAGGGACTCGAAGTCAACCGCCGCGGCGGTATTGTGGTAGAGGAGGAAACGGGCGCAACCAGCAGATGCGGAGTATGGGCAGGCGGCGACGCCGTGACCGGCGCCGCTACCGTTATTCTCGCCATGGGCGCCGGAAAGAAAGCGGCGCAGTCTATCGACGAATATCTCAGCGGCAAGGGAAGCGGCGGGACTGAATAAGCAAATCGGAAATATAATCAGCAAAAAGAGGCGATATGTGTTACATTCCGCCTCTTTATGCTGCATATACCCGCTTTTTGCCGCACTTATGTTGACGGCACCTGCCCGCCGTACTTGACAAGCATGGCAAAATATAGTATTATATCAGTAACGGCTTGCGCCGCGTACTGACACGGAAAGGACGTATTTAAATGAGCGAGGAAACCAAGGATATTCTGAAAGAAGCTACCGTGGACGGAAAGTTTCTTATGTATAAGGATCGCCCGCTGGTACGCGAGGGAAATACCATTATCTACGGCAATGTAGACGACGAATATATCCTTCAGCTTATCATAATGACGGAAAAAGAATTCAAGGGTGCAATGGTGCCCGACAAAATAATCATTCAGATAATGAAAACGGACAAGGAGCTTTCCGACGGCGAAAGAATCGTAAAGCAGGAGCTGAAAAGCGGACTTTGCGACGCCTTTGAGTTGGGTCTCATCTGGCTGGAAAGACTTATAGGCGACTGATATGAACAAACGCTCGCTTGCTATACTTATTGCGGTTTGCACTATGGTTGTTGCGCTTGTTATTTTCATTATTCTGAAGACCGCACCGGACAAAAAAACCGATACTCAGGACAGCACCTCGCCTGCAACTTCGGATACCACAACGGCAGTGAAGGAGCCGGAAGGAGAGCCTGCGTATATCAATCCGCTGACCGGACTTGCCGCAAAGAGCGATGTGACGGGAAAACGCCCGGTTTCCATTATGGTCAACAACCTGTATGCAAGCCTTCCGCAGGAGGGTATCGCTCAGGCAGACATAATGTATGAGTGCCTTGCCGAGGGCGGCATAACAAGGCTTATGGCCATAATCACCGAGTATGAGGATATTACCCAGATAGGCAGTGTGCGCAGCGCGAGAGACTATTATATAGACTACGCCGAGAGCTATAACTGCATTTTCATTCATGCCGGCGGCAGCGATTATGCTTACGACACCATTGCCTCCAGAGGCACCGATCACCTTGACGGAGTCAGAGGCTCCGCCGACCTGTACTACAAGACGGAGACCTTTGTCAGAGACCCGGAAAGGCTGAAAACATACAGCTCCGAGCATACGCTTATGGTAAAAAGCGGCGCGGGACTTGCAGCAGGCATAGAATACGCCGGTATCGGTACCGAAAAGGCGGCGGGCTACGAGAAGCCCATGAATTTCGCGCCCTGGGGCACCGATGTATCACTTGGCTCCGAGGCTGCTCACGCCAAAGTTGTAATGTCAAATTATCAGACGGTTGACTATGCCTATTCCGCCGAAAATAAAGGCTATCTCAGGTATCAGTACAACGGGGAAAAGCATATTGACTCCACCACCGGAGAGCAGCTTTGCTTCAGAAACGTCATAGTAATGTTTACCGACACGGGCGCAATTGCCGGCGACGAAAAGGCTCGCATTTGGGTTACTACTACGGGTACGGGCGACGGCTGGTATCTGACGGACGGCACCTATCGGAAGATCACATGGCAGAAGGACAGCCACGACTCCGTTATCAAGTATTTTTATGAGGACGGCACAGAGGTTTCCCTCAACCGCGGAAAAACCGTGATAAATGTGGTGCCCTCGTATAACGCCGACGAAGTAGTATTTAACAACGACTTCACACCTGCCGCATAGCGTATCAGGGACTTTTGCAAAAACAAACTCGAAAAAAAGCTGTCGCCTGCGTTTTGCGCCGGCCGCAGCTTTTTTGAATTATTTCAAAAAGTATTGAATTACAGTACGGTTTGTCCTTTATAATCAATTCAGGACTTTTATACATTGTGGTGAGAACGGCAATGCAGGGAGAAGCTTATGAAAAATACAGTTAAAAGAGCATTAAGCGTACTGTCGGCGCTTGCGCTGGCGATTTCATCTTTAGTGTTATTTCCCACAGACAGCTTTGCTTCGGAAGAAAAATTATATGCTGCAAGACTCGGTCTGGATAACGGCAAGGTCAGCGGTATTTCAACCGAGCTGACTTATACCGTCGGTGATGCAAACGATGACGGCAGAATCAACGGCGCTGATATGTTGTATATAAAAATGGCCATTGCCGGCAAATTGACTTTTTCACAGCGGCAAAGCCGTATTACCGACATTGACTGCAATGACAGGCTCAACGGTATTGATATGTACTATATAAAGAAATTGACGGTCGGTCAGACTTTTAATTTGCCTTATGTTTGCGCCGGAAATGCGTCGTTGTCATATAACAGCTCAGCGCACTGCGCGACCGTCAAGGGTGACAGCGGGTTTTCAGTAAGAATAGATTTTTCATCCCTTGATATGGATGTAAACCGGATCACTCATATTGTTGTAAATTCCGGGTATACGGATTTTTCGGCAGTTCCCGTAATGAAAGATGCGGAAACGGGTGCGGTTGTTAATACAGCCGTCAAAACCGTTTATAACGGAAAGGCGTATTTTTCGCTTCCCGGTGCGGACACAAATGAATATACAGGCGTTATTCTTACTTGCCCCGAAGCAGGGCAGGTTAATATTTCCGAAGTTTTTGCCTGTGCCAACGAATACAGCGCGAAATGGATAATTGACAACAGAATCAATCCCTCAAAGGGTACCGCCAAGAATCTGTCGGTTAATATCGAAAGCGAAAATCTGGTTTTAAGGCTGGGTCAGATGACCGATGATGACAAGACAAATTCCAACGGCGGAATGTACCACGATTTCGTAAACACCAAATGGCCCTCAATTGCGGTAGACGAAAACGATAAGCTTTATATATCCGCTTCCGGATGCAGAATGGCGCATGTTGACCCCTTCGGTGCTACGGTGCTTGTTACCAGTGAGGACGGCGGAAAAACCTTTTCAAAGCCGAGACAGATAAGTAACACAATAATGGATGACCGCGATGCGGGAATAGCGTATCTGGGCGACGGCAAGCTGCTGGTTACATATTTCACAAATTCTGCCGAATCTTATCTCCCCGGCGGTTCAAACTATAATGTGCTGAAGCTGAACAGCAGCGGCGGTTCGTCTCCGAGCTGGCAGGCGGCCTCCTGGGATTCTTCCGGAAATCCCGTGGGTGGAATAAACGGTACTTATATTTCCATGGTACGATTTATAAGAAATACCGACCCCTCCTACTGTACCGATTATGCGTCCTATGTAATCAAAAGCACCGATTACGGGGAAAGCTGGAGTGCCGAAAGCTATTCATACGTCACTCTGACCCGCACCACGCAGTCAATGAGAGATATGCTGTCCAATTACCGCATAACAAAGCCCGGTACCCGTGTGCCCGTTACAAGTGCTCACGGGCCTCTGAAGCTGTCAGACGGCACCGTGCTGTATGCGGGCAAGGTGCTGGACGCGGCAGATCAGCCCGTTGACACCATGGCTGTGTATATAAGCCGCGATGACGGGGATACATGGGAATACCGCTCGGAGATAGAAAGACCGACGGGGTTCGGAGTGAATAATTTCCACGAGTTGTCCGTGACCGAGACTGCCGACGGTGCGCTTCTGTGCGCAATCAGAACACAGCCCTCCGAGACCGGTAATATGAATGTATCTCCGCTCTATACCGTATACACCTGCTTCTCCTATGACGGCGGCAGAACATGGTCGGATTCCGCGCTTGCTTCAAGTAAATTTGTAAACGGCGACGATATGGGATATCCTGCAAACGCCGTCCTGTCCGACGGTACCGTTGTCACGGTTTACTACGGGTCGTACCGCTACGGAAGTTATGCGGATCAGTATTCTTCTATTTTAGCTTCAAGATGGAATTACAGTCTTGACTGACAGCGAAAAAGCGTGAGAGCAATTGCTCTCACGCTTTTTATTGTGTAACGAATACTACCAGCTGTGCTGGTAGTTCCAAAAAGCTTT
>CAMFEL010000101.1 GCA_945949385.1 uncultured Clostridia bacterium | reverse complement strand
CGACACTGAAGAACATCAAATCGTTGCGTTGCAAGAGCACTACACATTCGACTAAGTGTAGAGAGCCTGTCCCGTCAGCCTAAACTTCAAGTCTCGCGGCAGAAATAATGCAACGCTAATGAGCGTGTCGATAGCAGACTTGAAGCTACTCACAGAAAGATTGAAAAGCAGATTGCTTATTACCGCAGGGGCGGACGGTGAAGCCGTCCGTGGAGCGATGAAGAAACGCAGGAGAGAGCTTGCTTTCTCCTGCGTTTCTTCAGATGCCTGCCGCAACGCGGCACCCCTGCGGGGGATTTCTTTGCCCTGACTAAAAGTTTTTTGGGGTTCTTAGTACCTTTTTCTCAAAAAAGGTACTAAGCGGGGTACGGGGCAGAGCCCCGTTTGGTGCCGGGGTACGGGGCAGCGCCCCGCATTAAATCGTCACTTCCCGCCGTTCAGGTTGTTGTCATATACCGTGTGGACATCTTCTACAACTTTAGCGTTATCGGCTATCCATTCCTGGGCGTATTTCATGCGCACTTCTTCGCGGACATTTTCAATTCCGTAGTAATAGTCCAGAAAATCCTCGGCAGCGCTTAGATCGCTTATCTGGTATTCTTCAACCATTGCAAGTATCTGTTCGTCGTAATACTCGTCGGTGTAGTTAATATTCTCACGCCGGACTATATAGTACAGGATCATATCCTCATAGCAGATATTCTCGCTTTTATCCTCAAGATAAGCGTAATAATCGTCAAGGGAATCATATCCGAGGCTCTTTACGTAGTCCTCAAGCGACATATCCTTGTTCTGAGCGTTTGTACGGGCGCTGTCAAGCATAGTGTCGTAGGTTTCCTGATACTCTTTTTCCGGCAGTTTCAGAAGCTTTGAATTCTCGCAGATATAGTTCCACGCAAGCTGCGCTTTGTATCCGCTCACAAGCTCGGCGTATTCAGCCTTTAACTTGTTGCGTACCACCTCGCGGTAGTCTGCGGAGCCGTAACCTATATGCTCGGCGTAGAAATTTTCATCCACCTGTGCATAGTCGATTGAATCAATGTAGTTCAGATAGATCTCCATTTTAAGCTCTTTGCCGGAGGCAAGATAGTCCTTATAATACGGGTCGGGAAGCGTCAGCGTAACGGTTTTGCTTTCTCCTGCGGACATACCCTCCACAGCCTCGTCAAGAGCAGGGAAGTAAAAGTAATTCGTACCGAGAACAAAAGACTGACCGAATCCGGTTACCGAATCCTTTTTAAAGTTCAGCAGAGAATAGGTGCTGCCGTCCTCCGTAAAAGTGCAGGTGGTGATAATGTCAACCACATCTCCCGCCTGACAGGGGCGGTCGGGGTCTTCTTCTCTTAAGCAGAACAAAGCCACATTTTGCTTTACTCTTTTGGAAATGTCCTCTTCCGTAGGCTCAAAAGTAAGATCCGGCAGTTCAATGCCTGTGTACTTGCAAACCTTTACATAATCGGGAAGATAATAGTCGTATTTTTCTCCGGTGGAATCGTAAGCCGCATATTTTTTATCTTTGCAGGCGCAAAAAGACGCTCCGCAGGCGCAAACTGCCAGTATGAGCGCTAAAGCGCGCAGTGCTTTTTTCATAGTAATCACCGTTCCTTTCCTTTGCGTTGAAAATCTGTCAAGCTTTGCTGCTTTCTGCTCTGACCTTAATAACCTTGAATTTCAGCCGTCCCGTGATCTTTCTGAGGACTGCGCAAAACAGAAGCGAAAGGGCGCAGAGCACAAGCAGATATAAAACCGTAAAGTAAATATAGTCTCCCGCAATAGTCAGTATTTCGTCTTTTGACACATCGTCGTATGCCCGCAGAAACGGAAGCACATTTGAAAAAGTCAGATCGCATATGCGGGCGATATAGTACAGAACGGAGCTCAGAACGACCGGCAGCGCGGGCGAGAAACCTTTCGGACGCAGGGCTTGCAAAACTACCGAGATCACAAGTGAACCGAAAGCCGCAACCGCGATATATGCAAGATCCACCGCCGCCGTAAGAATAAGCGCCAAAGACGAGGTCATGCCGTATGAGTTGTAAAGTATGTCGAAAACACAGGACAGGGCGGAGGCAAAGGCGGCGGCACCTAAAGAGATAAACGAAGTGCGCAGAGAAGTTCGCCTGCCGAAATACATATCCGCGTATATGACCGATGCAATACAGCAGGCGGTTGCCGCAAGGCTGAACGCAACGGTGCAGTAGCCTGCCGCTTTGGGCAGATATTTAATAAATGAGCCGGAGCCGGTTATCATCACATCGGAGCCCCACAGGGTTTTCAGTATTCCGCACAGCTTGGAAAGCAGGCTGAATACCGCCACCGATAAAAGCGACGCCAGCCGGTATTTTTTCAGTATACGAAGTCCGTTCATATAACACCCCGAAAAATTTCTTAAAATATTTTATCATAATATGTACGGGAAAGCAATAGAGGTATTTGTAAATATTTCTGCCGTGTGCCGTGTGCATATTGAAATAAACGCGGTAATATACATTCAACAAAAGAAGAAAGGAAGAATGTATATGTCAAAGCGATATGTAATGCCCATAGACCGCGGCCGCGCTCTGCTTGACTTTGCGCGCCCCGCCGATTATGCGGCAGTATGCGAGTATATAGAAATAATGGCGGAGCGTTACAGTTTCCTATCCGTGACCTCTATCGGCGAAACTATGCTGGGAAAAAAGATTCATATGCTGACCCTGGGCGACGCGGGTGCGGAGAAAAGCGTTTTGTATGTTGGAGCGCACCACGGTATGGAATGGATAACTACCCTGATACTTCTGCGCTTCGTCAACGAATACTGCGAATACTACAAAGCCGCAAAGCAGGTTTGCGGAAAGGGAGATATGCGTTGTGCCGCAGCTTAACGCCGACGGTGCGGATATACAGATAAACGGCGCCGGACGCGATAATCCCATGTTTGACAGACTTATGAAAATGAGCGGGGGAGATTTTTCACGCTGGCAGGCAAACGCCAGAGGCGTAGACCTTAACCATAACTACGACGCGGGTTTTGAGGAATATAAAAAGCTTGAGGAAAAAGAAGGTATACTTCCGGGAGCAACAAGATGGTCGGGTGAATATCCCGAGTCTGAGCCGGAGACAGGCGCTCTTGCAAACTACATACGCTTCAACGAAAAAATATCTATGATAATTACGCTTCATTCTCAGGGCGAGGAAATATATTACACATCGGGAGGGCACGTGCCTGAGGGTGCGGGACAGCTTGCGGCAAAGCTTGCAAAGCTGTCGGGATATACGGTCTCCGTACCCGAGGGTCTTGCGGCTTACGGCGGACTGACGGACTGGTATATAAAGGAATTTGACCGTCCCTCCTTTACCGTTGAATGCGGAAAAGGGGAAAATCCTATACGGGAGAGCAAGTATTTCCCCATATACGCCGCGATCCGAGAGATGCTGTTCTGCGCACCCATGATGATATAGAACAAATGCAATATTTCAGATGCTTCGGTTTTCATTTCGCGCATTTATTGACATACAGCCGAAAATACTGTAAAATATGGGTAATATAAGGACATAAAATTTTTCGGGAGATTAAGGAAAAATGAAAGAGCAAAAAAAGCTTTTGATAGTTGACGGCAACAGCATACTGAACCGGGCTTTTTACGGGATACGTCCCCTGAGTGCCGCAGACGGAACGCCTACCAACGCCGTTTACGGCTTTGTAACCATTCTGAAAAAGCACCTTGACTCCCTTTCTCCCGACTTTCTTGCCTGCGCCTTTGACCTTAAAGCCCCCACCTTCAGACATAAGATGTACGAGGGATATAAGGCTACCAGAAAGCCTATGCCGGAGGATCTTGCCGTCCAGCTTCCCTGGGCGAAAAAGACTGCCGCCGCCTTGGGTTTTCGCGTTATCGAATGTGAGGGCTGGGAGGCCGACGACATTCTCGGCACTCTTGCCGCTATGGGAGACAGAGCGGAAGATGTTCATTCCTATATCCTTACGGGGGACAGAGACTCTCTTCAGCTTATTACGGAGCGTACTTCCGTAATACTTGTGAAAACGAAAGAGGATATTATATACGACCCCGCCGGGTTTTTTGAGGATTACGGCGTTACCCCCGAGCAGTTTGTGGATGTAAAGGCGCTTATGGGCGACTCCTCCGATAATATCCCCGGAGTTGCGGGAATAGGCGAAAAAACCGCGCTGAAGCTTATTGCTGCCTGCAAAAGCCTTGAAGGACTTTATTCCGACGAAAATATGGGCGGCGCGGGAAAAAGCGCAAAAGAAAAGCTTATTTCCGGCAGAGACTCTGCCTATATGTCCCGCGAGCTTGCAAAAATCAGCAGGGAGGCGCCGGTGGGAGTTGACCTTGATGAGCTTGAAAACCGCGGTGTGACGCCTGAGCTTACGGAAATATTCACCCGTCTCGGCTTTTCGGCGCTGCTTAAACGCTTTGAACTTACGGGCGCAAAAGGCGCCGACTCCGCAAAGGCGGAGGAGCTGCCCGAAATAAAAGAAATAGAAGCAGATCTACTGTGCAGACTCGGCAAAGACACGGCTCTCAGTATCTCGGACGGCTGCCTTTTTGCCGCAAACGGCGGGTCTCTCTATAAAATCAGCCTTGAGGAAATGCGCGGCATTCATTTTTTGAAGCCCGTAATCTGCCATGATTGGAAAAGCCTTTATAAAGCTTTTGAAGCATACGGAATTTCAGCAGATTGTGCCTTTGACACCATGAGCGCCGCATATCTCCTGTCACCGGGAGAAAGCTCTTATCCCATCGAAAAAATCGCGCTGCGTTATCTGGGAGTTCAAATGCCCGAGGGTGAGGGAGCGCAAGCCGTGTATGCGCTGAAGCTGAAAGAGCCGCTTTCAACCGCTGTGGAGGAACAGGGAATGACGGCGCTGCTTCAGTATATTGAAATACCTCTGTCTCCGGTGCTTGCCCGTATGGAAACCGCAGGCTTCAGACTTGATTGCGACGGTCTGCATAAGTATATCGGTCAGCTTACGGACATGCAGCAGCAGCTTGCACAGCGAATATTTATGCAGGCAGGCAGGGAGTTCAATATCAACTCCCCCAAGCAGCTCGGCGAAGTCCTTTTCGATGAATTGGGGCTTCCCGCAGGGAAAAAGACAAAGACGGGATATTCCACGGGAGCTGAAATTCTGGAGCGGTTGAGACCGTATCACGAAATAGTGGCAGACATCCTTGACTGGCGTCAGGTGACTAAACTTATAGGCACCTACGGCGAAAATCTTATCGCCCTTGCCGACGGCGAGGGGCGCATACACACAAGCTTTAACCAGACGGGCACCGCCACGGGACGTCTTTCCTCCCTTGACCCCAATATGCAGAATATTCCGGTGCGCGGTCAGCTTGGCACGGAGCTTAGACGGTATTTTACGGCTACCGACTCCGACCATGTTCTTATAGACGCGGACTATTCGCAGATTGAGCTTCGTCTGCTTGCTGATATAGCGGGAGACGAGGTTATGATACAGACATATATTGATGGCGGAGATATTCACGCGGCTACGGCGGCAAAGGTTTTCGGCGTGCCTTTTGAAAATGTTACAAAGGAGCTGCGCTCCAAGGCAAAGGCGGTAAACTTCGGTATAGTTTACGGAATCGGGGATTTCTCACTGTCGCAGGATTTGCACGTTTCCAGAAAAGCGGCGAGAGAGTATATCGACAACTATCTTGCCACCTTTACCGGCGTTGACAGCTACCTGAAAAACACCGTTAAGGATGCGCGGGAAAAGGGATATACAACCACCCGATTCGGTCGGCGCCGTCCCATACCCGAGCTTTCCTCTTCAAATAAAAATCTTCAGGCTTTCGGAGAAAGAGTGGCAATGAACAGCCCCATACAGGGCACTGCGGCGGACATTATTAAAATTGCCATGATAAATGTTGACCGCGCCCTGCGGGAAGCGGGGATCGACGCCCGTCTCATTCTTCAGGTACACGACGAGCTTATAGTGGAGTCTGCCAAGGACTGCGCAGACAAGGCGGCCGAAATACTGGTGCGCGAAATGGAAAATGCCGCCGACACCCGCGTTCCTCTTACGGCAGAGGTGAATATCGGAGATAACTGGTACGACGCGAAATAAAAGCAGAAAAACTCAGGGTACACACCCTGAGTTTTTCGTATCATCTGTAATAGTCGATTTTGTCAATAAGTATTTTTCCGTCCTGCTCTATAAGCTCAAAATACAGCGTTTTTGAAGCGTCGCTTCCGATGTCGTTGCGGAAGGTACCGTTATTTCGAAATATTTTATAGCTTACATCGTATTTATATACGGTGCCCCCGCTTTCGTCGCTCTCTCCCAGATACTCTGTTTCAATATCATACACCATCTGCGGAGTGAAGCTGTAATACGGCTCTGCTGTCTTATAATAATCATCCGTAAACAGGGAATTATAGGTTTCGTAATCGCCGGTTATTACATAATAAAAATACATAACGAAAAACTTTACATCGTCGCCGTAATCGTCTATGTTTTCGTCTGTAAGAGCTACTGCCTCACCGTTTCTGACATAATGCACAGAGCGGTCAAGCTGTGTATATTCCTCAACGGAAAAAGGGTCAAGCTCGTCATCTATGGGGTAGTGCAGATAGCTTGACTGGCTTCCGTACATACCTACGGTGTCGGCCGCGTCTCCAGTGTCTTTGGGCGTGCTTTCGATTCTGTCGGATACGGCAGGTACCACATACAGTATAACGGCGCTTATGACACCCAGCAGAAGCATGGCGGCAAACGCAATAATAATTATCTTCTTTTTCCGGCTGCGGGGCGCTGCGTTATTTGTCTCAGAGATTTCCTCAACAAAGGGCAGTTCGGAGTTGATTTTTCCTTTTTTCATATTTATCCCATTTCAATAAATCTTTTAAGATTGTCAAGGCTTACTCGTATGCCCCAAAGCGCGTCCTCTCCGCCCTCGTATTCTACGGACATATATCCGTCGTAGCCGCTTCTTTTGAGTATGCCAATGCTTTGAGCGGCTTTTGCATTGCCGAAGCCCAGGGTGCATCCGCGCAGCTTGTTGCCGCCTCTTGTGGTAAGCCATCCCTCGCCGGGGTCAATTTCCATACCGCTTCTGAAATAGAAGTCCTTGCAGTGAACATGGAAAGCGTAAGGAGCCATAATCCCCACACTGTGTACCGGGTCTTCATCGGCACACATGAAGTTGCCGATGTCAACGAGAGCACCGAAATTTGGGTGATCAACCGTGCAGACAAGTTTTTCAACGCGAAGGGCGTCCTGAGAGAAAAAGCCGTGATTTTCTGTCATGGTTCTGATACCGAGCTGCTCCGCGTATTTTGTCACTTCGGTGACAGCAGCGGCAAGCTGAGGTATGGAGCGCTCATAGCTTGTGGATCTTCCGCACTCTATGGGACCGTATGCAACATCGTGGCGAAGCATTGAAACGCCCATGGCTTTTGCAATATCGCAAAGTCCCTGTACTCTATTTATTTCGTCCTTAAGCTTTGCGGAGTCACCGGTGGAAAAATTTGCTCCGACACAGAAAGCAACGGGAGTAATACCGACCTCTTCGCATTTTGCCCGAAGTTCAGGCGCTTTTTCAAGTGTGGTGTATTCGCTTTCCGTAAACTCCATGGAGTCTATTCCCATTTCCGCTGCTTTTTCCACAACGCCGAGAACGCCGAGCTGACTTTCGTTGTTGTACCAACCGAAGCCGTAGCTGCTGACACAGGTTTTTATCATAAATCCCCGCTCCTTTCGTTATGCGAGCCCAGTTTATTTGATTATATA
>CAMFEL010000100.1 GCA_945949385.1 uncultured Clostridia bacterium | reverse complement strand
CTCTTGTTGCCCAGTATTTTGCACAGTCCAGAATAAGCTCATAGCCGCAGCGATCCATAAAGTCCTCGTCGCCGCTTACCTTATAGTAGTAATATGCGCCGAAAGCCACATCGGAGGTGATGTGCAGCTCCAGATCTCCGGTGTCACACCAGGTGGGAGTCGCCTCTCCGTCGGTGATCCATGCCGCCTCCCAGGGGTATCTCGCACCCTCGCAGCCGGCCTTCTTTGCATATTCGCGGGCGGCGCCGATACTGTTGTATCTGTATTCGCAAAGGCTTCTCGCCTCGTCGGGAGCGGAAAATATAAAGTAAGGAAGCATATAGTTTTCCGTGTCCCAGAAAGCATGACCGTAATAGCCGGGGCCGGAAAGACCTTTTGCGCCGATGTTCATTCTGTTGTCGTGAACGGGCGCCATAACTGTAAGATGATATACGGCAAAGTGCAGAGCAAGCTGGTCGGTGTCGGGGCCGTCGATCGTAACATCGCGCCGGCTCCATATTCTTTCCTCCCACTCGGCAGCGCTTTCGTCGGCAATCTCGTCAAAGGATTGCTTCTCGGCGGAAAGCAGGGCACGGCGGGCGGTGTCCGTAAGGCAGAACAGGCTGCAGCCGTCGCGCTCACGGTCGCGGTTTGTATATACCACGCTGCGCTTTTCCAGTATAACATTGCGGTCGGCGGGAAGCTCGAAGGAAATTTCGGCAGTTGCCTTTTTGCCGCTTGCTTCCGTTTTTACATCGCAGTCCGTGTTTATTGTAACGGAGGAAGCGGTGGTAAAGGTAATGCCGGACTGCTGAGTTTTCGCGGACACCATCATAACGCCGTCCTCAAAGGAAGCGTCCACAGCCCGGAAATGAGCCTCTTTCTGAATGCTCTCGCCGTCAATACCGGTGACAATTTTGACATTTGCCGTTTTATCCGTCAGAGAATGAACGGATACTGCCGCCGCCGCAAGATGCTTGTTTTTAAGGGACACTACGCGCTCAAATGACAGCTTGTATTCGCTGCCGTCGGAGGCTGTCCATATGTAGGTGCGCCGCAGCAATCCGGTACGCAGATTGAGATACCTTTCGTATGTACCCTCTTTGCGTCCCTCGGGAGTGACGCGCTCCCCGTCTATTTCAATGGACATTGCGGTAAAATCCGCGCTGTTTGCAAGCTCGTTACAGGCGTCCTCGGGCAGCTTGTCAAAGGTTCCCGCCACAAGAGTGTAGCGCCCGATGTTGTCGGAGCAGATCTCTTCTGCGGCACCGCGCACGCACAAATATCCGTTGCCCTGACACATTACGGATTCGCACTTGGCAAGCATATCCGTGCTGAAATCTTCCTCGGCGAGTATCCAGTTTTTGTCCTCGCCTGTTCCCTTGTTGTATATCATAGATATTCCCTTCCCGCGGCAATGCCGCAAGTTATTTGCATTTACTGTTTTAGCGATATTGATTGCACGGCAAATTTGTCATTTGCCTAAAGCTTTTTCCCGAAGCACGCGGAACGCCTCCTCGGGGTCTTTTACGGGAGCCACTGCGCGCTCCATGGGACAAATTCCGTCTCCGCGCCGATTGGAGATTGCAATGCAGGTGTTGGTATAGGTCACGGCGATGCCGTGCTCCTGAAGACAGTCAAGAGCACCGCGGCTTATAACAGAAGCATATACCTCTGCGGCGCCTCCGTATATCAGAAGCATGGCTACCGCCCTGCCCACTATTTTGTCGGCAACGCTGGCGCCTTTCAGAAACTCCCTGTCGGCGTCAAGCCACAGAATCAGGGGAAGCACGCCTCTTTCCTCCGAGGTGTGCAGAGAACCGTCACTTCTGCAGACGGCACAGCGCACATGTCCGCGCAGTGCGTATCTTGCTTCGGTAAGTCTGTCATCTTTCATCGTCAAACTGCCTCACAACTACGGTATATTTTGATTCCCACGCTTCTTTTATCAGCGCGGGTCGGTCAAGCTTTTCCTCCTGAGCCGTAACCTTTTCAAGCTCTGGACGCGTTCTGGGGTGCCGAGGGGTAAACACGGTGCAGCAGTCCTCATAGGGAAGAATGGAGGTATCAAAGGTGCCTATATTTCTTGCACGCTCCACTATTTCTTCCTTGTCAAGTCCTATGCAGGGACGAAGCACGGGCAGAGATGACACCGGATCGGTGACTCCGATTGCAGACATAGTCTGACTTGCCACCTGACCGAGACTCTCACCCGTAATAAGGCACTGACATCCGGCCTCATGTGCGGTCATATCTGCAAGCTCCATCATAAATCGGCGCAGCAGCAGAGTGAAATAATCCTCGTCGCACTTATCCCTCAGCTCCTCCTGAATATGAGTGAGAGATATAATATGCACACGGATTCTGCCGCAGTACTCGCACATTTCCTTGGCAAGCTGAAGCACCTTTTCCTTCGCACGCTCGCTGGTATAGGGAAAGCTTTCGAAATGGAGAGCGTCAATGTAAAGCCCCCGCTTTGCCATCATACAGCCCGCAACGGGGCTGTCTATGCCGCCTGACAGAAGCAGCAGTCCGCGGCCGCCGCTGCCCAGAGGAATTCCGCCGGCGCCCCTTTCCTGTCCCGCGTGTATATACGCCTTGTCGCGTATTTCCACCCGCACCGTAATGTCGGGCTCTGTAAGGTCGACCTTCACGGCGCCGTGCATGGCTTCCAGAACGGCGCCGCCCACCTCCGCGGCGATTTCGGGGCTTTTCAGGGGAAAGCTTTTGTCGCTTCTCTTTGCCTCGCAGCGGAACTTTTTCGCGCCGGCAAGACGGGGAGGGATATACTGCGCCGCCACGGCGCATACGGTATCCATATCCTTTTCGCAAACTGCCGCACGGGTCACGCAGGCAAAGCCGAACACCTTTTTAAGCTGCTCGTACATCTCGTCGATGTCGCAGAACTGCGCGCCCTCCTCGGGCTCCACATATACGGTGGACTGGGCGTATCTTACGGTAAAGCCGCCCACATGGCGGGCTCTCCGCTTGACTTCCTTCAGCAATATTGACTCAAAGGTGGATTTATTGGCGCCCTTGAGAATTATTTCTCCGTACTTGCAGAGAATTACTTCCTTTATCATTAAAACTGTTCCTTTCGTCCGCTTTTTGCCAATTGTTTTGTAAACGGTGATCATTCGCCGAGAGCGGGAGGGCAAAGCATATAACCCTTTTTGCGCACGCTGACCACCGCTCCGTCTCCCGCAAGGGGAGCGAGTTTTTTCCTCAGATACGATATATATACTCCGCAGGCGGTGCCGCCGACTTCTCCGTTCCACAGCCGCCGCTCGATCTCCTCACGGCTGACAGGCTCTCCGAGCCTTTCTCCGAGAAGAGTAAACAGCTCAAATTCCGTTTTTGTAAGCGCCGCTTCGCGAGCGCCGACGGAAACTGTGCGCCTTGTGCTGTCCGCCTTGTAGCCGCCGGGAATATGGCGCACCGTTTTTTCCGTAAGAGATTGCGCCGCGCCCATAAGCAGGGAAATATCAAGGGGGCGGGGCAGATATATGCGCTCTGCACTTCTGTCTGCACTTCTTTTACAGCGCTTTGCCGCACTGCCTTCTGCGCCTGCGGCGATATTATCCGCGCCGCTCTCCGTGCCCGCGCCGTCTTTATCCGAACTGTCCTTGACCGTGCCGCTCCCGTCCTCGTTTTCCTGCGAAACGCCACCGTAAGTATTTCCGATAATTATACCCGGTCCTCGGAAAGAGGGAGGCTCCTCCTCTGTGCATACCACCGTAAAGGAGGCGTCTTTGTCCGTCAAAGTAAAACGGGGAGACAGCACGCGCCGTATCATTTCCTTCATAACGGGGCTGTCGCAAATTACGCGGACGCTCTCTGTGCCCGCTCCGTCATTAAACAGCAAATTATCCATACACATATAATAACCAAAACCGTTCCTTTTGTCAATGATTTTGAGGTGTATGCAATGGTTTTTCTGCTTGTAATGTTTACGGCGGCGGCATTTCTCAACGGCGCCACCGACGCCGCAAATTCCGTGACCGGTGCCGTGTCCTCCGGCGTAATGCGCCCTTTGCCGGCCTGCGCCCTTGCTGCCGCCGCTCAGACGGCGGGCGGTGCCGTGTTTTCTATGGCTTTTCCCGCTGTCACGGATTCGGTTTCCCGTCTTGCTGCTCTGCCGGAAAACGGGGATGTTCGCCTGCGGGTGTGTGCCGTGACTCTGTTGACCGTGGCGCTGTGGGCATCGGCTGCATGGGCGGCGGGACTTCCTACAAGCGAGAGCCACGGACTTATGGCAGCTCTTTCCGGATGCGCCGCCGCGTCCGGGGGCAGTATTGACAAGCACTCGTGGCTTGTGGTGGCGCTGGGACTTGTGCTGTCGGTTGCGGGCGGTGCCCTTGCCCTGCCGGCGCTTCGCCTTTTTTCTCCCGCAGGGAAAAACATACGCCTGCAAAGCCGCTTTTGCATAGGCTGTCTGTGCGCCTCCGCGTTTCTGCACGGTGCGCAGGACGGGCAGAAATTTGTGTCTCTTGCTGTTATGTGCAATATAACGGACAGCCGCTTTTTTGCCGTGGCGGTCTGTGCCGCGGCAATGGCGGCGGGCACCTTATGCGGGGGCGGCAGGATAGTAAGAAAAATGGGCAGGGAAATGACCGATACAGACCTGTATACCTCCTGCTGCGCCGATGCGGGAAGCGCCGCCGCCCTTTCTGTTTTGACCGTTTTCGGCGTGCCTGTCAGCACCACCCATGTCAGAATGTCGGCGCTGACCTTCGCGGCGGCGGGAAAAGGGAAGAGGATAGACCGCAAGGTGCTCTTGTCCCTTGCTGCCGCATGGGTGACAACCTTTCCCGTTAGCTTCTTCTTGGCAAAATATCTCTGGATCGGGTGGGATTTCATTGTAAATTGTGCATAGTACACAAAAACGGCTTTTTGAATTCTACGATTTGAAAAACAAATGCTGTTGCATACTGCACGAAACAGTAGTATAATAATTATAATATATTGGCAAATGTGCCAAAAAAGACAGTATCAAAAGGAGCAAAAAACTATGGCTGATATTACAACCAAGAATTTGAGAAACGTATGCCTGCTGGGACACGGCGGCAGCGGTAAGACGTCTCTTGCAGAAGCTATGCTTTTCTGCGCGGGCGAGATCGACAGAATGGGTAAGGTCACTGACGGAAATACCGTAACCGATTTTGATCCCGAAGAGGTTGCGAGACATTATTCCGTAGCTCTTGCCGCTGCGAACATTTACTATCACGACACAAAGATCAATATTCTTGACACTCCCGGATACCCGGATTTCGTGGGCGAGGAGCTTCAGGGCATCAGAGCCGCCGACGCCGCCGTTATTATGGTAGACGGCAAGGGCGGCGTTGAGGTCGGTACCGAGCTTGCGTGGGAATATGTTGACCGTCAGGGACTGCCCCGCGTATTTTTCGTCAATAAGTGCGACGATGCCGAGGCAAATTATGACAGAGTTCTTACCGAGCTGAAAGAAAAATTCGGTATCAGAGTGTGCCCCGCCATGGTACCCGTTGACCATAACGGCAAAAAGACATTTATAAGCCTTGCGGAGCGTATGGCTTATACCTTTGACGACAAGGGTAAGCGTAACGAGTCTCCCATGGACGCAGAGCTCAACTCCGTAGTTGACCAGTACATACAGCAGTTCAACGAGGCTATCGCCGAGACCAGCGACGAGCTTATGGAGAAGTTTTTCAATGAGGAAGAAATTACCCGTGACGAGGCTGTAAACGCTCTGCACGAGGGCATCATTTCCGGCACGATCGTACCTGTTTACTGCGGCTCCGTTACAAAGCTGTGGGGTGTGCGCACCCTTATGACCGCTATTGCGGACTCTTTCCCCAGAATGACCGCAAAGAAGAACGAGATCGTTATCGAAAACGGCGAGGAGAAGCCTCATGAGATAAAGACAGACGGCGACTGCTCTGTATTCGTGTTCAAATCCATGGCGGATCAGTTCGGTAAAATGACCCTGTTCAAGGTTATGAGCGGAACGCTGAAAAAGGATACGGTGCTTACGAACTCCCGTACGGGCGGCACCGAAAAAGCGGCTCATATATATACTCTCAAGGGCAAAAAGCAGACCGAAGTGGATTCTCTGTGCTGCGGCGACATCGGAATGATGTCCAAGCTCAGCGATACCAATACCAACGATACTCTGTATGTAGGCGCGCCCGTGGTGTATAAGCCTACCGCGTTCCCGCATCCTTATATGAAAAAGGCGGTTTCCGCCGAGGCAAAGGGCGACGAGGACAAAATATCCACCGGTATTGCAAGGCTTCTTGACGAGGATCCCACCCTCAGCTACGAAAACAATTCCGAGACCCATCAGCTTACTCTTGCCGGTATTTCCGACATTCACCTTGATGTGGTAAAATCAAAGCTGAAAAACCGCTACGGCACCAAGATAGTGTACGGCGAGCCGAGGATAGCTTACCGCGAGACTATTAAAAAGAGCGTGTCCGTGGAAGGTAAGCATAAAAAGCAGTCCGGAGGCAGCGGACAGTACGGTCATGTAAAGATGACCTTCTCCCACGGCGACGAAGAGGGACTTACCTTTACCCAGTCCGTTGTAGGCGGCACCGTGCCGAAGGGCTTCTATCCGGCAGTTGAAAAGGGACTTCTGGAAGCTATGCAGAAGGGTGTTCTGGCGGGTTATCCCGTTGTAAACCTGAAAGCCGACCTTTTCGACGGCTCTTACCACCCCGTTGACTCCAACGAGATCTCCTTCAAGCTTGCCGCAAAGCTTGCATATAAGGCAGGTCTGCCCCAGGCAAATCCTGTCCTGCTTGAGCCCGTAGGCGAGCTTAAGATATCCGTACCCGAGAGCATGGTGGGCGATGTTATGGGCGATCTCAATAAGCGCCGCGGCAGAGTTATGGGTATGAATCCCGACGAAAAGCGCAAGGGCTATACTATCGTTGAGGCTGAGGCTCCCGAGGCTGAAATGATGGATTATACCATCGTTCTTCGCGCTATGACTCAGGGACGCGGACAGTTTGAGTTCAACTTTGTCCGTTACGAGGAGGTACCCTCCAACGAAGCTCAGAAGATCATTGCTGCCGCAAAGCTTGAGGACGACGAGGACTGACACTTGAAATAAAGCACAATAAGCGGTACGGCTCCGAAAGAGCCGTACCGTTTTTTGCCGTCGGCCTGCCAAAGACCCCCGGCTGCGACGGGAAAAAGGGCTTGGAAATATGTGAGAAGCAGGCAAAGAAATAATTCCTTGTTTGACCTTATAAACAGGAGCGGTTTTACGCCTGCCCGGCGTCTGTCTTCGGCAAGCTTCGCCATATTATCGGTAATACGCTCGGTCAGGAAAGGTACGGCAATTTGTAACTTCTGTAAAATTTCATAATTTTTAATGAATAAACTACTTTACGAATAGAAATAAGTGTTGCCTTTTCAATTTAGTTATGTTAAAATTAAATAAACAATCAGTTAATGGCGGATGTGGGGGTGATGATATGCGGGTGCAGAATAAAGAAACATACCGACACAGCAAAAACGAGCTTACGGATAAATGATACGAGTGATGCGAAAAGCAGCCGGACCCGAAAACCGGTATACCAATGCGGGCTGACACCGTTGCCTTTTTGTCCGTGCAAGCGTTCATTACGCAGGACGAATATTACTTAAAGAGCCTGACGGAGGCCATAAAACAAGCCGTCATCCTGTTTGCACATAAATACCGCTCAGAATATCCGAACGGAGGTACAACAAAATGAAAAAACGAATTCTCAGTATCCTGCTTTGCTGCGTGATGCTGACAGGGCTGCTGCCGACGGCTGCGCTGGCGGCGGCACCATCGATGGCGCAGACAGCGGCTGGGGCGGAACAGGAATTTACC
>CAMFEL010000099.1 GCA_945949385.1 uncultured Clostridia bacterium | reverse complement strand
CCCTCTGCGCCGAACATCTGACGGAATGCAAGACGTCCGATACGTCCGAAGCCGTTAATTGCAACTTTAACTGACATTTTTAAGTCCTCCGTTAATTTATATAAATTTTTTTGGACATTTTCCGGCGCGAAGCATATCGCACCTTTTATATTTTAGTGCATAAAGAGTAAATATACAAGGCTTTTTGTTAATTTTTTCAAAAATTAAAGATTTATACAAAAAAATCCGCCGCCGCTCAGCCTTTTTGTTACATTTCGATCGCGCAGCATGCCTGAAACTTTTCATTTATATATAAGTATCCTGCAAAAAAGAAAATTTATCCGAAAAATATTGACATACGGAATTATTGATGGTATAATTCAAACGTTACGGGATATTTATGCCCGTCTCTCTGCCGGCGGATAAATCAGCGCCGTCGGTCTAAAGTCCATAGGGAGGTGTAAAATATGGAGAAGCTTATGAACTCTTATGAAACCTTGTTCATCATCGACGCAAGACTCTCGGATGAGGAGATCAAGGCACTTACGGCTAAGTTCACGGATCTGATTGCAGCTCACGGAACCGTAGGTGAGGTCAGCGAGTGGGGCAAGCGCAGACTTGCTTATCCCATCAATGACCAGAACGAGGGATACTATGTTCTCGTTACTTTCAACGCAGAAGCAGAGTTCCCCGCAGAGCTGGAGCGTATCTTCGGTATTACCGACGGTATTATGCGTTCCATCGTGATCCGTCACGACGAGAAGAAGGCTTGATCCTTCGGGATGCAGCCTAAGGAAAGGGTAAATATATGGCAAATTTCAACTTCAATAAGGTTATTATCGGCGGCAGACTTACCGCTGACCCCGAACTCAAAACCACTCCTTCCGGTATATCCGTAACATCCTTTACCATTGCCGTGAACCGTCGCTACGGCGGAAAAAACGGTGAGGAAAGCACTGCTGATTTCATCGGCTGTACCGCGTGGAGACAGAACGCTGAATTTATAACCAGATATTTCCGGAAAGCAAGCTCTATCTGTGTTGTGGGTTCTCTCCAGACCAGAAACTGGACGGACAACAACAATGTGAAGCATTACGCCACGGAGGTCGTGGTTGACGAGGCTTTCTTCGTCGACTCCAAGAGCGAAAGTCCCATTGCTGTTCAGCAGGCGGCTGCCGCTCAGCCTTATGTGCCGGAAAGCTACGGAGCTCCCGCGTTTTCCAGCCCTGCCGCAGGCAGTGATGCTCCCAAATTTGAAGAGATCAGCGACGAGGATGAGCTGCCCTTCTGACAATTGTCACAGAGCGGCTGAATTACAAAAGATATTTCTTTTACATTGAATGGAGGTTTCATTAGAAACATGGATACAGATAAGACTGTTACAACAGAAGAAGTTGTCGAACAGCCCGCTGCAGCGGAAGAGGCTACTGCCGAAGCTCCCGCTGAAAACTCTGCGCCCCGTGCGGAAAGAAAACCCGCGCCCCGCGCCAACAACCGCAGAAGAAAGAAAGTCTGCATTTTCTGCGAGGACAAGATCGATTATATCGATTATAAGGATACCGTCCGTCTCAGAAAGTTTATTTCCGAGAGAGGCAAGATCCTGCCCCGCCGTATCAGCGGCGCATGTGCAAAGCATCAGAGACAGCTTACCGTGGCTATTAAGCGCGCTCGCGTAGTTGCTCTCCTGCCTTATATTGCTGACTGACAATAATTTATAAATAAAAAATTCGCCTTTGGGGCACCCTCCGGAAGGAAGGTGCCCCAACGTGTTTCTTGTATTGAAATTGAATATTGTTTTGTTAAGAAGGTGTAGCCTTATCGGTTATGCCGTTTTAATTTTAACGCACCTTTTCAAAGTACGTAACCCACTATGACACTTTCAGTAGAAACCGAAAGTGTTCGCTACAAGTCACAAAATTGCACTTGGCTTTGTAATTTTCACTTCTCCGCCGATAAAAACATAACCCAATGCCTCTGCAATTTTCCTTGAAGCCTGATTTTCAACCTGACACACCCACAGTGCGCACTTCTCATTTTTTACTATATGTTTTGTTGCAGCAGAAGCAGTCATTTTTCCATAGTCTCTGTTTCTGTATTCAGGTTTAGTAAACACTTGCATGCTACAAGTGTTATCAAAAATTCCAACATTAGGTTTGTAATATCCGGTGCTTACAATTCTGTTTTGTTTGGTAACACAGTACATAGTTCCGTCAAAAGTTTCGTCAAGAATAAACCGCGAGTCTCCACACTTTATTTCAGATATTTCATCTGAATAAAATGGCTTAAAGTTCTTGGATGTACAGATATAATCAAGCGTGTGGTAACAATTATAACTTATATCTTGCAAAAACTCCTCGCTCGGTTCAAGTATAAATTCATTGGAGTATATTCCCAAAGCATCAAGAATTTCTTTATAAAAACAAGGCGAAGAAATCTTTTCAGATAGATTCACTTTGTTAAGATAATCAGATATCGCTGTTGAATATTTTATATCGGAACTGATAAAAAGACGGTCACAACTCTGTACGATACGACAAATGACATTCGAGGCTGTAGTTTCATAGACTATTTCGTGATTTGCAATATGTTTTCCCGTACGTTCATAAATTGATTTTTCTGAAAATTCATTGATAATTTCAATATACATACTATTCCTTTCATTTTTTCTGTTTTTGCAACAAAAAAGTGTTCTCCGAAAAGAGAACACTAAAACTTCATTATGTCACTTGAATTCAGTTGCAATAAAGACAAAGTGACTGAAATGAGAACTCTCTTCGAATGCTTGTTTTCATATCAATCACCTCACTCTCTTTTTGTATTATAACATAGAGCAAAAACAAAGTCAACATCTAATCAGGAATTGAATGGAAATGATAATCATCTGTATACAAAAAGAGAGACTACTTCGTTACGTAGTCTCTCCCTTCGGGCGAATTTTTTATTTATTCGGTACCCAGAAGCTCCGATACGGTTACGAATTCAAAGCCCATATCCAGTAGCTTCGGTATGACGGTGCGCAGTGCAGCGGCTGTGTAGGAGGCGCCGCCTACAAAGTCGTGACACAGTATTATATCACCGTTTTTTACATTGTTTATAACAGTGTCCGTAATTTCGCTCGCAGAGGTGTGCGCCCAGTCTTTTGTGTCGATGGACCACAGCACTACTTCATAACCCAGATCGTTTGCAAATCGGCAGATTTTGTCATTATACAGACCGCCCGGAGGTCTCAGCAGCTTCGGCTTATATTCAAAATTTTCAAGCATCAGGTCGTCAAGGGCGCAGATTTCGCTTTTTGCCGTTTCAAAGGGGACTTTTTTCAGAAACACGTGGGAATACGTGTGGTTTCCGATCTCGTGTCCGCCGTCTATCTCCTGCTGTATTATTTCTGGATATCGGGAGGCGTTGTCTCCGGTAACGAAAAAGGTGGCGTGTATGCCGTAGTCGCTGAGCAGTTCAAGTATTTCCGGGGTTTTTACCGGGTGCGGACCGTCGTCAAAGGTAAGTGCTACGGCTTTTCTGCGCCCGCCTGCGCTTGATATTACATTTCCGCTCCATTGCCATGCAAGGGCTCTCACGGGGAGTACAAGGGAAATGAGTACTGCCAGCGCCGCAGAGAGGCGCGCTTTATTTGCAAAGCTCATCGAGTGAGGCAAAGCGGAAGCCCTCTTCACGCCATGCCGCAATGAGATCGTCAAGTATTTCCGCATTCGTAGAAGAGGTGGGATGCAGAAGAATCACCTCGCCGTTATGCGTCCCCTCGCGTACCTTTTTTATTGCGGCTTCTGCCGGCATTTGTGAGTTATTGTCCCAGTCCACATAGGCAAAGCTCCAGAAAACAGTTTTATACCCCGCTTCAAGTGCGAATTTCAGGTTTTGCTCCGAAAATCTGCCCTCCGGCGGTCTGTAATACTTTGCGCAGGCAACGCCTATTTCCTCGCAGCTCCTTTCCAGTCTCTGAAGCTCCTCAAGAAAGCTGTCTTTATCGCTTACCGTTGTCATGTCTTTGTGTGTGGCTGTGTGATTGCATACCAAATGTCCCTCGTCCTGCATACGCCGCACAAGATCGGGATTCCGTTTTATCAGGTTTTCCAGTATGAAAAAAGCGCCGCATACCTCTTCTTTTTTCAGCACATCCAGAATTTTCTCCACATTACCGTTTTCATAGCCGGCGTCAAAGGTCAGGTATATGACCTTTTCTTTGTCCTCCCAGTCGCTGTGCTTTGTGTCAACATAGTACGCTCCGCAGTCCTTTGTAAAGGTAAGAAGATAGTCAAGGGGCGGCTGGGTGTGATCCTTCGTGTGCTTGCAGTACCAGTTATATGCGGCCGTTTCGGAGTGGGACGCGGTCTGCTTTGCGGGAATGTTTGCGTCGGCGGTGTCGGCACAAAAAATTGCCGGGTTTCCTATGATAGCTGCGGCGCATATTCCCGCTATATATCCGGGTATATTCATGATTTATCCTCCTATATATAATTTCAAATTATTTTACACGGTTAGTATGTGTGAAAGACGGGAAAACAGACTCTGCAATTTATTACAAATCTGCTAAAAACTCAAAACTTTTTATATTTATTGCGTTTGTTCTTGACTTGGAGATGAGTTTATGGTAGAATAATTAAAAATAAATGATCTTTAAGCAGGTGCAGTGACGCCGGCAAGATTTTATACAGGCTTTTTCTGTCTGTCTTGTTATGCTCGCGCTCTGCTTTTCGGCAGAGTTTTATTTATGGGAGAGGACTATGGAGCGTATCTTGAAAATGGCGCATGTGTATAATAACGGAGCGTTTGAAGTTAAAGATCTTACGCTTGACATAAACGATGGCGGTTCTCCCGTCGGCGGTCTTTCCCGAATTCCCGATTTTTCGGACTCTTCAAATATATATGTTTTTCCGGCTTTTTGCGATGTGCATGTGCATTTCAGAGAACCGGGATTTTTTTATAAAGAAACCGTAAGGACAGGCTCCCTTGCGGCAGCCCGCGGGGGATATACCGATGTGTGCGCCATGCCTAATCTTGACCCGGTACCCGACAGTGTTGAAAATATTGAAAAAGAGCTTGATATAATCAGAAAAACCGCCGTAATTCGCGTTCATCCCTATGCCTCGGTTACAAAGGGAGAAATGGGGCAGGTGCTTTCGGACTTTGAAGGGCTGTCTTCGCTGTGCGTTGCTTTTTCAGACGACGGCAGGGGAGTGCAGGACGGGGATATGATGCGCCGTGCCATGCTCAAAGCAAAGGAATGCGGTAAAATAATCGCCGCCCACTGTGAGGACAACAGCTTGCTTCGCGGCGGATACATACATGACGGCGAGTACGCCGCAGCACACTCTCATCGGGGCATATGCTCGGAAAGCGAATGGCGGCAGGTTGAAAGAGATCTGCGTCTTGCGGCTGAGACCGGCTGCAAGTATCATGTGTGCCACATTTCCACTGCCGAAAGCGTTGAGCTTATAAGAAAGGCAAAGGCGGCTGGGGTAGATGTGACCTGCGAGAGCGCGCCGCACTATCTTGTGCTGAGTGACAGGGATCTTCGGGAGGACGGACGGTTCAAAATGAATCCGCCTCTAAGGAGTGAGCGGGACAGGCAGGCGCTTATTGAGGGAATTGCGGACGGGACGATTGATATGATCGCCACTGATCACGCGCCTCACACCGCGGAGGAAAAAAGCCGCGGGCTTGAAGGAAGTCTCATGGGTGTGGCAGGGCTTGAGACTGCCTTTCCCGTTCTGTATACGAGCCTTGTAAAAACGGGTATTATCACGCTTGAAAAGCTCATAAGGCTGATGTCGGAAAATCCGCGCAGGCGCTTCGGTATTCCCGACATGGGAGATATATGCGTTTATGATCTTGGGTGTCAGTATGCAATCGATCCTGCTGAGTTTTTGTCCATGGGACGCAGCACCCCTTTTGAAGGACAGCGGGTATTCGGAAAAAATCTTTTAACGGTATGCGGAGGTAAAACGGTATGGCAGATATAAAGCGTAAAAAACTTGTGCTTGAGGACGGCGCAGAATACATAGGCGTCGGCTTCGGCTATGACTGTGAGCGTGTATGCGAGGTGGTTTTCAACACCTCGGTGGTTGGCTATCAGGAGATAATTTCCGACCCCTCATATACCGATCAGGCTGTGGTTATGACTTACCCCCTTATAGGCAATTACGGTATTGCCGACGAGGACTACGAAACGAGAGTGCCCACTATCGGCGCGCTTATCGTCAGGGAATATAATGACCTGCCCTCAAACTTCCGTTATACAAAGACTCTGTCCGAGGTTATGGAGGAGTATAAAATTCCCGGTCTCTCGGGTATCGACACAAGAAAGCTTGCAAGAAGCATAAGAGATCTGGGCTCCCGTCGCGGTATAATTACCGATGCAGACACACCGACAAATGCGGCTGTCGAAAAAATCGCGGCCACACCTGTGCCTCACGACGCGGTCAGCCGCGTAAGCTGCAAAAAACGCTGGTACTCAAGAACTGCCAATGCAAAATATAATGTGGTCGCAATTGACTGCGGTATAAAGCTTAACATAGTCAGAAGCCTTAACGCCCGCGGCTGCAATGTTACCGTTATGCCGTATAACACGCCTGCCGACGAGGTTATCAAGTGCAAGCCCGACGGCATCTTTCTGTCAAACGGCCCCGGAGACCCGGAGGATGTGACCCCCGTCATTGAGCTTGTCAGAGCGCTTCGCGGCAGGTATCCCATATTCGGAATCTGTCTGGGACATCAGATAATTTCCCTTGCCGCCGGTGCCGAGACCTACAAGCTGAAGTTCGGACACCGCGGGGGCAATCACCCGGTGAAAAATCTTGAAACCGGAAAAATCGAAATAACCTCCCAGAACCACAGCTACGCCGTAAGGGAGGAAAGCCTTGCGGGGACGGGACTTACCGTTACACATATAAACATTCTTGACAACACCGTAGAGGGTGTGCGGGACGAGGGCGGTAAGATGTTCAGCGTTCAGTATCACCCCGAAAGCGCACCGGGTCCCCAGGACAGCGCTTACCTGTTTGACCGCTTTATCACTTTGATGGAGGGCAAATAATATGCCGAAAAGAACTGACCTTAAAAAAATACTTGTTATAGGCTCCGGCCCCATAGTTATCGGGCAGGCGGCAGAGTTTGACTACGCCGGTACGCAGGCGTGCCTTGCCCTGAAAGAGGAGGGGTATGAGGTCGTGCTCTGCAACTCCAATCCCGCAACCATTATGACAGACACTTCCATTGCAGACAAGGTCTACATGGAGCCTCTGACTCTTGAATATCTTGCAAAGGTTATCCGCTACGAGCGACCCGACGCCATTGTACCCGGTATCGGCGGGCAGACAGGACTTAATCTTGCAATGCAGCTTGAAAAGAAAGGCGTGCTGAGAGAGTGCCGCGTGGAGCTTTTGGGTACGGGCAGCCGCAGTATCGAGCGAGCCGAGGACAGGGAGCTGTTCAAGGAGCTGTGTCAGGAAATAGGAGAGCCTGTGCTGAAATCCGTTATTGCCGAAAGCATGGAGGAAGGTCTTGCGGCGGCAGAGGAAATAGGTTATCCCGTTGTGCTTCGTCCCGCATTTACTCTGGGCGGCACCGGCGGCGGTTTTGCAGATGACAGACAGGAGTGCGCGGAGCTTCTCCGAGGCGCTCTTGAGCTGTCCCCCGTACATCAGGTGCTTGTGGAAAAAAGCATTAAAGGCTACAAGGAAATAGAATATGAGGTTATCAGGGACGCTAACGATACTGCCATAACCGTCTGCAATATGGAAAACATCGACCCCGTGGGAATCCATACGGGCGACTCCATAGTAGTTTGTCCCTCTCAGACACTTACTAACAAAGAATATCATATGCTTCGCGACAGCGCTCTGAAGATAATCCGCGCATTGGAAATAGAGGGAGGCTGCAATGTGCAGTTTGCACTTGACCCACTG
>CAMFEL010000098.1 GCA_945949385.1 uncultured Clostridia bacterium | reverse complement strand
TGTTCTTCTCTTTTTCAAGCATCTTTTTTCACCCCCTCTTATTATACCACTTCTATGCAAAAAAGTCCGGAATTTTCCGAACTTTTTCGACAGGCTGAGACACGACCTTGTCGTGTCTGTTTTTTTGCCGTCGTGATTTCCGGGGCGGCGTCAGCCGCCTCGGGAAAACAGTATCAATCTACGCATCTAAGCTGCCAAACAGTTGCTACTTTCTGAAATCCAGCATTTCTTTATGAAGCGATATATAAACAGCCAGAATAATTATATATATAGTTTCAAACACTATTGGTAAACCAATACACCAAACTCCCCGTAGTATTTTGGATACACCACTATATGTTCGATACACATTGGTTCCGGAACGTGCGTCTAATACATAGTTAATTTCGGTAAGCCACTCATTCTGTTCTACATATCTCAGTTCAAGTTCGTCTCCGACGTGTATTAATTTTTCCAAATCATCATATGGGCGCGGAAAGACATATTCAACAGAATCGGAAGCCACACAAAACATACGACGGCTTAAAGGTGTCGAATAGTAGTATGTAGTATCTTCAACGGTAATGTTAACAGTCTTTGCTTTGCTTACATCAATATTACCACAACTATAAACGATACAAATGATTAGAAAAGCAACAAAAATCTGAGCTAGAAGAAAAAGTACAAAGTCCCGTATAATCTTTTGCTTGTACAAGGTCTTTAGTTTCTTCTTTATGTGCCCTTTTTTGATTTTTCTCTTTTTCTTAGCCTTTATTTTCTTATTATTATCTTCTTTCATAATAATTCCCTGTCAAAAGCTTCTTTCAAGTGCCGTCGTAGGTATCCGTCAGTATATTACCGTTTGCGTCGTATGTATATGTATGAGTCTTTCCCGCAAGGTCTGTCATGGACGACACAAGGGGTGTTGTAAAGGCGGAATTTGCAGGGTTTGCCGCATAGGTATAGCTTTCGGTCTTTACCGTGTCACCGAGAGTAAGTGTGCGGCTTTCAAGGCGGGCAAGAGAGTCGTAGGCATAACTGTAACTGCCTCCGCTTGTTTCAAGCTTATACAGGGTATCCGGAATCTCTCCCTTGGAGGGGTCTCCGTAGGTGAAGGAATAGGGCGTCTGCCGCAGAAGCTGTCCGTCCGCGCCGTATATGTTGTATATCTTGCTCTTGACTGTCCCCTTGCCGTCGTTGTAGCGTATGCTCTCATACGCCTGCATTTTGTTTGTATCGCGGTCTCTTGACGTAATGCCGTTTATCCGCCCTGCAAGGTCGTACTCATACACCGTCCCCATATTCCACAGCTTATCCTCTGTGCGGTACAGGTTGCCGTTGGGTTTCCCGGGGCGGCGTCAGCCGCCCCGGGAAACCAGTTTCAATCAACGCATCTAAGCTGCCAAACAGTTGCTACTTTCTGAAATCCAGCTTTTCCTTATGAATCCATATAAAGAGAAATACTATGGCTAAGTATATTACCTCGATTACAATAGGAAACGCCCATCGAAATATTGTGCTAATAAGGTCTGGCTCAGTATATGTTTCAATATTTCGGTAAATTTCATTTCCTGATCGCGCATCTACGATATAGTTAATTTCGGTAAGCCACTCATTCTGTTCTACATATCTCAGTTCAAGTTCGTCTCCGACATGTATTGATTTTTCCAACTTTTCGCTTCCTTTTCTTGCCTTTTCCTACTGTGGCTACTATGTATTCAAGCACTGCAAAAACAATGATTATCAATAAACATATACCTGCTGCAATTAAGAAGCCGATAAATGCATCGCGGTTTGAATAATTAAAGTCACGCAAGCTAACAATATCTTCGCCGTTACATTTGATTTCAGCAACTCTGTCATAATCAAAAGTTATCACCAAATTAAACGGATAAAAAGCTTTACGCTTCGTATATGAAACAGACAAAACATCATTTCCGTATGTATCAGTCAAAACATCATTATAATCTTGAAGCCCTGTCATCCCTTCTATGTCCAAATCATCTGTACGCAAGCAAAATAGCTGGCCATTGTCTGATTTAAAAGTAATCCATGCAACAGTACGAGGACTAAAGTTGTTCATTTGCACATCATGTACACGTGTTTCTACAGTTATTAAGTCTTCACGGTCAATTTTCCCATAGCTGTAAAAAGCCGTAAAAACCGAATAAACTGTAAGCAACCCAAGAAAAGAAAACAGTATTAAGTTGTTCCTGCTTATGTTTTTACACTCTTTCTTTTTACGTTTCTTACTCATCGTTATGCACCCACCATATACTTTACACGACGTCTTGTATACTCTTTAGTTCCCCAAGATATTGCGCTTGTTGATACAAAATCTTCCCCGTATATCCGTGCCTCCTTAGCTATTCTCCTCAGTGTACTTTTCACAACCTTCTCAGCGCTTTTCTTTACGGCAGGATGGTTTCCCTTGACTGTACCCTTGAGCGCGGTTTTAATTCCACGTATATCTGCATCTACTGATTTACTCATAAAATAGCTTTCACAAGCACCCGACATTGCTCCGAATCCAGCAGAGATAGTAGCATTTATCACAATATCTGTAACTGTATATTCATTATCTTCTTTGTTTTTCACATCCAACACAACGCTTTCCGCAGCTCCAAAACCAGCTCCTATTAATGCTCCAAATGCTGGGAAGGCAGCAGTTAATGCGCCAGATGCAGAACCAAAAGCTGCAGATATTAATGCATCGCTCAAAGAACCTCCTGTAATTAATGTTGATACAAAAGAACTAATACCACCAATCGCAGCACCTATTATAATGTGATAAAACTCGCCATTATCGTCTATACGAAGCACTGGGTTATTCCCACAATACGCAAACATATTGTGCCCATCAAGCCCCTGACCTGTGGAAACCAACCCATCCGCATTAAGGAATCTACCCATTTCGGGGTTATAATATCTGCTTCTCAGGTAATAGTAGCCTGTTTCCTCGTCATACATATACCCGCGGTAGCGGAAAGGATTAAGGCGGGCGACATGGGATGTACTTGTAATATTGTTTCCGTCGGCGTCCTTAACCGAAACCTTGACGCCCCATGCGCTGTATGTGTAAACCGCTACCACCGCGCCGTTGCTGTCAAGAATAGCCGTCACATCGCCCTGCAGATTCTTTACAAACCAGTACTGCGTTCCGTTTACATTGATGCCGGCAGGTGCGCCATTTTCATCGTATACATACGCTATTACATAGTCTATGTTGCCTACGGTGGAAATCTCTCCTACGTACCGCCCGTCAACTATAAAGTACTCCGTTGACTTTGATATACTGCTGCTTTGGTAATATGTCTTTGATGTCCTCAGTCCGTCGGCGTTGTATGTATAAGAGGTGCTGTATGACCTGAAATTATACTGTACAAGATTGCGTCCCTTGTCCCACGTATAGGTCATATTGCTTGCTTTTCCGTTCAGAGGGTTGCCTATTTCATCGTACGCTATTGCAGTACTTCCGTACTTTGTAAGCAAGTCTGCCCATGTGCCGTCACCGTATTCATACGGAGTTACGGTAAAGCCGGAAGTTCCGTTTTCCGCCACTTCCTCCGGCGAAACATAGCTGTTGCGATACTTTCTCTCGGTTATATTTCCCCTGTCGTCATAGGTATAGAATTCCGTCCTGTTCGCTATGGGGTCATAATATCCCGTAAGGCGGTTCAGGCTGTCGTACTCGTAGCTTACGGTATTTCCGTCATTTTTTAATATTCATTATTCGGATAAATTGTTTTCGAAGTCGTTTATATTTTATAATCATAAAATCTGAACTTGGTTTTGAAATATAGATCTTCTTATCTCCGAATGAAATACCGACCATTAATCTGCCATTTTTTAATTCCTGCTGACTTCCGCTGTTTATAAGTCTTTTAAAAAACGGTGTGATTTTGCTCACGCAAAATACCGAAATCATATTAACACTACTGATTATTGTGTTTTCGCCATAGCTATTTTGAAGTATTTCGGTAACACAGTTATTTGCGGTTTCAAGTATTCTATCCGATAGCTCTGGAATATATACCATAGTAAAACACCCTATTGTACGCATTCCTGTCTGTTTTACATATACTTTAACTTCGCCGTCTGTTCCAAGCGGGATAATGGCTTGTGCACTATACGATTCGTTTGCAAGAGAACAATTTAAATAATTTACCATTAAATTATACGAATCAAAATACAGCTGGAATTTTTCTGCTTGTATGCTTTTTTGATTGAAACTATTTCCAAAAACAGGCAGTAATACCATAAACAATATACCAATAAATGCAAAAACACCAAAGCTAATAGCAGTAAATATTTCAAATACTTTTTGAGAGAATAAAAACATTGTCACCAGAGAGCCAACAGCGAATACTCCTCCAGATACGCATCCGCATACTACTAGCACCTTCAAAATCAGTTCTTTTCTTTTGTTTGACAATTTATTCATACCTCAATAACCAGTAAGCAATGTTTCTTGAGTATCTTGACATTGCTTTAATCTTCTTACTTTATTTCTCTTTATAGTGTATATGCTTACAGAAAAAACAGCCTGTGTTAGCGTTTGCAATTCGGACTTTACTGCATAATTTCCTACTATACAACTTGTAAATTTTTGCGGTTTATACCAGTTCTTATTTGTTGGAACAATTTCATTTGAAAATTCTCCAGATACCGCCATTATTGTACCGTTTATTACTGTTTCTCCGAATACAGTTTTTAACGAAGTGGATAAATTATCCGAATTCAGTTCTTTAGCATTACTTTGTCCGATCGGGCAATATGAAATCACTTCATTTGTTATTGACTCAACTGCAGCTCCCGCATATCCTGCTGCCCACACATTGCCAGTTGCAGCCAATACACCACCATATGTTGCACCACCTAACGCAGCACCTAAAACACCTTCATACCATGTTTCGCCAAAAATCAAATTGGTTACTATTTTTGAAGCGCCGCCAACTAATCCACCAACAAGTGCGGAAACAGGAATCCACCATCCATGTCCACTATCATCAATACGCAATACAGGATTATCACTACAGTATGCATATAAATTAACACCTAATATATCATCATTTATTCTGTCATCTGAGTTTATAAACCTGCCGATATACGGGTCATAGTATCTGCTTCTGAGGTAGTAGAATCCCGTTTCCTCGTCATACATATACCCACGGTAGCGGAAGGGATTCAGACGGGCAATATGTCCGGTATCGGTAAGTCCTACATTGGCTCCGCTTCCGTTGGTTATGGATATGATATATCCGTATGCGTCATAGCGGTAGTTTGCAGCTACTGTGCCGCTGCTGTCAAGGATTGCCGTCACATCGCCCTGCAGATTCTTTACAAACCAGTACTGCGTTCCGTTGACGGTTATTCCTGCGGGAGAACCGTTTTCGTCATATATGTAATAGATATAATACTGCGTGCCGTTATTTACGGTTTTTTCACCGATATACTGTCCGTCAACTACATAGTATTCCGTTGAGCCGCGCGACCATGTTTTTGACACTCTCAGTCCGTCCGCATTGTAGCCATATGAAACTCCGTCAACGGAGGCAAGCTGACGTCCGTTCTGCCATGTAAGCGTCTCACCGTTTATCCAGTTGAGAGGATTGCCCAGTTCATCGTAAGCTATATCCTCTCCCCAGTAGGAGATCATCAGATCCGCCCAGGTGTCTCAAGCGATAAAGATCATGAATAACAGTGTCACTCTTTTGCATCACTCAATTTTGTTTTTTTATAGTGCATTCTTGAAAATTCAAAATACACTGTATCATCAGGGAACTCCACTTCTAAAGAAGTGCGCTTCTCGTCAACGGGAAGTATCTCGCAGTAAATCCAATCTTCCCACGAAACGCCAAGATCCATATTTGATTTGAAATTTCTAACATCCGTAAAGACCAGATTGTGAATAATTTTTTTATCATGACTGTCTAATAATTCCATCTTCAAAACATAGTGGTAATTTACTCTTTGAATAGAAAGAGATAACATTGTATTATCATGAAAATGATATTTATTGAACTCTTTCAAAAACAATTTCGGAAGACGAGAGGATATTTTCTCAAGCTCGGTTAAACTGGTTTGGTACATCTCATTCCATTTATCATAATATTCACTATTTTCAGAATAGCAAACCTTTTCATATAATTCTGGTTTTAAGTATTTCATGAATATCTCCTTTACGACAATTATCCAAAAGCTGGCACACCAAACGGAAAAAATGTAGGCATTGGCATTGAACCGTTAGAAGTCGGCATATAATATAGTCCGCCATAAGGCAGAATACCATGCCCCTCACAATTTCCATTTTCCCAATCACAATTGGGATCATATATAAATGATTGCTTATGATTATTATAACTTTTTTCCTTTTTATCCCAATCCCAACCAGTTTTTTTAAAAACTTCTTTTTTTACTGAATTAGGCGGACCTCCAGTGTTGCCGTCATGCGGTGATCCATCAATACATTGAGCATATTTCTCATTGTTTTTGTAAATGTGAATATGCCTCTTGACTTTTTGATTTGGTCTTGCCGGGTCAATTCGAAAAGACCAACCATTTTTCAGTTCTACCTCGACTCCTCCATAAGCTATATACAACTCTGGTTCTAACCCTGTTTTTTTATTCGGACATACAGTTTTAGGATTCTTCGTCCCGGCGGTTTTAAGTGTAATTACATCTCCCAGTACAGTAGTTGCGAATGTTCCCGTAGAATCTTCGTGGCTGATTGGGTCATTGTTACAGTACGCAAACATATTATAACCAGTAAATCCCTGACCTGTGGAAACATACCCATCCGCATTAAGGAATCTACCTATTTCGGGGTTATAATATCTGCTTCTCAGGTAGTAGAATTCCGTCTCCTCGTCATACATATACCCACGGTAGCGGAAGGGATTCAGACGGGCAATATGTCCGGTATCGGTAAGTCCTACATTGGCTCCGCTTCCGTTGGTTATGGATATGATATATCCGTATGCGTCATAGCGGTAGTTTGCAACTACTGCTCCGCTGCTGTCAAGAATCGCCGTTACATCGCCCTGCAGGTTCTTTACAAACCAGTACTGAGTTCCGTTTACATTTATACCCGCAGGACTTCCGTTTTCATCGTATGTATAGGTGATAAAATACTGCGTGCCGTTTCTTACGCTTTTTTCACCGATATACTGTCCGTCAACTACATAGTATTCCGTTGAGCCGCGCGCCCATGTTTTTGACACTCTCAGTCCGTCCGCATTGTAGCCATATGTTACTCCGTCAACGGAGGCAAGCTGACGTCCGTTCTGCCATGTGAGAGTTTCTCCGTTTATCCAGTTAAGAGGGTTGCCCAGTTCATCGTAAGCTATATCCTCTCCCCAATAGGAGGTCATGAGATCCGCCCAGGTGCCGTCGCCGTATTCATACTCGCAGGAGCCGTAATACGCGCTCAGAGCACCGGTCGTATAGCTGTGATCCTGCATTTCGGTGATGTTGCCCCTGTCGTCGTACACATACACATATGTCCGACCGAAAACGGGGTCGTTATACCGAGTCATACGGTTCAGGCTGTCATACTCGTAGCTTACGGTATTTCCGTCGTAAGTATCCGTCAGTATATTTCCGTTTGCGTCGTATGTATATGTATGAGTTTTTCCCGCAAGGTCGGTCATAGACGACACAAGGGGAGTTGTAAAGGCGGAATTTGCAGGGTTTGCCGCGTAGGTATAGCTTTCGGTTTTTACCGTGTCACCGAGAGTAAGTGTGCGGCTTTCAAGCCGGGCAAGAGAATCGTAGGCGTAGCTGTAGCTGCCACCGCCTGTTTCAAGCTTATACAGGGTGTCCGGTATCTCTCCCTTGGATGGGTCTCCGTAGGTGAAGGAATAGGGCGTCTGCCGCAGAAGCTGTCCGTCCGTTCCGTATATGTTGTATATCTTGCTTTTTACAGTACCCTT
>CAMFEL010000097.1 GCA_945949385.1 uncultured Clostridia bacterium | reverse complement strand
CGTGCAGGGTGGCTCGGAGGGACTGCTGACGGGACAGCAGTCCCTTCGAATCTTTTAACTTCAATTCTGTAAGCTAACAATCAAGTCTGAATTCTCAAATATACTGTAAATTTCATATAACTTGATTTCTGTGGGTAACTTCAACTCTGCCGTCGAACGCTCGCGAGCGTTGCTTAATTCCTCTCTTCAGCCGGGCAGGGAGAGCCCTGCAGGGCTGCTGACGGCGCGTCATCCCTTCGAAAAATCCTCTCTTCACCTCTGCCGGCTAATAATTAAATCTGAATTCTATTCTACAATTCCAAAAACACAGCGCACCTTGCGCCGATCCATAACAATACTTTCATATCGGCAAAACTATAACTTCAGCGCCAGTTCAACCTCATCTCCGTCACTGCTGCCGGTTAATTCAAACCCCGCAGACCGATATAATGCAAGGGCAATACCGTTGTCCCTGTTACAGGTAAGCGCTACCCTGTCGGAATTGCCGAACGGCTTCTGCCTGATATAATCCAGCACAAGTTTCAAAGCGGCTTTTCCGTATCCTTTTCCCTGCTGAGTCACATCAATCATCATGTGCCAAATATCATATTCCGGTATGTCGTAATCATAAATGACCATCACATATCCTACAGCCTTCTCATCGGCATATATTCCGAACGGCTGACACTGCGCACGGTACACGTATGCCTGTGCAAGGCTGCGAATAGGATGAGAAACATAAATATCCTGTCCTTCTCCCAGTTTCAGGTTAAACGCGTCCAAAAAATTATCTTCACCGATCGGTTTTAAGCAAATATTCACTTTTGAATATCTCCTGTATATAAAAATTTGTCTTCACCGAATACAAGCGGATATTACGCACAAGGCTCTTGCTTTTTCAAATCTCTTTCTGCAGCTCCCGCCGGGCGCAGTCAAGCGCCGCCGCCGTTACATCGTCCATATCCAGATACTTGTAAAGTCCCAGCCTGCCGCCGAAGATGACTCTGCCCTCGCAGCGGGCAAGCGCCTCGTATTTTGCGTACAAAGCGTTGTTCTTTTCGTCGTTTACGGGATAGTAAGGCTCCGCCCCGCGGGTCCAGTCTGACGGATACTCTTTTGTTATGACCGTTTTCGGCTGTGTACCGAACTCAAAATGCTTGTGCTCGATTATGCGTGTATAAGGCACCTCGTAATCCGTATAGTTTACCACGGCGCAGCCCTGATAGTTTTGCATATCCAGCACCTGCGTGTCAAAGCGAAGGCTTCTGTACTCCAGAGCCCCCAGACGGTAGTCAAAATACCCGTCTATCATACCGGTATACAGCACCCGCTTTGCAAGCACCGAAAGCTCTCCCCGGTGCTGGTTATAATCCGTGGAAAGGCGCACATCGCACCCCTCCAGAAGTTTTTTCACAAGAGCCGTATAGCCGCCCTCGGGGATACCCTGATAGCGGTCGCTGAAATAGTTGTTGTCATAGGTAAAGCGCACGGGCAGGCGGCGGATTATGAAAGCGGGAAGCTCACTGCACGGCTTGCCCCACTGCTTTTCCGTATATCCCTTTACCAGTTTTTCATATATGTCACGTCCCACAAGGCTCAGCGCCTGCTGTTCAAGATTTGTAACCTCGCCGCAGACTTCAAGAGCGCGCTGACGCTCAATCTCCGCCTGCGCTTCGGCAGGGGTGCGCACGCCCCACAGCTTAGAAAAGGTATTCATATTAAAGGGGAGATTATACACCTCGTCCCTGTATACCGCAATGGGGCTGTTGGTATAACGGTTAAAGGAGGCAAATCTGTTTATGTAATTCCACACCTTATCGCTGTCCGTATGAAATATATGAGCGCCGTAGCGGTGGACATTTATGCCCTCCGTATTTTCGGTGTATACATTGCCGCCGATGTGATCGCGCTTGTCAATAACAAGGCATTTTTTGCCTGCATCGGTCATTTGGCGCGCAAATACGGCGCCGTAAAGACCTGCGCCCACTATAAGATAATCGTAATCGTACATTTACTTCTCCTTGACTCTCCCGTTTTGTGAAAAATCGGGGGTATAGCAGCTTTTCGCGCTTGACGCGTCCTGACAGTATCCCTGAAAACCCATTTCAAGAGCTGCGCTTCTTACGCTTTCGTACTCAAATGTTGTTACTTTGCGGCGCAGAGACTTCATACTTTCGGGCGCAAACTCCGGTGTGTACTGACTCATAAGGCTGAGTATAACATTTTCCGCTCCAACGGCGTCCGCCACGCGGCGAAGCGCTTTTACGGAGTCGTGTCTGCCGCCGGGCAGCACCAGATGGCGCACTATGACGCCGCCCCTCATCATTCCGTCTTCTGAAAGCCGGGGCTTTCCCGCCACACGCACCATAGCCTTGAGAGCCTCGGCAGCATAAGAGACATAATCCTCGCAGGCGCTGAGGCCGGCGGCATAGGCGTCGTCTCCGTACTTGAAATCCGTAAGAAAAATATCCGCATATCCCTCCAGCGCCTCTACCGTGGAAGCAAGCTCATAACCGCCCGTATTGAATACCGCGGGTACGCGGGGGCGGTATATATCCATAGCCTCAATGATTTGCGATGTGAAATGGGTGGGTGAGACAAAATTTATATTGTAGGCTCCCGCCTGCTCAAGCCTCTGCATTTCCTCGGCAAGGCGGCGAGGGGAGTATACCTCTCCCTCTCCCCCGCGGCTTATGACCTTGTTCTGGCAAAAAACGCACTTCAGGGGACAGCCTGTGAAAAACACGGCGCCGCTGCCTCTTTCGGGGTCGGTGCCGCTGATGCAGGGCTCCTCCCATTTGTGCAGCATAGTGCGCGCCACTCTCATTTCGGCGCCCTCTCCGCAGGCTCCGCGGGAAGCATACCTGTCTGCACCGCACTTTCGGGGGCACATCAGGCAGTGTGATAGATCGAATTTCATAAAAAACGGTATATATCGGACGGGGAGGGCATCGCCCTCCCCTTTTTCGTTATGGCTTACTCGCCGTCTTCGGCACTGACGGCTTCGGCATAAAGCTTATACAGACTTTCGTTTTTCACGGTAAAATACACCGCGTCGCTGCCGCCGCCTATAATGAACTCATTTTCACCCATGACAAATACGGGAATGGGATCGCCGTCCTCTGCCACAAACAGGAGAATATCCTCGCTGCCTGAAGCCTTGCTCTGCTTAACGGTTTTTCCCACCGTGCTTTCGTTATACGCCTGCACAAAGGCTGCCGTGTCAAGCTGTTCTCCCGTGGAGGAAAGGTAAACCGCGCTGACTTTTTCGGCGTCAAGCACCTTAAGCTCTGCCTTTGCTCCGCAGGCGGCAAGAGCAGTACAGAGAACAGTCATCGCCGCAAGGACGGCAATTATCTTTTTAATATTTGCTTTCATTTTCAAAAGACCTCCCGATTTTGCGCCCGGGGCGCGAATTAGGTAGGGGCTGTGCGTTTCGGCGCATTTTTCGGCGCCGGTGCGATTTTCGCACCTTTAACGGGTTCATTATACCAAAAGCGGCAGATATTGTCAATACGGCAATACGGCATACGGCTGCCGCCCGTCGGCTTACGCCGTGCTTTGCGCTGCTCCGTCTGCCCTCATCAGTCGCAAAGCTTCTTTTTAAGATACTGACCCGTATAGGATTTTCTGCATTTTGCCACCTGCTCCGGAGTGCCGCAGCAAACTATATTTCCGCCGCCGTCGCCGCCCTCGGGCCCCAGGTCGATAATATAGTCGGCAGTCTTTATTATATCCAGATTGTGCTCGATAACAAGCACTGTGTTGCCCTGATCCACAAGACGCTGAAGCACCTCGATAAGCTTTTCCGCATCGGCGGAGTGAAGCCCTGTGGTAGGCTCGTCAAGCACATATATGGTTCTGCCCGTGCTTCTTTTTGAAAGCTCCGTGGCAAGCTTTACCCTCTGCGCCTCTCCTCCCGACAAAGTGGTGGAGGACTGACCTATTTTCACATATCCCAGCCCTACATCGCACAAGGTTCTGAGCCTTCCGGAAATACGGGGAATATCAGCGAAAAACTCCGCGCCCTCCTCTGCTGTCATTTCAAGCACATCGGCAATACTGCGCCCCTTGTACTTGACCTCCAGCGTCTCCCTGTTGTATCTTTTGCCGTGGCACACATCGCAGGTGACATACACATCGGGAAGAAAGTGCATTTCTATCTTTTTGACGCCGTCGCCCTCGCAGGCTTCGCACCGTCCGCCCCGCACATTAAAGGAAAACCTGCCCGATTTGTACCCTCGGAGATTGGCGGCGGGGGTCTTGGCGAAAAGCTCTCTTATATCGGTGAAAAGACCCGTATATGTGGCGGGATTGGAGCGCGGCGTTCTGCCGATGGGGCTTTGGTCTATGTCGATTATCTTATCAAGCGCCTCGATCCCCAGTATTTCCTTATGCTTGCCCGGATATGTCTGAGCGCGGTTAAGCTTTGCGGCAAGGGAACGGTAAATTATGGAATTGACAAGAGAAGATTTTCCGCTGCCGGACACTCCCGTCACGCAGACAAAACAGCCGAGGGGAATAGTAACGTCAATATTTTTCAAGTTATTCTCACAGGCGCCCACCACGGTGAGAAAGCTGCCGTTGCCTTTTCTGCGCACCTTGGGCACCTCAATTTTTCTTCTGCCGGAGAGAAAAGCGCCGGTGACGGAATTTTCATCCTTTTTGATTTCCTCGGGAGTGCCGGAGAACACCACCTCGCCGCCGTGTACTCCCGCACCGGGGCCAATATCCACGATATAGTCTGCCGCCTCCATAGTCTCCTCGTCATGCTCTACCACAATGACGCTGTTGCCCAGATCTCTCAGGCGTTTAAGGGTGTCTATAAGTCTGCCGTTGTCTCTCTGGTGAAGTCCGATGCTGGGCTCGTCCAGAATATACAGCACTCCCGCGAGGGAGGAGCCTATCTGGGTGGCAAGGCGTATTCGCTGAGCTTCGCCGCCGGAAAGGGTACCGCTGCGGCGGGAAAGGGTCAGATATTCAAGTCCCACGGACACAAGAAAGCCAAGACGCGACTTCAGCTCCTTAATTATCTCGCGGGCGATCTGCAGCTGCGCGTCCGTAAACTCAAGAGAATTTACGAATTCAAGGGATTTTGCCACCGACATGGAGCAAAACTCATCGATGTTCTTTCCGCCTACCGTAACCGCAAGGGAGGCGGGGGAAAGCCTGCTGCCGCCGCAGTCGGGGCAGGGCAGCTCCTCCAGAAACTGGTCGTAGTAGTCCTGTTCCGCACCGCCCTGAGCCATACGGGAGGAAATCATTCTGATCACTCCGTCATATTTTACTCTCTGGCGGCGCACATAGCCGCCGAAGCCGCGGCTTATATCGTAAATTTCCTCACCCGTGCCGTAAAGCAGAGCTTTCATGGCGGAATCGGAAAAGGTTTCAAGAGGCTGATCCATGGTAAAGCCGTGATGTCTGCCCACCTCGGCAAACAAAGGTCCCATCCATGTATCGGGTCCCAGAGTTTTGAAGCCGTTTACGGCTATTCCGCTTTCAAGCAGGGACAGGGAACGGTCGGGCATAATGCGATCTATGGATATGCGCTGCATAACGCCCAGTCCCGAACAGCTTTTGCAGGCTCCGAAGGGGTTGTTGAAGGAGAACATTCTGGGCTCCAGCTCTCCGAGGCTTACTCCGTGCTCATCGCAGGCGTAGTTGGTGGAAAACTGGTACTCCGTCTCCTCCTCTCCGTCTCTCGGGACGGTGGCGATAACCAGTTTGCCGCCGCTTTCTCTCAGGGCGGTCTCCACGCTGTCGGAAAGGCGCGTGCGCAGCTCCGGCTTCATTACAAGCCTGTCCACCACTATATCTATACTGTGCTTCTGATTTTTCTCAAGCTCAAAGATCTCGGAAAGGTCGTATATAATACCGTCGCACCTTACTCTTGTAAACCCGCTTTTCTTTGCGGACTCAAACACCTTTTCGTGACGTCCCTTTTTGCCGCGCACAACGGGTGACAGCACCATAAAGCGCTCTCCTTCGGGCAAGGACATTATCTTGTCCAGTATCTGATCCGTGGTCTGCTGTTTTATCTCCTTGCCGCATATGGGGCAGTGGGGCACGCCGAGACGGGCGTACAAAAGGCGCAGATAATCGTATATCTCCGTAACGGTTCCCACCGTGGAGCGGGGGTTTTTGGAGGTGGTCTTCTGGTCAATTGAAATAGCGGGGGATAGTCCCTCGATGGAATCTATATCCGGCTTGTCAAGCTGTCCCAGGAACATACGGGCGTAGGAAGAAAGGCTCTCCACAAACCGTCTGTGTCCCTCGGCATATATGGTGTCAAATGCAAGGGAGGACTTTCCGCTTCCGGAAAGTCCCGTAAAGACCACCAATTCGTCCCTGGGTATGGTCACATCTATGTTTTTAAGGTTGTTTACGCGTACACCCTTTACCGTCAGGTATTTCGGCATATTTTATTCTCCTGAAATTTTCGCCGCCGTATACAGCGGCATATTTACTTCGGACGGGGGCTTGAGGCGTTGGCGCCCGGCTGTTTTATGCGCCTCTGTCCCTCAGCAGCTTTTCTATCCACATACAAAGCTTTTCGCTTGATTTATTTGCAACGGCAACCACTTCTTCATGGCTGTGCTTTTCCTTGCACAGTCCCGTTGCCATATTTGTAATGCAGGCTATCCCCAGGGTTTTGATGCCCATATAGTTTGCCGCAATGGTCTCCGGCACGGTGGACATTCCTACGGCGTCGCTGCCCATTGTTCTGAACATCCGTATCTCCGCCGCCGTTTCATAGCAGGGTCCCTGAAAAAATGCATATACGCCGTGCTTTGCTTCGATCCCGAGATCCCGTGCGGCTTTCTCTGCGGCGTCTCTCAGTTCCCTGCTGTACGGCTCCGACATATCGGGAAATCTTTTCCCGAACCTTTCGTCGTTTGCCCCTATTAGCGGATTGTCGGAGACGGAATTTATAAAATCGTCGATTATCATCAGATCACCCGGTCGAAATGACTCGTTTATGCCTCCGCAGGCGTTGGTCACGATCATTTCGCCGATGCCCAGAAGCTTCATGACATAAACCGGGTATGCCACTTCCTTCATGGTAAAGCCTTCGTAATAATGGAAGCGTCCCTGCAGCGCCATAACCCGCGTGCTGCCGATATTTCCGAACACAAGATTTCCCTCGTGTCCCGCAACGGAGCTTTTGGGAAAATTGGGAATATCCCCGTAGGGAACGGTTTTCCTGTTTTCCATAATATCGACGATTCTTCCGAGACCGCTGCCCAGGATCAGGGCTACATCTGCCCCTGCGTCTGCTTTTGAGCGTATATAGTCCGCGCTTTCTTTTACCCTGTCGTAGAACATATCTTTTCTTCCCGTATATATTGCGAGACGGCGGTATTTATTTGCCCGCCTTTTCCTCCAGAGCTCTGCCTGTAAGGCTGCCCGCAAGTATGATCTTTCTTTCGTCGTCCGTAAGGCTTCCCAGCTCAAAGGTGTGCTCGGTAACGCTGCCGTCCCCGGCGCACAGGTAGCCCTTTACGCTTTCGGCGCCGGAGGCAACCGCGGAGCGTATTCCGGGCAGAACGAGCCATTGACCGCAGAGAATCTCATCTGCGGCGGTACCCTTGTTTTTACCAATGCTCATTTCGGAGCAGGTCAGGGGAAGCATACCCCAGTTTATAAGGTTGGAGCGGTAACGCTTGGTGGCGTAGTCTCTGGCAATATTGGCGCTGCCTCCCAGTACTCTCTGGCAGGAAGCCGCCTGCTCGCGGGCGCTTCCGTCTCCGGGGCGCACAGCGCATACAAGGCTGCCTACTCCTATGCTGCCGGAAAGCTTGCCGTATTTTTTCTCGTATGCGTCAATTGCCGCCTCCATTTTTTCGTATGCCGCGTCGGACTCTGCGGTTTTTTCGTATTCCTCGCCGTATGCTCTGTGAGCGCAGGCGGAAACCGCGTCGGCTCTGCCCACATATTCGG
>CAMFEL010000096.1 GCA_945949385.1 uncultured Clostridia bacterium | reverse complement strand
CGGAGGGACTGCTGACGGGACAGCAGTCCCTTCGAAATCTTCTAACTTCATTTCTATAAGCTAATAATCAAGTCTGAATTTAATTCCAACAATGCGGTTTCCTGCGGTTGTTCGCAGGTAAAAATAATCCCCTAAACTAAAATTCCGTAAAACACTATCCATTTTGCGAAATATATGGTATACTGTAATAAGAAGAACCGATAATTCTGTATGCAAAAGCGCCGGCGCACTTTTGCCGTCTTTTTGCGCACAGAAAATTCACGGAGGTCTTATGTCGCTTGACAACACGCATTTCGGCGCTGACCGTATAGGTGAAATACTCCGCGGCAAGAAAAAGCTGTTTTTCGACGGCATCGGCGGAGTCAGTATGTGCTCTCTTGCACGCATTTCAAAACTGCGCGGCTATGAGGTGTCCGGTTATGACCGGGCAAAAACCAAGGTCACCGAGGATCTGGAAAAAGAAGGTATCACCGTATTTTACGAGGGGAACGCGGCGCATCTCGACGGATGTGACGCCCTCATATACACAGTTGCCATTCCGGCAGACAATCCCGAATACAGTACCGCTCTCGCTTTGGGCATTCCCTGCATATCAAGGGCAGACTATCTCGGCTATCTTATGTCCGGCTACGGCTGCCGCATAGGTATTTCCGGCATGCACGGAAAGTCCACAACCACCTCCATGACGGAGGCTGTATTTACGGCGGCAGGGCTTGACCCCACCGTAAGCTGCGGCGCCCTTATGAAGGATGTGGGCAGCACGCACCGTATCGGAAAAGAGAATTATTTCATATTCGAAGCCTGCGAATATATGGACTCGTTTCTTGACTTTTACCCTACCGTGGCAGTCATTCTCAATATTGAGATGGATCATGTGGACTATTTTCATTCCATGGATCAGATCCGCGCCTCCTTCAGGGCATTTCTGGACCGCACCGACGGCGGCACGGCTCTGGTCAACTGCTGTGACGACGATGTAATGAAGGCGGCGGAGGGCTTTGAGGGTTCTCTTGTTACCTTCGGTGTGGGAGAGCGCGGGGCCGACTACTGCGCGGATAATATTTCCTTTGACGCAGGCTGCGGAAGATTTGACATATTTTTCAAGGGTGAGCTGCTTTGTCACGCCGAGCTGTCGGTACCCGGTGCGCACTGCGTCTGCGACGCGCTTGCCGCCGCAGCCGCCGCTCATATATGCGGTGCGGCGCCCGATGATATAAGCCGCGGACTTTCCCGGTTTCAAGGTGCGGGCAGGCGTATGGACGACTGCGGAAACGCCGCCTGCGGAGCCCGCATATTTTCCGATTACGCTCATCATCCCACGGAGATCGCGGCAACGCTTTCCGCCGCCGCCGAGATGGGCTACGAAAAGGTGTTCTGCGTCTTTCAGCCCCACACCTACTCCCGTACGGGAAAGCTGTTTTACGATTTTGCTGACGCTCTGTCGGGCAAAGCGGGTGAGATCGTGCTGTCACCGATTTACTCCGCAAGAGAAAAAAATGACGGCAGCGTTTCTTCCCCTATGCTTGCAGAGGCTGTAAAAGCACGCGGGCAAAACTGCCGCTACTGCGACACTTTTGAAGAAATTTCCGCATACCTCAACAAAACCGCGTCTGCGGGAGATATGATACTGGTTATGGGTGCGGGAGATATTAACAAGGTCACCGCTCTTCTCAAATAAGGAAAAGGTACTATTATGGCTTCTACACTGAAACAAATTACTTTCAGAATGCCGTGTCAGGATATGAACGGCACTTCTTCTCTGCCTGCTCTTGCAAAGCTGAATTTCTGGCACAGAAACGGCGACTCGGGTCTTTCGGAGGATGAGGGGCTTTTCATCGGCTACGGTCATGTTCCCTCTGCGTTCCCCTACAAAATGCAGGATATGTATACACGCGAGCTGCACGAGCGCGAAATGGACGGCGTGGTGCTGGAAAACGAATATCTCAAAGCTACCTTTCTTCCCCGCTGGGGAGGAAAGCTTATGTCCCTTATCGACAAGGTGACGGGGAAGGATCTGCTTTTTGCAAACCCCGTTATGCGTCCCTGCAATCTTGCCATAAGAAACGCCTGGACCAGCGGCGGCATTGAGTGGAACTGCGGCATTTTCGGTCATCATGTTCACACCTGCGACACTATGTTTACCGCTACTACTCATCTGGAGGACGGCACACCCGTGCTCCGCATTTACGAGTACGAGCGTATACGGGGCGTTGTTCAGCAGGTGGACTTTTTCCTGCCCGAGGGCTCAAAGCTTCTTTTTGTGCGCCCCCGAATCATCAATCCTCTGCCGGATGTTATTCCCATGTACTGGTGGAGCAATATTGCCGTTCCCGAGACACCCGACACCCGCGTCGTGGTAAACGCCGACGGCGCTTATGTGGCAGATAACAATACAAGCCTTGCGCCTATTCCCGTTTACAACGGCGACGATGTGACCTACCCCATAAATGTGCCTGCCGCAGGCGACTATTTCTACAAAATACCGCCTAAGGCGAGAAAATTTGAGGCGGCACTTGACGCGGACGGCTACGGACTGGTACAGACCTCAACCTACAATCTTATCGGCAGAAAACTGTTCTGCTGGGGTCAGAACCCCGGCGGAGACCGCTGGCAGGAATACCTGACCGCAGACGGCAGTCCCGACAGATATATTGAATTGCAGGCGGGAATTGCCCACACGCAGTACGAATATGTTCCCATGCCGCCCCACACCACATGGGAGTGGCTGGAGGCATACGGTGCTATGAACGCTGACGGCGACGCGGTTCACGGCGACTGGCAGGGCGCAAAAGCCGAGGTTGCACGGTGTCTTGACAGGCTTATTACCGACGATGAAATGGACAGGCTGCTTGCCGCAACGAAAAAGACGGCGGTTTCTCCCGCAGACGGAAAGCTGCTGTTTTGCGGCAGCGGCTGGGCGTCTCTTGAAAATATGCGCCGCGACAGAGAGGGTATGGCGCGCATTGCTCCGCACCTTGATTTCACCTCCGATGACAGAGAGCAGGCTGACTGGATAAGCCTTATGGAAAGCGGAAAATTCCCCGAGCACGCTCCCGATGAGGTGCCCGTATCCTGGATGATACGCCCCGAATGGGTACGCATGATGGAGTCCGCCGCCAGAAACAGCGACAGCAGCAACTGGTTTGCTCATCTTCAGCTTGGCATTACATACATAAGCATCAACCGTCTTCAGGACGCCTGGAATGAGCTGGAGGAGTCCATGAAGCTTGCTCCCTCTGCCTGGGCGGTTTACGGTATGGCGCAGGTGAAGCGGCAGATAGGCGACAATGAGAACGCCGCCCGTCTTCTGGCGCGCGCCGCGTCTATGCGACCAAACGATGCGTCTTTGGCAAAAGAGGCTTTGGAGCTTCTGTGCAATGCCGGTCTTGACAGCGAGGCTCTGGAGCTTGCGGAAAAAATGCCCGAGTCCGTTCTCAGCGTGGGCAGGGTGCGCATTTATGTTACTCTTGCGCACATACATCTGGGGCATATTGAGGAGGCCGAAGCCGTACTCAACGAAAACGGCGGTATTGTTCTGCCCGATATACGTGAGGGAGAGCTTATAATTACCGAGATGTGGTTTCTCATCGAGGAGCTCAAGGCAAAGCGCGACGGACGCGAGTTTGACCGTGCAAACGCTAAGGTTCCGCCTATTTTCGACTACCGTCAGTGCGAGAAAAAATTCCGCCGTCCCGCCCGCAGGAGAGGCGCGGCAAACGGGGAAGCATCTTCAGAAGAGTGACTTCTGCGGCTATCGCCGCAAGCCGTCCGCCCTTTTCGGTCGGGCGGCGTGACAACATAAAAGCAGAGGATACTTTATGAAAAAACCAAGTGTTATAGGCATGGTAATGCTGCTTGTCTGTTCGTTTATCTGGGGCACCTCCTTTGTGGCTCAGAGCGAGGGCATGAAGCTCATGGAGCCTTTTACCTTTCAGGCGGTCAGAAGTCTGTTGGGCGGGACGGTGCTTATACCTTTCATCGTTGTTTCGGATATTGTTAAAAAGAGAAACGGCAGTTATACAAAACCCTCAAAGCGCGTCAGACGGCGCACTTTGTTTGTGGGTATGGGCTGCGGCGTGATTTTATGCGTCGCCTCCTGCCTTCAGCAGTTCGGCATGGCAATGGGTACCGACGGCGGCAAAGCCGGATTCATTACCGCTCTTTATATTCTTATAGTGCCGCTTCTGGGACTTTTGCTGAGGAAAAAGGTGCGCCCCGTTATGTGGGGATGTATTGCGCTCGGCATAGTCGGACTTTATCTTTTGTGTATTCACGGCGGCTTTACAGTTGAGGCGGGAGACGGTCGCGTTATGATATGCGCCGTAATATTTGCCGTACATATTGTTGCAATCGATATTTTTGTGCCCGGGCTTGACGGCGTGAAGGTGTCATGTATTCAGTTCTTTACCTCCGCGGTGCTGTCCGGCATATGTATGTTTATTTTTGAGAGTCCCTCATGGGAGCAGCTTAAGGGCGGCTGGTTCAGCCTGTTTTACGCGGGAGTTATGTCCTGCGGAATAGCCTATACCCTGCAAATACTGGGTCAGCAGCGCACGGAGCCCACGGTGGCGTCGCTGCTTATGAGCTTTGAGTCCGTTTTTGCGGTGCTGGGCACCATCGGGTTTTCCTTTATCATGGGAGAGCCTCAGCTTCCCACGGCACGGGAATGGGCGGGCTGCGCTCTGATGTTCTCAGCCATCATACTGTCACAGCTTCCGCTTGAAAAATTTTTTGCAAAAAGAAAAGCACGCAGAACGTGATTTCTGCGTGACGACAATGTATAGCAAAACTAACTGCTCCCCGCGCAAAGGCGCGGGGAGCAGTTAGTTTTTATACTCTCTTATTTTATCATACCTGAGAGAATATCTTTTGCGGCGCCGAGGGCGTCGCTTATCTTTGTAATATCGCGTCCGCCGCTCATGGCGCTGTCGGGGCGTCCGCCGCCCTTACCGCCTGCAACCGCGGCCACTGCTCCCACAAGTTTTCCTGCGTGTGCGCCTTTCTTTACCGCTTCGGCTCCGCAGCAGGCCAGGAAATTCAGCTTTTCGCCGTCGTGTATCGCAAGAACGGCTACGCCGTCGGGGTCGCGGTCGCGCAGCTTATCGCCCAGCGCTCTTGCGGCGTCTACTCCCGCAGAGCCCAGATCGGCGGTACAAAGATGCACGCCGCTTACATCCTCTGCCGCTGAGAGCAGCTCGTCCAGCTTTCCGCCTGCAAGCTTTGAATTAAGTGAGTCTATTTCTTTTTTCAGTACAGAGATCTCACCTGCAAGCTGAGCGGCACGGGCGGGTGCGTCGGCAGGATTGTTTGCTTTCAGCGCCCTTGCCGTGTCGGCTACAAGCTCTTCCTTTTTATCAAGCAGCTTCAATACTCCCAGACCTGTAACGCCCGTTATTCTGCGGACGCCCGCTGCCACGGAGGACTCCGACACTATACGGAAAAGTCCCGCCTTTGCCGTATTGTCAAGATGGGTTCCGCCGCAAAGCTCGGTGGAATAATCTCCCATTTTTACCATTCTGACTGTTTTGCCGTATTTTTCACCGAACAGAGCCATGGCGCCTGCAGCCTTTGCGCTTTCCACATCGGTTTCTATTGTCTCAACGGGACAGCCCGAAAGGATAGCCTTGTTCACCTCGGCTTCAGTGGCGGAAAGCTCCTCGGCAGTCATTGCCGCAAAATGAGAGAAGTCGAAGCGAACTTCGTTTTCGTCAACATAGGAGCCTGCCTGCTCAACATGGCTGCCCAATACCTTACGCAGCGCCGCCTGAAGCAGATGCGCCGCGGTGTGGTTGCGTTTCACCGCGTCTCTGCGGGATGAGTCAATACGGGCGCAAACCGCGTCTCCCTCGCATATAACGCCGCTTTTTACGGTGCAGACATGAATATATACTCCGTCCTCTTTTTTGGTGTCCGTAACCTTAAGCACTGCACCGTCGGAGGCGATCTCGCCCGTGTCGCCTACCTGCCCGCCGCCTTCGCCGTAGAAGGGAGTCGCTTCAAGTACAACGCGCACATCGTCTCCCTCGCCTGCCTCGCGTACTTTGCCGTCGGCGGTGAAAAGCGCTGTCACACGGGTTTGGCACTGCGTCTCGGTATAGCCGCAGAACTCGGTTTTTGCAAGGTCCGCAAGGGCGCTCTTTTCCGCGCCCTCCCAGCTTGAAAGGTCGGCTCTGGCGGCTCTCGCTCTTTCCCTCTGCTCCTTCATAAGCTGAGCAAAGCGCTCGCCGTCAGTTTTAAGCCCTTTTTCCGCCGCGATCTCCGCCGTAAGATCCGGGGGAAAGCCGAAGGTGTCGTACAGCTTGAACACATCCTCGCCGGAAAGGGTGTCCTTGCCGTCTTTCAGGGCAGTGTCCACAAGTCCGCTCAGAATGTTCAGACCGCCGTCAATAGTTGCGTCAAAGCGCTCCTCCTCCATGGAGATAATGCGCTTGATATAATCCTGCTTTTCGCAAAGCTCGGGATATGCTCTGCCGCTCTGTTCCACAACCACATCGCAAAGCTTACCCAAAAAGGCGCCGGAAATACCCAAAAGTCTTCCGTGGCGAGCGGCACGGCGCAGAAGTCTGCGAAGTACATAGCCCCGTCCCTCGTTTGAGGGGCTGACGCCGTCGCATATCATAAAGCTTGCGCTCCTGATATGGTCGGTAATAACGCGTACAGACACATCTTTCTTGGTGTCGTCTCCGTATTTATAGCCGGCAAGGGCGCACACGGTATCAAGCACCCGTCTGATGGTATCAACCTCGAAAAGGTTGTCCACGTCCTGCATAACGCAGGCAAGACGCTCAAGGCCCATTCCCGTATCTATATTTTTGGTTGCAAGCTCTGTATAGTTGCCCTCGCCGTCGTTGTTGAACTGGGAGAACACATTGTTCCATATTTCGATAAACCGGTCGCACTCGCAGCCGGGGCCGCAGTCAGGCTTGCCGCAGCCGTACTTTTAGCCGCGGTCAAACTATATTTCGGAGCAGAGACCGCAGGGACCGCTGCCGTGCTCCCAGAAATTGTCCGCCTTGCCGAGCCTGACTATATGATCGGCGGGCACGCCCATCTTTTTATTCCACAGCTCGTACGCCTCGTCGTCCTTTTCGTAGACGGAGGGGTAAAGCAGATTTTCGGGAATCTCCAGAGTTTTCGTCAGAAATTCCCAGCTCCACTCTATTGCCTCGGTTTTGAAATAATCCCCGAAAGAGAAGTTGCCCAGCATCTCGAAAAATGTACCGTGGCGGGAGGTTATACCCACATTTTCAATGTCTCCCGTGCGGATGCACTTCTGGCAGGTGCAGACTCTGTGTCTCGGCGGCTCCTCCTCACCCGTGAAATACTTCTTCATGGGCGCCATGCCGGAGTTTATAAGCAGCAGAGAGCGGTCGTTTATTGGTATGAGAGAAAAGCTTTTGAGCCGAAGGTGTCCCTTTGACTCAAAAAAAGAGAGAAAAGCCTCTCTGAGGTCATTGAGAGATGTCCATTTCATAGGATTACCCCGTGTTTATATAAATTTGAAAAAATTATAACGGTTGCAGGGCGTTTTCCGCCGCATCGCCGCGTTCATTATACCACCCGCCCCATATATCTGTCAACAAGTTTTCAAACACTTTACACCCTCTTGCTTGACATGAAACGGATTATGATGTAAAATCCGGACATAGGGGTAATATATGAAAGAAATATGTGAAAAAGGAGGAATATATATGGTAACATATGAGGATGTAAAACAGAACGAGGACATAAAAATATACATCAAAAAGGCGGACGAGGCGCTGTCGGCTCTGGGCTTTACGGAGCACAGTTTTGCCCATGTGGGTATTGCCTGCAAGCGGTGCACCTATATTCTGGAGACTTTGGGGCGGGACGCTCGGGAAATTGAGCTTGCGAAGATCGCCGCTTACATGCACGACATTGGAAATCTTGTGAACCGGGTGGATCATTCGCAGAGCGGGGCGGTTATG
>CAMFEL010000095.1 GCA_945949385.1 uncultured Clostridia bacterium | reverse complement strand
CGAAGCCGAGGGCTTTGCGGACAATATCAAGATTGACTTTTCGGTTGTTGACTCCTCCGCATATTACAGCGGTGCGGTGTTCAAGGGCTACATCGGCACCTCCGAATCGCGGGTGCTGTCCGGCGGCCGCTATGACAGGCTGATGCGCAAAATGGGCAGAAGAAGCGGCGGCGTTGGCTTTGCGGTATATCTTGACGCTCTTGAGCGTTCCGACGAAAAAGAGGGGGCCGACGACGGCTTTATAAATATTGCCCTGCCCAAAGGACGGCTGGGGGAAAAGGTATACGCCCGCTTTGAAGCCGCAGGCTTTGAGTGCCCGTCCATAAAGGAAACCAACAGAAAGCTGATATTTGAAAATAAAGAGCTGGGACTTCGCTATTTCTGGGTAAAGCCCTCCGATGTTGCCATATATGTGGAGCGGGGCGCCGCCGATATGGGTGTGGCAGGCAAGGATATTCTGCTGGAATACGAGCCCGATGTTTACGAGCTGCTTGATATGAAGCTGGGCGTATGCCGTATGGCGGTAGCCGCCAAAAAAGGCTTCAGGGACGATACCTCCAAAACCCTTCGGGTGGCGACCAAATTTTCCAACATAGCACGGAAATATTACGCGGACAAATGCCGCGATATTGACATAATCCACCTTAACGGCTCCATTGAGCTTGCTCCCATTCTCGGACTTTCCGATGTTATAGTGGATATAGTGGAAACCGGAAAGACCCTGCTCGAAAACAATCTGGAGCCCGTCGAAACCGTTGTACCCATCAGCGCACGGCTCATATCAAACAAGGCAAGCCTTAAATTCAAGACGGAAAAAATAGAAAAAATAAAAAAAGGGCTTCTGAATCTGCAGGAAAACGAAAGGTAAGTCTTACCGAAGGCTCCTTATACAGAAAGGTTAGTAATATGATAAAGACTATGAAATACGGCGATGTGCCGCCTGAGGAAATATTTGCCCGCGGAAATTCCGGCGCCGATGTTTCCGGCACTGTCAGCGCCATAATTGAAGATGTTAAAGAAAACGGCGACGAAGCTCTGCTGCGCTACTGTGAAAAATTCGACAAAGTAAAGCTTTCGTCTCTTGAGGTGAGCGACGAAGAAATCGAAGAAGCCTTTGCCGCCGTAGAGCCTGAATTTATCAAGGTTTTGAAAAAGTCTGCGGAAAACATCCGCGCTTTTCACTCAAGACAGGTGCGTCAGAGCTTTATTCAAAGCGGCGACGGGTATATTTGCGGGCAGAAGATCACCCCCATCGAAAAAGTAGGTCTGTATGTTCCCGGCGGCACCGCGGCTTTGTCCTCAACGGTGCTGATGGACAGCATACCCGCAAAAATCGCGGGCTGCGGTGAGATCTGCATTACCACCCCGCCCTCCGCCGACGGAAAAATCAATCCTGCCATACTTGCCGCTGCAAAGATCGCGGGAGTTGACAGAATATTCAAGGCAGGCGGCGCTCAGGCTGTGGCGGCGCTGGCATACGGCACCGAAACAATTCCCAAAGTTGACAAAATAGTCGGCCCCGGCAACGCCTTTGTGGCGGAGGCCAAGCGGCAGGTGTTCGGACGGGTCGCCATTGATATGATAGCGGGTCCCAGCGAAATACTGGTAATAGCCGACGGAAAAAGCAATCCCGAATATGTGGCTGCCGACCTGCTTTCACAGGCAGAGCATGACAAAATGGCGTCCGCCGTGCTTGTTACCGACAGCGAAAAGCTTGCCGCAGATGTGGCTCGTGAGCTTGAGAGGCAGCTTTCGCTTCTGCCCAGAGCGGAGATCGCGAGAGCGTCGATAGATTCAAACGGCAAGATAATCGTGGCGGAAAACCTTGACGATGTGATAGAAGTAGCAAACGAGATTGCTCCCGAGCATCTTGAGCTTTGTGTGGACTCTCCCTTTGACTGTCTTGACAAAATCAAGAACGCCGGCAGTATTTTCATGGGTCGCTGGTGCCCCGAGGCGCTGGGTGACTACTACGCGGGTCCCAACCACACCCTGCCTACCTCCGGCACCGCAAGATTTTCAAGTCCTTTGTCCGTCGACGATTTTGTTAAAAAATCGCAGTACACCTACTATACAAAGGAAGCCCTTGAGGCCGCCGCGCCCTATGTCGCGCTCTTTGCGGAAAACGAGGGACTGCACGCTCACGCACGCAGCGTTACCGTCCGCACGGAGGAAAAGGACAAATGAGCAGATTTTTAAGCGGGAAGCTTTCAAAGCTTGAAGCATATGTTCCCGGAGAACAGCCGCGGGACAGGCGCTACATAAAGCTTAACACAAACGAGTCCCCTTACCCGCCGCCGCAGTGCGTTATTGACGCGGTGGGCATGGCGGAAATGGAGGCGCTTCGCCTTTACAGCGACCCGGAATGCAAGATTCTTAAAGAAGGAATTGCCGAAGAATACGGCGTCTTGCCCGAAAACGTGTTTATTTCCAACGGCTCCGACGAAATTCTGAATTTTGCCTTTATGGCGTACGGAGGCCGGGGCGCCGTATTTCCCGATATAACCTACGGCTTTTACTCCGTTTTCGCCGACCTTTACGGCATTGACGCCGAAACCGTTCCCCTGCGGGAGGATTTTACAGTTGATACCGAGGCTTTCTGTGGCAGAAATTCCCTTGTGGTCATTGCAAATCCCAATGCGCCCACGGGTATTGCCCTAACGCCGGAGGAAGTTGAAAAGATCATTGCCTCAAATCCCGACGGAGTCGTTATAATCGACGAGGCGTATGTTGATTTCGGCGCCGAAAGCGTTTATAAGCTATACGAAAAATACGATAATCTTTTGACTGTCAGAACATATTCCAAATCCAGAAGCATGGCGGGCGCAAGGCTCGGCTTTGCTTTTGCGGACAGAAAAATAATCGAAGACCTTGAAAAAATCAAGTATTCCACCAATCCGTATAATATCAACCGTCTTACTCAGGCGGCAGGGGCGGCGGCGCTGAAGGACAGCGGATATTTCAGAAAAAACTGCGAAAAGATCGCAGAGACGAGAGAGTACACCGCAGAGTGTCTTAAGAAACTCGGCTTTACCCTTACTCCCTCCGCAGCAAATTTCCTGTTTGCCAAAAGCGGGGATATAGGCGGAGAGGAGCTTTACGTAAGGCTTCGGGAAAAAGGAATACTTATAAGACATTTTACAAGCGAGAGAATAAAGGACTATAACCGCATAACCGTGGGAAGCCGCGATGAAATGGACGCTTTTCTGCGGGCGGTGTGCGAAATTACGGGAGGCAAGCTATGAGAAGCGCTGAAATCAACAGAAAAACCAACGAAACGGATATAAGTCTTAAGCTGAGTCTTGACGGAACGGGCAAGGGCGAAATATCCACCGGCTGCGGCTTTCTCGACCATATGCTGACCCTCTTTGCCCGTCACGGCAGATTTGACCTGTACTGCACCTGCAAGGGAGACACCTATGTGGACTTCCACCACACGGTTGAGGATGTGGGCATAGCTTTGGGCGACGCCTTTTCAAAGGCGCTGGGAGATATGCGCGGCATCGTGCGCTACGGAAGCTTTATGCTTCCCATGGACGAGGCACTTATTCTTTCCGCCGTCGATATTTCGGGGCGCGTTCACCTTTCTTACGGGCTTACAATCCCCGCGCAGAAGGTGGGGGATTTTGACACGGAGCTTTGCGAGGAATTCTTTCTGGGCTTTGTCCGTCACGCGGCAATTACTCTGCATCTGAGACAGTTTGCAGGTTCAAACTCTCACCACATTATTGAGGGAGCCTTCAAATCCGCGGCAAGAAGTCTCGGCGCTGCCGTAAAGATCGAAAGCGGCTACGAAAACGAGATCCCGTCCACAAAGGGTGTTTTATAAGGGAGCTTTGCAATGATCGCAATAATTGATTACGGCGTAGGCAATCTGTTTTCACTGTCCTCTTCCCTGCGCATGATAGGCGCGGACGCCGTTATTACCGGCGACCCGGAGGTTATAAAAGGCTGTGAAAGGCTGATACTTCCCGGAGTGGGAGCTTTCGGCGACGCTATGGAAAAGCTGAAAGCAGACGGACTTGACAGGCTCATAAAAGAGGAAGCGGCAGGGGGCAAGCCGCTGCTGGGCATATGCCTCGGTATGCAGCTCCTTTTTGAGAAAAGCTATGAATTCGGCGAGCATGAGGGGCTGGGTCTTATAAAAGGCAGCGTGGTACCTCTTGAGGGCAGAATACCGAAAGATTTGAAAATTCCCCACATCGGCTGGAATTCGCTGAAGCTGTACGGAAGCTGCCCTATTCTCAAAAACATAAAGAATGGCGATTTCGTTTATTTCGTCCATTCGTTTTTTGCCGAAGGCTGCGGCGACAGCCTTGCGGCAACCACGGAGTACGGCACCGAAATATGCGCCGCTGCTTCAAACGGAAATGTATACGGCTGTCAGTTTCATCCTGAAAAAAGCGGAGAAACGGGACTTGTGATTTTACGGGCGTTTTGCAGCATGGAGGTCTCAAAATGAAAATATTCCCCGCAATTGATTTATACGGCGGCAAAGCGGTGCGCCTTTTTAAGGGCGAATACGACAAAATGACCGTATACAGCGACTTTCCCCTTGAGGTCGCCCGCGATTTTGAAAAAAAAGGCGCATCGTATATACATATGGTAGACCTTGAGGGCGCAAAAAGCGGCACAACCCCCAATTTCGACACGGTTATAAAAATCGCAAGGGATACTTCCCTGTTTACGGAGATAGGAGGCGGCATACGTTCTATGGAGACTGCCGCGAAGTATCTTGAGGGCGGAGTCGACCGCGTAATACTGGGAACCTCGGCGGTAAGCGACGAGTCCTTTCTCAAAGCTGCTACTAAAAAGTACGGCGAGCGCATAGCCGTCGGTGCAGACATTAAAGACGGCTTTGTGGCGGTCAAAGGCTGGACGGAAAAATCCCGGTACGGCTGTTTTGATTTTTTTGAAAAAATGAGCGCTCTCGGCATAAAGACCGTCATATGCACCGATGTTTCAAGAGACGGCGCCATGAAAGGCACAAACCGCGCCCTTTATGCAGAGCTCAGCAGAAAATTCAATATGAACATCGTAGCCTCCGGAGGAGTTTCAAGTCTTGAGGACATTCGGGCGCTGAAGGAAATGGGACTGTACGGCGCCATCATCGGAAAAGCCTATTATACTGGCGCCATAGACCTCTGCGCTGCATTGGAGGCGGCAAAATGATAACGAAGCGTATAATCCCCTGCCTTGATGTAAAAGACGGCAGAGTGGTCAAGGGAGTCAACTTCAAAGGTCTGGGAGACGTGTCCTCACCCGTGGAGCTCGGTAAATATTACAGCGACTGCGGTGCGGACGAGCTGGTGTTTTACGACATAACCGCCTCCAGCGACGGCAGAAAGCTGTTCACCGACATACTTTGCGAGGTTGCAAGAACTATCTTTATACCCCTGACGGTGGGCGGCGGCATCAACACCGTGGAGGATTTTGACAGAGTGCTGAAATGCGGCGCGGACAAGGTCAGCGTAAATTCGGGAGCGATCAAAAATCCCGCCCTTATAAGCGCAGCCGCAGAAAAATACGGCAGTCAGTGCGTGGTTATTTCCGCCGACATAAAAAGGGTGGGCGGAGAATTTCGTGTTTTTGCCCGCGGCGGCAGAGACGACACGGAAATGGAAGCTATCTCGTGGATAAAACGCTGCGTCGGGCTGGGCGCGGGAGAGGTGGTCGTAAACTCCATCGACACGGACGGAGTAAAGGGCGGCTTTGACCTTGAAATGCTGAAAGCCGTTTGCGACGCGGTAAATGTTCCGGTTATTGCCTCGGGAGGCGCGGGGAAAGCAGAGGATTTTGTCACCCTGTTTAATGAGCTGCCGCAGGTTGACGCGGGTCTTGCCGCGTCTGTATTCCATTTCGGAGAGGTAAAAATCAAAGAACTGAAAATGCTTCTCAAAGATAACGGCATCAATGTGCGGCTTTGAATTTATTGCACGGAAAGGATTTTTGCAAATATGATAAATATTGACGAGCTTAAGTTTGACGAAAAAGGGCTTATACCCGCAATCGTTGTGGACGCACAGACGAAAAAAGTGCTGACCCTTGCATATATGAATAAAGAGAGCCTTAAAATATCCATTGAAAAAGAGCTTACCTGCTTCTACAGCCGCTCCAGGCAAAAGCTGTGGCTGAAGGGAGAGACAAGCGGAAACTTTCAGCATATAGTTTCCATTACCGCAGACTGCGACAACGACGCACTGACCGTGGTTGTGGAAAAGGACGGCCCCGCCTGCCATACAGGTACGGACTCCTGCTTTACAAAGCCTGTTTTCCAAAGCGAAAACCGCTCGGAGTTTTCCATGGACTCGCTGTACGGGCTGCTTCAGGGAAGAAAAGCCGAAATGCCCGAGGGCTCATATACCACCTATCTTTTCCAAAAAGGTATGGACAAGATACTGAAAAAGGTGGGCGAGGAGTCCACGGAGGTAATAATCGCAGGCAAGGACAACGATAAAAAAGAGACGGTATACGAAATAGCAGACCTTGCCTACCATGTTATGGTAATGATGGTGGAAATGGGCATTTCCGTAAACGATGTGCGCGACGAGCTTGCATCCCGCCATGTTATCGACCGCAAGGTGAAGCAGGAAAAAATGGCAAGCGATGAAATGTAAATGTAATTTTCACACTCACAGCACCTATTGCGACGGAAAAAATTCCCCCGAGGAGCTGGTGCTTGAAGCAATCGAGCGAGGCTTTGACGCTCTCGGATTTTCCTCACACTTTTATTCCGAGGCTGAAAAAGACTTTGCAATGAGCCGTGAGTCGGCACCCCGATACAAAGCGGAGATCAGCCGTCTTCGGGAAAAATACGCCCATAAAATACAGATTTTCTGCGGTATTGAAAAAGACTATTTTTCAAATGAGCCCTCCTGCGGTTATGACTATGTCATAGGAAGCGTTCACTATGTTAAAAAAAACGGAGAGTATGTCTGTGTTGACGCCTCCGCGGGAGAGATAAAAGCTGCCGTTGACAGACTTTACGGCGGAGATTTTGACGCTCTGAGCGAGGAGTATTTTGCGCTTGCTGCAGATGTTGTGAGAAAAACAGACGCTGATATAATCGGTCATTTCGACCTTGTTTCAAAATTCAGCGAGCAAAACGGCTACACTCAAAGCAAGCGTTTTCTTGCGGCGGCAAAAAAAGCGGTTGAAGCTCTTATACCCTACGGAAAGCCTTTTGAAATAAACACCGGAGGTATGGCGAGAAAAGTTCGCAGCGTGCCCTACCCGTCGCCGGAAATTCTTTTGATCATTAAAGAGCTTGGCGGCAAAATCCTGTTTTCAAGCGACTGTCACAAAAAAGAGCTGCTTGATTACGGCTTTGAGGAGGCCGCCTCTATTGCCAAATGCTGCGGTTTTACCGACGGCGATATTGTCTTTTTGCCGTTTATGAAAGCGTAATATATAATAACTATTCGGAGGTAAATATGAATTCGAAAAAGCCTTTGTATTTTTTCAGAGAGATCTCGAAGATCCCGCGGGTGTCCCGCCATTGCGAAAGAATCGCCGACTATCTTGAAAGCTTTGCAAAAAGCCGGAATCTGTGGTACCGCAGGGATGCCTCAAACAATGTCATAATCGTAAAAGACGCCGCGGCGGGGCGGGAAAATGACCCTGCCGTCATGCTTCAGGGGCATGTGGATATGGTAGGCGAAAAAACTGCCGACAGCACGCACGATTTTCTGCGTGACCCCATAACGATTATAGAGGACGGCGATACCATGCGCGCCGACGGTACAACGCTGGGAGCCGACAACGGCGCGGCGGTAGCAATTATGCTTGCGCTTCTGGACGAAAAAGAGCTTGACGCTCCCCGTCTTGAATGTGTGTTTACCACCGACGAGGAAATAGGAATGCTTGGTGCCGTTGACATTAGTCTTGAGGGTATGCAGGCGGCGTACATGATAAACGCGGACAGTGAGGACGACGGCGTTTTTACCTGCGGGTGCTGCGGAG
>CAMFEL010000094.1 GCA_945949385.1 uncultured Clostridia bacterium | reverse complement strand
GCGCTGTCTGCCCAGTATTCCCGAGAGCTTGAGGGAACTACCCTTAAGGTCTACAACTGGGGCGAGTATATTTCCGACGGCAGCGATGGCAGCCTTGATGTGAACAAAGCCTTCGAAGAGCTTACCGGCATAAAGGTCGTATATACAATGTACGACGACAACGAGACTATGTATTCCGAGCTTGCAGCCGGTGCAACCTATTATGACGTGATTGTCCCTTCCGACTATATGGTTCAGAGGCTCATCAGAGAAGATATGCTCAAAAAGCTTGATATGTCCGAGCTTTCAAATTATAAGTATATCGACGGTAAGTATAAGGGGCTGTATTTCGACCCCAATGACGAATACTCCGTACCTTACAATGTGGGTATGGTGGGACTTATTTACAACACTGCCCTTGTTGAGGGCGAGCCTGATAGCTGGGAGATTATGTGGGACGAGAAGTATTCGGGCAATATACTTATGTTCAACAATCCCCGCGATGCATTTGCCATTGCACAGCTCTGCCTCGGACAGGATCTTAACACCACGGACAGGAAAGACTGGGACGCAGCGGCAGAACTGCTTATAAAGGAGACACCTGTTCTCCAATCCTATGTTATGGACGAGGTGTTTAACAAGATGGAGGGCGGAAACGCCGCTATCGCCCCCTACTATGCAGGTGACTATCTTTCCATGAAAGAAAACAACGACGATCTTGCGTTTGTTTATCCCAAAGAGGGCGTGAATATTTTCTGCGACAGCATATGCGTACCCTCCTGCTGTCAGAACTACGAAGCGGCTATGATGTACATTAACTTTATGATGGAACCTCAGGTGGCGCTTGCCAACGCAGAGACTCTCTGCTATGCAAGCCCCAACACATCTGTTGTTGAAAACGACGAGTATACCTACAAGGACAACGAGATACTTTATCCCGCCGAAGAGGATATGCCCAAAACTCAGTGGTTCCACGACCTTGACGAGGAAATCGTAAACTATTACGAGGAGCTTTGGGTAAAGGTCAAGAATTCATAAGAAAAAACAAGATATTTCAAGGAGAAAAATATGGCAATTCCCGTACCTGAAAAAAGAATAGCGGATTTTGAAAACATGGCGTTCGGTATGTTCATTCACTACGGACTGTATTCCCAGATGGGATGCGGCGAGTGGATTATGAACATAGCCAATATTCCCGTGGAGGAATACAAAAAGCTTTTTGATACCTTTACCGCAAAGGATTTTGATGCCCGTAAAATAGCAAAAACCGCAAAGGCGGCGGGTATGCGTTACATCACCCTTACCACCCGCCATCATGACGGCTTTTCCCTGTACGATACAAAGGGCCTATGCGATTATGACGCCCCTCATTCTCCCGCCGGGCGCGACCTGGTGCGCGAGTTTGTGGACGCCTGCCGCGAAGAGGGAATAATGCCGATGTTCTATCATACCACTCTTGACTGGTATCAGCCCTCCTTCAAAAACGATTTCAAGTCCTATCTCAAGTATCTGAATGACAGCGTAGAGGTGCTTTGTACCGAGTACGGCAAAATAGGCGGTCTTTGGTTTGACGGCAACTGGTCCCGTCCCGCCTCCGACTGGGATCCCGATACACTGTATGCAACTATCAGAAAGCATCAGCCCGAAGCTTTGATAATCGACAACACCGGACTCAGCGGACGGGGCGATATAGGTCATCCCGAAATTGACAGCGTTACCTTTGAGCAGGGAAGACCTACTCCTCTTGACAGAGAGGGTATGACTAAATATGTAGCCGCAGAGATGTGCCACACCATGAACGATCACTGGGGCTTCGGAGAGGGCGATTTCAACTACAAGAGCCTGCCCTCTATGATTGAGACCCTTTGCGCGTGCCGTAAGGTGGGCGCAAACTACCTTCTCAATGTAGGACCCGACGGCGACGGCAACATTGTGCCTATGCAAAAGGTTATGCTGGAATATATTGGCAAATGGATGAACACCTGCGGTCAGAGCCTTTACCGCGGCAGACCCGCTAAGGTTTGCGGTGAGTTCAAAAACTTTGCCCTTGAAGCCGACGGTCGGCTGTATCTTTACATTCATGACCTTAATGTGGCGGGCGACGCAAACGTTATTGTTGACGGCGGCGGACGCGGCTTTAAGTATTTTAAGAATGTCAGCGGAAAAGTCAAATCTGTCAGATGGACGGACACAGGCGAGGAGCTTGACTTTGTTCAGCACGGAGAAAATCTGTGGTTTAACGCTACCGGCTTCCCCTACGGCTGTAACTATGTTGTCCGCGTGGCGGAAGTGGAATTTGAAAACTGAAACCGAAACTGAAACTGAAAAGCCGCCTTTCGGCGGCTTTCGGTTTTATATATGAGTCAATAATACTCATTGTCATATAAGTTATGCAAAGAAATCGTGATTTCCGATAGTCATAACATACGGACGGTTGTCGGATATCCAGGTGCTCTGGGCTATCCGCCCGTTCATGAAAAACAGCACCTTGTCGGAAACGCTGGCGCCGTCAAGGCAGAGCTTTGCGGCAATGACGCTTTCAGCGTTTGGCTCGTTGTATATGGTTCCGTTGGCTGCGGGAGTAAACTGTATTCCGCAGTTGGTGTCGAAAATTACACTGTAGATCGTATTGGGAAACTGACTGCTTGCCACGCGGTTAAGCACCACGGTGCCTACTGCTATCTTACCGTTCAGCGGTTCGTTTCCGGCTTCTGCGTTAATTATGCGGGACAGCCATAATACTTCATCCGAGCGATAGTATTCGCCGCCGCTTAAAAGCCCCCCGCCCCCGCTGACATAAGCCGTTCTCGTTGACTGTTCCCACTCAACCGAACAGCCGAAAGCTTTGGCAATCACACGAATGGGGACATACATTGTCCCGTCTCTGATCATAATTCCGTCCTTTGCCCACAGGTACCTTCCGTTGGCGATAACATAGGTGCTGCCGCTTTTTGCGCTGACTGTCAGCTCGTCCGATTTCACCACGGCGGTTTTTTCAGCCGAATTCCAGTCTACACCGGCGGCGCCCATAAACATTGAATATTCTCTGATGCCCACATATGTTGTGGAGTTGTAAAGAAAGCTCTTGCCCGTATATTCAAGTCCGTTGATGTAAACGGCGGGGGAGCTTTTTGTACTTCGGGCGGCGGGATCTTCTGCTTGTCCTGCGCTCTCCCGCGGCGCGGAAAGCTCGGCGGGTTCTGCGGCTTTGACTCTGCAGGTCACGGATAAAGCTGCCGCAGCGCACATAAATACGGCGATGCATCGTCGCCACAACTTCCGATTAAAAACTTTTGACATAATTACCTCCAAATATAAGTATCAGCGGCGCCCGGAGCCGCACAGATGCTGCATTGAAGTTTTTTCAGCTCTGCAATACTATGTTAACATCCCCAGCTTTAGGTTTCAATATATAATTTTTTCCTTGGAAAAGCTTCAAAACATTGGAATACAGCAAAAAAAATACGGCAATGCAATTGATTTTCCGAACGCTTTGTAGTAATATATATATGTCTGCACATAATTTGTTATGACAGAGCTTTTATACGGCAGTTACAGCGGTACGGATGCCTTCGGAAAGGAGCGGCAGAAGATGAATTTCGGGACGGATAATACAAAAGGAAAACTGAACAGAACGGCGCACAGGTCGCTGTTGTCCTTTGCCGCCGTTTTGACGGCATTTCTTTTATGCGGCTGCGGAATCTTTTCGCTTAATTCCCCTTCTGATAAAGATACCGATACAGATGAGACAACATCTCCCGACACCGGTGCCGAAACATATGAGATTTACAACGGTGACTATGCAAACGAGATGATCTCGTTTATGAACGATCTTTCCGGAAAGGACTGGAACGGCGGCGCCTGCAAAATAGTTACTTCTGCCGATGATCTTATAAGCTACGACGACAATTCATCTCTTGTGATGTCAAAAGAATATGAGGAGCGCAATACGGCGGTGGAGGAAACCCTGCATATCTCCATTTTATGCGAAAAACACTCGCCTGATACAATGCTTGCCGATATTAAAGCATCAAACAGAGCAGGTGAATATTTTGCAGACCTTATAATGCTACCTCAGTCTCAGATGGGAGCATATATTGCCGACGGTGCCGTTGCAAATCTGCGGACTTTGCCCGGGTTCAACTATGAAGCCGGCTACTATTACCCCTCATCTCTGGGTGCGGGCGGAGGCGGCAATGCCATCTTTGCGGCGGCGGGACCTGCGTCACTTGACCCCGACTGTCTCAGCGCCGTTTATTTCAATACCGAGCTTTGCGAGAAAGCAGGACTTGAATCTCCCTATGACCTTGCGGACAGGGGAGAGTGGACGGTTGACAAGTATCTTGAGTACTGTGCTGCGGCGTCCTCTCTTGACGGGGACTATGCAAGCTGGGGAGCGCAGAATACTTCTCCCTATATTACCGACCTGTTTTACTTCGGCTGCGGCGAAAAGCTGACCAATGTGTCGCTTGGGTATTATCCCTCAATTGCCGTGGGCGGGGAAAGCGCCCTTGCGGCTATGACAAAGGTGACCGCCTGCGTAAACGCGGATGGCTCGGTTCCCGCTCTTGAAAGCATAAACACATTTGCAAGCGGCGGCTCACTGTTTCTTATCGACAGCCTTTCCGCTATGAAAGCCATTGTCAATTCTCCTTGCCAGTGGGGAATACTGCCTATGCCGAAGTATGACACACAGCAGGAAGATTATTATTCCCTTGCATACTATTCCGATGCCATGTTCTTCTGTGTGCCGCTTACCGCACCCGATTATACGCTTGCGGGCGACCTTTTGGCGGCGCTGAATATATACTCCTACGGCTATGTCCGTGACGCCTACACCACCGACGCTTCATATTATTATCTGCGGGACAATCAGTCTATTCGCATGATGAGCATAATTATGGAAAATCCGGTGTACGATATGGCGTATACTTTTGCAGATATATATGACGCTGTACCGAATGCTACCTTCGCCGCTATAAGAAACAACGCCGGAGGGATTTCCACTGTGGAGCGCTACATCAATATGTGGGGAACGCGCTTTGATAACGCTATGTATCAGCTATTTGATGTTGATTGAATAGAAAAAATATTCCGGAAAGGTTTTATCATTTATGCATTTCACCTGTGTCAAATCAAGAGATAAGGTAAAGACACCCGCCGAACTTCTTTCGGGGAAGTTCGCAAGAGAACTAAGAGATCACTGCGACGCGGAATTTCTTGACGCCGCGGCAAATCAGGCTATCGGCGCCGAAGGACTGCCGTTTAATATGCCTATTTGCCTCGCTCTTGTAAATTGTCCCGAAATATGCGATTGGCTTGCCGGATTCGGCGCTGTCAGCCATATTTTCAGCTTTTCCGACGGACTCCGCCACTACTGCGAGGACGGGGAAACCGAGATCCCCGAGGAAGTGAAAAGGGCGGCTCTGAATATATTTGAGCGCCTCAGACGCAGCCCCGGATATATTGACTCCGACGGCGCCCACGTAATTGACCTTAAGTGCGAGCCTGTGGGTAGCCACTATGACGTAAACCTTTTGCTGGGTAACCGCGTAGGCTTCAGCAATCCCTTGCTTACGACGCCCAAGGCGGCTCTTGACTCCTTCGGCAGAGGCTCCTTCCGCGCAAGCGCCGAGGATCAGGTGCTTGCAAGCCGCTATGTGCTGCGTATGGAGGAAAACGGCGAACCTACTAACCGCCAGTTCTATCTGTACGAGGACGGAAAACAGATTTTCTATTCCGCCGATGTATCAAAAAATGTTAAAAAGGCAGAGTGCCGCCATTTGCAGAACCGCACCGTTATTACATATGAAACCGAATGCGGACTGCGTATAACCAGAACTGTCTTTATTGTTCCCGCAGAAGAGGGAATGCCCGAGGCGGTTGAAGCACAGAGGGTAAGGATTGAAAACCTGACAGGCCGCGAGCGCAGTATCAAGGCTGTGTTTACCGGCACTTTCGGAATTTTCGATTCCTCCGGTATTGCCGGTGATATTGTATATGTAAACATAGTACACGAATCCGGTGTTATCCTTGACGAGGAAGGAAAGACGGTTGCTCTCACTCCCTGCTTCTATCCCAGGGGAGGTAAACGGCAGGCAAGATTTGCCATGCTGTTTTCCGAGGGCGAGTACATGGACGAGTTCTGTGTCAACTATAATGAGTTTTTCGGCTCCGGTGATTTGCTTCACCCGGAAAACGGCGCAAAGCTGTCCAACAGACAAAACAGAAAGGCCGCGCCGTTCTTTGCCATGGCAAAGAACGTCACGGTTCCCTGCGGCAAAACCGCCGTTATCGACTCCTACGCCGGTATTTCTACCGACCCCGTAGAAGCTTTTCCCATACTCAGCGATACTCTTTATAATTTCTGCAATAAATACAGAGACCCTGCGGCACTTGAAGCATCCTTTGAAAAGCTTGTTTCCTTTGCGGACAGCTATTCTTCATATATATCCCTGCATACGCAGGATGCTATGCTGAACTCCTACATCAGCAAAAACCTGCCGTTCCAGGTGCTGTATCAGTCCTTTGTTACCAGAGCCTTTGCATGGACTCAAAAAGGCGGCAGAATGGTAGGTTTCCGCGAGATACAGGATATGTACGCTTCCATGTACTATATGAATGCCATGGGCAATTCCGACCTTGCAAAGGATATGATATCCCAGTGGGCGTGCAATGTGTACGAGGACGGCTATGCCAACCATAATTTCTACTGGAGCGGCATAGGTGCGGGAGGCGCTTCCGACGATCAGCTTTGGCTTGTCCAGGCGGTTTACAGGTATGTCCTGCTTACGGGAGATACGGCGTTCCTCGATTGCGAATATCCCGTCTGCGGCAGCGATAAAAAGAGAAGCCTGTTCGATACCATGCTTGCGGCTGTAACTTACAGCGGATGTATTTCCGTAGGCAAGCACGGCCTGCCCCTGCTTGACGGCTGTGACTGGAACGACTGTCTCTGCCTTGACGACGACTGCGTAAACGGCGTTGATAAAATGAAGCTTTACCGCCGTCAGCTTGAGGAAAAAGGGCAGGAGTACGGTACACCGTGGGAAAATCACATTACCGAAAGCGTTATGAACGCATTCCTTCTGAAGCTTGCCCTTGACGAGCTGTCCGAACTGTCCGCTCTTTCCGGCAGGGAAGAATGGAAAACTGAACTTGCAAAACGCTCCGAAAAGCTTAACGAAAACATACAGAAGTATGCGTGGAAAGGGGATTTCTTTGCCCGCTGTCTCATAAACAACCCTGCAAAGGGCTATGAATATCTGGGCGGCGCCGGAGACGGTCTGTCCGATAACCCCGATTTCCCCGGCTCTTACTGGCTTAACAGCTTTTCCTGGTCTGTGCTTTCAGGCTGCGCCGACGAGGAACAGATAGGTATTATGCTTGACTCTGTCAAGAAATATATAAAGACCCCCTCGGGACTTACACTTACCTCTCCCTGCGCACTTGAGAAAATATCAAAGAGTACGGCAAAGGACCATTATTTCCCCGGTGACAGAGAAAACGGAGCGGTATTTAAGCACGCTACCATGATGGCAACCGCCGCTATGTTCAAAGCCGCAAAGACGGTAAAGAGTGAAGCTCTTGCCGCCGATCTGTCGGAGCTTGCTTTCTGGATGCTTGACTTGGTGCTGCCTTACAAAACTCTGGAGACCCCCTTTATAACAAAGGGAAATCCCCGCTTCTGCACTCAGTACAACAACAGCGAGACCCGCGAGAATATCGGCCCCATGCTGTCGGGTACCGCAAGCTGGCTTTCCCTTACTGCTTTTGAGTTCCTCGGCATTTCTCATGTGGACGGCGGAATTGAGCTTTGTCCTATCCTTCCTTTTGAGCTTACAGAAGCGCAGTACAGCGTAAAGCTGGGTAATACCGTGTTCGATATTACCGTCGAAAAGAATCAGGGCTTTGCCCGTCCCGGTTCCGATACCGAATACAGCCTTGACGGCGTACCCTGTACTTCATTTATCCCCAACAGCCGCGACGGAAAGACCCACAGCGTCAGAGTGGTGATGAAATGAAAACGGTAAAAATACCGTCTGAGGGCTACGGCTCCAACTGCTGGCTGATTATTGAGGACGGCGGAGAGATGGCGCTTGTTGACCCTTCTCCCGACGCCGAGGTCATAGCGGCAAGAATGGCAAGCCGCGGCTTTGACATAGATCGGAAGAGCACACGTCTGAACTCCAGTCACGTTTCGGAATCTCG
>CAMFEL010000093.1 GCA_945949385.1 uncultured Clostridia bacterium | reverse complement strand
GGGAGAGATTCTAAAGAGAGGGGAGAAGATACATCGTCTCCCCTCTCTTTAGCCGTGCAGGGTGGCTCGGAGGGACTGCTGACGGGACAGCAGTCCCTTCGAAAAATTCTCCCTACATTTCTGTCAACTAATAATCAAATCTGAAATGTATACATATCCACTGATTTTGAATACTTATGAATTTATCGACAAAATTCCCGAAAAATTGCAGGGCGAAAAAAGAGCAAAAACGGGCAAAAACAGCTCAAAATGCGTGTCTTTTTTTGTCGACGGAATTTCGGAAGAGAGGGGCGGCGGGGAAAAAACGAAAAACGGGGAGAAATTTTTGAAATTTTAATATTTTAATTTTCTATTTTTGTTTTAGTGTTTTTTGTTGTTTTAGTATTTTAATATTTCAATATTATCGGTTTTGAAAAAAGGCAGACACAAATTGCTTTGCGTCTGCCTTTTTCTATGCTTTGGTATTTGCCGCTTTCGGTTTTGTTTCAATACTGCTTCTGGCGCTGTCTTGAAATATTTATTGCGCCTTCGGGAATATTGGTAATATGCTCAAGAGACATACCCGTTCCCAGCGCCACGCAGGACACTGCCTTGTCCGCGACTCTGGTCTTTATACCCGTTACATTTGCAATAAGTCTGTCAAGCCCGTACAGCAGGCTTCCGCCTCCCGTCATGACGATTCCGTTATACAGAATATCGCCTACAAGCTCCGGAGGGGTGCGCTCTATGACGGAGCATACCGCCTCTATTATGGCGGTGATAGGCTCCTCCAGCGCGTCCGGCATTTCCGCCGAGGAAATGCGCACAAGTCTCGGAAGTCCTTTAACGAGACATCTGCCTTTTACCTCGATGACACGGGGCTCGTCTCTCTGCCATGCCGCGCCTACCTTTATTTTGATTTCTTCGGCAGTCCGCTCACCGATAAGCACATTGTGACGGCGCCTTACATAGCGGATTATTGCCTCGTCGAATTTGTCTCCCGCGACTTTTATGGACTCGGAAACCACCACGCCGCCCAGAGATATTACGGCAATATCCGTGGTGCCGCCGCCGATGTCCACTATCATATGACCGTTGGGGGTGGAAATGTCAATGCCCGCTCCGATGGCGGCTGCCACCGGCTCCTCTATAAGGTAGGTGTTCTTGGCTCCCGCCTGGGTGGCGGCGTCAACCACCGCACGCTCCTCAACCTCGGTGATTCCGCTGGGCACGCAGATTATGACACGCGGAGCAAAAAAGGCGTTGCCGCATGCTTTTTTGATGAAATACTGTATCATGCGCAGAGTGTATTCGTACTGGCTGATAACTCCGTCTCTCAGCGGTCTTATGGCGGTTATATTTCCGGGGGTGCGGCCGAGCATCATCTGAGCTTCTCTGCCGACCTTTAATATTTTGTCGGTGTTTCTGTCTATGGCTACCACGGAGGGTTCCTTCAGAACGATCCCCTTGCCCTGTACATAGACGAGAACCGTAGCGGTGCCAAGGTCTATACCGATGTCCTTGCGCATTCCGAAATGCCAATGCATAGCCCTCTGCTCCTTTCTGTCGGTTGTACGGCAATCTTTTTACAAAATATAGTATACTACATAATTTTGCTTTTTGCAATGAAAAGTAGGTATTTTTGAAGTATTTTTGATAAATATGGGTCGAAGCCGCCGGCTGCCGTCCGTTTCCCCTGATATTTTATGCTTTGCGCAGACGGAGTTCTCAGGGCGGCGCAGTAAAAAAGTTATGAAAAATTGTAAATAATTACTAAAAACCGCACATTTTTTCTTTGCCGGTGATATAATTAACATATTAAGGCGTGTATGCGCCGAAATATACGGGAGGAACAGGTTTTGATAGAAGTAAAAAATCTGTGCAAGAATTACGGCGCCATACCCGCTGTGCGCGACGTAAGCTTTACGGTGGAAAAAGGAAAGATCTACGGCTTTCTGGGCCCCAACGGCGCAGGAAAGTCCACTACCATGAATATGATCACCGGCTGTCTTGCCCCCACATCCGGTCAGGTGCTGGTGGACGGCTGCGATATTTACGACGAGGCGGTGGAGGCCAAAAAGCGTATCGGCTATTTGCCGGAGCTGCCCCCCCTTTACACGGATATGACCCCTCTTGAGTATCTGGAATTCGTGGGCAGAGCCAAAAAGATCGGCAGGGACGAGCTTTACGAAAAGATTGAGGAGGTCATGAAAAAGACCGGCATACTTGATGTGGCGGACAGACTTATCCGAAATCTTTCAAAGGGCTTCAGGCAGAGAGTGGGTATTGCTCAGGCAATTCTGGGAGACCCGGAATATATTATTCTGGACGAGCCCACGGTGGGTCTTGACCCCTTGCAGATAATCGAGGTCAGGGAGCTTATCGTGTCTCTTAAAGAAGATCACGCGGTTATTCTTTCCAGCCATATACTGCAGGAAATCAGCGCGGTATGCGATTATGTTATAATGATCTCCCGCGGCAAGGTGGTGGCAAGCGACGATATTGACAGCCTTGTGGGCGAGGACGACACTTTGGAAAATGTGTTTATAAATCTTGCGGGTGAGAGCCTTGACGCAGGCGCCGCTTACGCCGCGCAGAAAGAGCTGGAGCGAGAGGCGCGCGGCCGCGGCAGAAAGAAGATAAAGGTCGATTCCGACAAGGGCGCGGCGTACTATACCGAGGTTTACGCCGACGAGGACAACGAGAGTCCCGTGCTCCTTGAAGATGAGGAGGACGGCGGCAGTGACGGCGCTGACAGCACAGCGGATGAAGCAGATACGGGTGCGGGTGCGGACGCGGACGCAGGCAAAGCCGGCGGCGCTGACGGCGAAGCGCAGGATACCGGAAAGGGCGGTGACAAATAATGGGCGCAGTTTACAGAAAAGAATTCCGCTCCTCTATGAGAGGAGTCGCGGCGCCGCTGTTCATTGCCATAGTATTCGGCGTTGTCAATGTGTTTTTCTGGCTTAACAATTTCCGCAGCGACGGCTACGGCAGCGCTCATGTCGAATATGCTCTCATAAGCGCTGTTTTCTGGTCGCTTTTGTTCGTGCCTCTGCTTACCATGAGACTGTTTTCCGAGGAGCGGCACAACAAAACGGATCAGCTTTTGTATTCGCTTCCCATAACGGGAACTCAGGTGGTGCTTGGCAAGTACTTTGCAGCCTGCACTGTTTTTGCCATTCCCTGCGCAGCGTTTTGCTTCTACCCCCTTTTGCTGGAGGTGCTGACAGACGCCGAGATCCCCTATCTTATGTGCTATGTCGGCATAGGCACATATTTCCTTGCGGGGTGCGCAGTTATTGCCATCGGTATGTTTATGTCCACACTGTTTGAAAGCCAGATAATCTCGGCTCTTACAAGCCTTGCGGTGATTATCGGACTGTATATTCTGGGCAATGTGACCTCGTCGCTTACGGGCTTCTGGGGCGGAGTTGCAGGTGCGGTCAGCATATTCGGCCGCATTTACGATATCGGCTACGGATATCCCGATTGGACCTGCGCGCTCTACTATCTCAGCGCGGCGGCGCTGTTCGTATTCTTTACTGTGCAGTCTTTTGAGAGACGGCGCTGGAGCTGAGGGGAGGCAGAACAATGAAAAAGACGGTAAATTTCAATAAAAAAGCCTTCCGTGCCGGCAGCTTTTCAATAATCGTTTCGGTTATAGCTCTTGCTATTGTGATCGCGCTTAATCTGCTTGTGGCGCAGCTTCCGGAATCGATCCTTCGTCCCGACAGCACTCCCACCCATCTTATGACCATCGGAGACGAGACAAAGGATATTCTGAAGCGGCTGGAGGTGGATATTGAAATAACACATTATGTGGACAGCAGCGACGGCAGCGCTTCCGCTGATACGGGTTACATTTCCGGCATACTTGAAAGATATGCGGAGGCAAGCTCTCATATTACGGTAAAGACCGTGGATCTTATCAACAGCAATGTTATGGACGAGACCGCGGGCGAAAACACGGTGAAGATAACCTCCGTAAACAGCGATGGCAGCGAGAGACGCTCAAAGAGTGTTGCCGCCGACGAAATGTTTATGTGCGAGATGAGCGGCTATGAGGGTCAGTATATGTCCCGCAGCGAGTATCAGCAGATGTACAGCTATTACGCCGCTTACGGTCAGACTCTCCCCTCTGCTACCGAGTATTTCTTTGCGGAAAACGAGATCACGGGCGCTATTGACTATGTAATGCAGGAAACGCTTCCCATAGTTTACTGTCTTACGGGACACGGAGAGACGGAAATAGGCGATGACGGCTTCGGCAAAATTGCCACGGACGAAAATGTGGAGCTTAAATCCCTTGCGCTTCAGAGCGGTGAGAGCGTCAGCGTACCCGAGGACGCAAAATGCATTTTGATCAACATTCCCACCGCGGATATAAGCGCCGAGGAGGCTGATGCGCTGAAGGCTTATATTCAGGGCGGCGGCACCGTTATGCTCAGCACTTTTGTGGCATCTTATTCGGCGGAGTCTATGCCCAATCTTGCGGGGCTGTGCAAGTATATGGGACTTACCGCCATTGAGGAGCAGATAATAGAGGGCGACGACTCTCATTATTACAATTATATCAACTACCTCCTGGCGGATATTACGGGCAACGGCATTACTTCGGAGCTTGACAGCACGAATTACTATTTCTATATGCCCTACGGTCACGCCATAACTACTGCGGATATGTCAACGGGTGAAGAGGAGACAGAGGACGGCGAGGAGAACAATGCTCCCGTTGTTGAAACCTATGCCTTGCTGAACACCTCCGACAAAGCGTATGTTTTCAGAGATGAGGACGGAGACGGCAACCCCGATGAGGATGTGACCCGGAGTCAGTATACCCTGGCTTACCAGTCCGTTCTTATGAGCGATACGGGAGAAGCACAGGGTGAGCTTATATGGTTTGCAAGCCCCGGTGCCTTTGATGCGTCTTATGCAAGCGGAACCGGCAATGCCGCTCTCTTTACCAAGGTGCTTACCAAAACCTGCGAAAAGAGCACCGGTGTGTCCCTTATCGGCAAGGAGATAAAGAGCAGCACCGTTACCGTAACGGAAAGTCAGATGCACACTTTTGTAAGTGTCGCCTGCGGAGTAATCCCCGTAGCCATTATTACCATAGGTATTGTAGTCTGGGCGCTGCGGCGCAGAAAGTAAGACCTTGGACAAATGAAAAAGAACAATCTGAAAAAGATAATTACCTGCGTTGTAATGCTTGCGGTGCTGGGTGCCCTTATGGGGGGCACCGCGGCGCTGAAGCATTGGAATCGGGTGAACGAGGAAAAAGAGGAGGAGGACACCTCCGTTACTGTCATTGACAAATCGGGGCTTACGGTGACAAAGCTTGCGGTAAGCTCCTCCGCCGGAGACCTTTCTTTTACCTACGAAAATGACAGGTGGGTATATGACGGGGACGCTGATTTCCCCGTAAACCAGGACAAGCTGTCCGATATGGCGCAGACCCTTGCAAAAATCTCCGCAAGCGCACAGGTTAATCCCGACGATCAGGGAGAGCTGTCGGAATACGGTCTCGACAAGCCGGCGGTATACGCCGAGGCAGAGTTTTCCGACGGTACCTCGGCAAGCTACTCTTTCGGCTCCGTAAACAGCTATAAGGACTGTCAGTATTTCACTGTAAGCGGCGACGATATTATTTATCTTGCAGATACAAGCGTTGCTTCTTCTCTTACCGGAACGCTGGACAGCCTGTGCCAAAGCGAAAGCTTTCCTCTTACGGCTGACGGCGTTACTGCCGACGATGTAAAATCAATTTATATTGAAAACGCCGAGGGAGTTTCCAATGAGATTACGGACGCGGACGGAATCGAGGAGCTGCTGGGCTATGTTAAGGTTCTGAACCTTACGGGCAGGGCAGACTACTACGCCGACAGCGCGGAAATGGCGGAGCAGTACGGAATTTCCGAGAGCACCGGTAAGATCACCGTGACATATTTCGCCTCCACCACCTATACGGACGAGGACGGCAACGATTACACGGGCAGCGAGGAGAAGGTCTATACGCTTCGCATAGGCAAGCCTTTTGTGCAAAGCACCACCGACTCTGACGGCGGAGAGGGTATTGAGAGCTGTGTATACTACTCTCCGGAAAATTCCGCTATGGTATACTTTACGGACAAGACCTCTATGGACGCGGTTTTTGATTTTCTTGACTATATCCCCGCCGAGGACAGCGGCGAGGAGTAAGGAGCTAATATGTTCTGTGACAAACTTTCAAATCTGAAAAGCTACTCGGGCGTTTGCCCTGCAATAAAAACGGTGTGCGATTTTATTGAGAAAAACGACCTTTCGGCACTTCCCGCGGGACGCACAGAGCTTTCCGACGGAGTTTTCGTAAACATCAGCGAGTATGAGCCTTATCCGTCTCCCGACAAATGGGAGGCGCACAGAAGATACGCCGATCTTCAGGTGGTTATTTCGGGTGACGAGCGTATGGACGGCGCGTCAATCGAGATGGTCAGCGGAGGCTCCGGCTACGATGAGGCGGGCGACTACGAGCTTTTTGACTGCTGCGGAGGCTACTATGCCACCATATGGGCGACGGAGGGCACTTTCGCATATTTCGCTCCCTGCGATGCGCACCGCCCCGGTCTGCACTACAAGGCAGACAAGGTGAAAAAAGCAGTTTTCAAGATTCCTGTTTGATATATGGCGGACAGATTTATCGTATTTGATGTGGAAACGCCCAACTCCCTGAATGACAGGATGAGTGCGCTGACCCACAGACTTGGTTTGCGCGGTTTAATGTGGAGCTTACGGGCATTTCTCCCGCCGATGTGGCGGACAGCCCGACTTTTCCCGAAGTCTGGGAGGTTGCGCGGCCGCTTATGGAAAGCGGAATACTTGCGGCGCACAACGCTCCTTTTGATATGGGAGTGCTGTCAAAATGTCTGAAAGCTTACGGTATACCGTCTCCCCGTCACTTTCCCTATGTATGTACTTGCCGTATGGGGCGCAGAATGTGTCCCGATTTTCCCAATCACCGCCTTGACACCATGTGCTCGCGCTTCGGTATTGACCTTAGTCACCATAACGCGGGAAGTGACGCGCACGCTGCCGCCATGCTTTTGAAAAAGTATACGGATATGGGCGCGGATGCTGCGGATTTTATCCGTACATACGATGTGAAAGAATGCCGCACTTTGCCTGCGGCAGAGGGCATGAGAGATTTATACAATTGCAGAAAACAGCAGTGATTTATGCAAATGCAAAAAAAGAAGCCGCTTGCGGCTTCTTTTTTTGTGACCTACCCAAAAGCCACCTGCTGACGAGGTGTTCAAAAGAGGCTTTTGCAGATAGTTAGTCCCGCCGCAGCGGAGGCTCCCCTGTGTAAGGGGAGCCGGCGCCGAAGGCGACTGAGGGGTTGTTTTGGTGGTAATAGTTTGACAATCCCTCCGTCACGGCATACGCCGTGCCACCTCCCTTTGCACAAGGGAGGCTTCGTTCCCGCCGCATTTGCGGCTGTGTGGCGAACTTGCAAATGCCGGAAGTATCGGTGGGATGTAGCCCCGCCGCCGGCAGCGGCTTATAGCCACAGAGAAAACCACCGGCTTTGCCGGTGGTCATGATTTATTTAACGATAACGGTTTCAAGTCCCAGAAGCTTTGCGAAGAATTCAAGCTCCTTTATCGTTGCACCGTAAACAAGGGAGGAATGGTGGGTGACGCCTGCCTCGGAAATTGCTTCGAGGAAATCTGCAACGGGCACGGGGGGCTTCATCCATCCGCGGACGGTGCCCACGAAATTGTCTTTTTCCGCAGGCTGCATTTCAACGGGGGAGATAAGCATTTTGTAGCCTTTTTCGCCCTTGAATACATTTACGAATATCGCGCTGCCCGCCTTATATCTGCCGTAGCAGACTACCGGATCCTCCGCGTCGCCGAATACAAAGGGAATTTCCTTGATTTCGGGCGTTTCTGCGGAAAGTGCGGGGTTGAATTCTCCCATATGGGACAGGCACAGGGTGTTATGCTCCCAGTCGGGGCAGAAGATCTCCACAAAGGTGGCGGTCTCAAAGCCGCGTATCAGTGCTCCCGTAATTGCCGCGGTCAGCACATCGCCCTCGCCGGCATAGCCGGTTCCGCGCTCCAGCGCCTTGCAGGCTTCCATAAAGGGCATAACGGTAAGTCCGTTTTCGGGGCGTATTTCGCGGAAGTTGACGGTAAAGGCGTCAAGGGAGTGCTTTTCAAGCCAATGTC
>CAMFEL010000092.1 GCA_945949385.1 uncultured Clostridia bacterium | reverse complement strand
CGGTGTAAAAGCATTTTCCCCGATTGCCGTATTTATCTTGCGGATGACCTTGCCGCAGGGAAACCCGATGATTTTTTGCTGTTCACGGCGCGCAGCCGTCATATTGATACCGACCCGCTTTACATAAACTTCACCTCGGGCTCCACGGGTGTACCAAAGGGAATAGCGGTCAGTCACAGAAGCGTTATTGATTTTGTCGAATGCTTCACCGATATTTTCGGCATAACCGACGGGGATGTTATTGCAAACCAGGCACCCTTTGACTTCGATGTGTCCGTCAAGGACATATATTCCGCGCTGAAAACAGGTGCCACGCTTGTGCTTGTCCCCCGGGAGCTGTTTTCAAAGCCTACGGAGCTTTTGGACTGCTTGTGCGACAATAAAGTCACTACTATGATATGGGCGGTGTCAGCCATATGCCTTATCAGCACCTTCCACGGTCTTGATTACAGGGTTCCGGAAAGCGTTAATAAAGTGCTGTTCAGCGGTGAGGTACTGCCGTATAAGCATTACATGACATGGAAAAGCCATCTGCCCGATGCAATGTTCGTAAATCTGTACGGACCGACGGAAATTACCTGCAACTGCACCTATCATATACTTGAAAAGGAAAGGGACTATTCGGGCGGAATACCCATCGGCAGACCTTTCCCGAACGAAGATGTTTTTCTGCTTGACGGCGATGACCGCCGTGTAATTGAACCCGATACCGTAGGGGAGATATGCGTGCGGGGTACAGCCACGGCGCTCGGCTATTACAGAAACGCGGAGCAGACCGCAAAGCATTTCGTGCAAAATCCGCTGAATTCCGACTATCCCGAAACTGTTTACCGCACCGGTGATCTTGCCCGTTATAACGAAAACGGAGAGCTTGTTTTCAGCGGGCGCAAGGATTTTCAGATAAAATATATGGGTCACAGAATTGAGCTTGAAGAGATAGAGAGAGCCATGAATTTAATCGAAGGCGTAGAGCGAAGCTGCTGCGTCTTTGACGAAAAGCGCTCACGACTCAAAGGATTTTATGTGGGCACAGTTGAAAAGGACGCGCTTGCGGAAAAAATGCGCGGAACTCTTCCTGCCTTTATGGTGCCCGGGATCATCAGAAGGGTCGACGAAATGCCCCTTACAAAAAACGGAAAAACGGACAGACGGCTTCTTGACGAAATGTGGGGTGGCAGACGGTGAAAACTGAACTTTACGACAGCATTTTAAGCCGCTGTGAGGGCGCGGTTTATGTCTTTGACGCAGATGTGCTACGGGAGAGAACGGCGAAAATCAGAGCCGCCATGCCTGAAAATGTATCCTTGTGCTATGCCGTAAAAGCCAATACGTTTATAATCAAAGAGCTTATCGGCAGCGTAGACCGATTTGAAATCTGCTCTCCCGGTGAGGAGCGCATATGTGAGCGCCTCGGCGTGCCTTCCGAAATGATGGTAATTTCCGGTGTATATAAAACACCCTCGGTCATTGAGAAGACCGTGGCGGACAAAGGCTTTGCCGGCACCTTTACGGTAGAGTCATTACTTCAGTTTGAACAGCTTTGCGAGTATTCCCAAAAGTACGGCTCAAATATTCGTGTTCTCCTGCGCCTTACCAACGACAGCCAGTTCGGAATCAACGAGGAGGATATTGAGAATATCATATCACGCCGCACTGAGTACGGCAACGTTGAATTTTCCGGCATACAGTATTTCTCGGGTACTCAGAAGACCTCAGTAAAAAAACTGCGCCGCGAGATAGAGAAGCTTGACGCTTTTCTTGCCTGCCTCGGAGAGAAATACGGCTACGTGGCAAAGGAGCTTGAATACGGAACAGGGTTTCCCGTGTCGTATTACGAGGGCGAGGATTTTGACGAGGACGATTATTTCGCCACATTTTCCAAAATGCTGTGCGGTATGAAAACAAAGGTACATATTACTCTTGAGATCGGGCGCAGTATTGCTGCCTCCTGCGGAAAATACTTTACACACATAGTTGATACCAAATGCAACAAAGAGCAGAACTACGCCCTTTGCGACGGCGGTATGCACCAGATAGTATATTTCGGGCAGTATATGGCTATGAAGCGCCCGTCAATGTCCCTGTATTCCAAAGCTCCTCAGGGAGATAAAAAATGGAATGTCTGCGGTTCGCTTTGCTCCATGAACGATATTATCGTAAAGGAAGCGCCGCTCGGTGAAATTGAGGCAGGAGATGTACTGTGCTTTAACAATACAGGCGCATATTGCCCCACGGAGGGTATGTCCCTGTTTTTAAGCCGCGATATTCCCGCCGTATACATAATCAGCCGCGGCAAGATTTCCGAGGTGCGAAAAGCCTTTGAGACCTGCGCTCTTAATACCCCCGATTACAATTAACTCCATATATTGAAAGGAAAACGAAAAATGGAAAAGCTTATTGAAATTCTTGAGGACATTCATCCCGATGTTGACTATGAGACCTGCAATGATCTTATAGACGGTCATATACTGGACAGCCTGTCCATAATCTCTCTCGTGGCCGAGCTTGAGGACGAGTTTGACATTACCATTCCCGCTGTTGATATTATACCGGCGAACTTCAACTCCGCCGCCGCTATGTGGAAAATGATAGAGAGACTTTCCGAGGAGTAATAGTATGTCCCTTGCACAGTGTCTGATGGCGGGAAAGGTGTCGTCCCTGACATCATATTTTTCGCTTGCCTATATGCTGGGCTTTCTGCCCGCTTCCTGTATACTGTACAGCCTTATGCCCAAGGCGGCAAAAAAATATTTTCTCCTTGCCGCAAGCCTTATATTCTTCTGGCTCATAAGCGGAAAACTGGTGGCATATCTGCTGTTTGCCGTTTTGATTATCCATTATGCTGGGATATGGCTTGAGCGCATAGCAAAGGAACGGGACGAGGCGACAGCCCTTGCGGAAAAAACGGAGCGTAAGGCACTAAAGAAAGCATATAAAAACCGTCAGCGTTTTGTAGTGGCTTTTGCAGCCGTTCTGCTGTTCGGTATGCTGCTTACGCTGAAATACAGCGCATTTTTCACTGTAAATATAAATACGCTGCTCAGTCTCTTTCATATCGATCTGCAGTTTGAGATACCTAAATACCTTATGCCCATCGGCATATCGTTTTACACCATGCAGGCGATGTCATATGTTTTCGATGTATACAGAGGAACGGTAAAGGCTGATACAAATATTTTCCGTCTTGCTTTGTATATGTCCTTTTTCCCGCAGATTGTGGAGGGACCCATATGCCGCTACAACGAAACTGCGGAAAAGCTGTGGAATGTTGAGAGCATAAAATATAAAAATCTCTGCTTCGGACTTCAGCGGCTGCTGTTCGGTCTTATGAAGAAAATGGTAGTGGCAGACAGACTCAATTCTATTGTCCAGACCGTTTTTTCTTACCATGATAGTTTCTCCGGCGGATATGCGGCTGTTGCCGCCGTATGTTACACAGTTCAGCTTTATATGGACTTTTCCGGTACCATGGATGCAGTTATAGGCACGGCTGAAATATTCGGTGTAACCATGCCGGAAAACTTCAAGCGTCCCTTCTTCTCCCGTACCATTTCAGAGTTCTGGAAGCGTTGGCATATTACACTGGGCGCATGGCTGAAGGATTATATATTTTATCCTGTCTCTATGTCAAAGCCTATGAAGAATCTGACTTCATCCGCGAGAAAAAAGCTCGGCAACCATTTCGGGCCACTGCTTGCAGGCTCGGCAGCACTTTTCTGCGTGTGGCTGTTTAACGGTCTGTGGCACGGCTCGGCATGGAATTATATATTCTTCGGAATGTATCATTTTGTGCTGATCCTCACGGGAAATATCATAGAACCGCTTGTAAGAGCAGTAAACACAAAGCTGCACATCAATCCCGAATCAAAGCCGTATAAGGCAATGCAGATATTACGCACCTGCGTGCTTGTGTGTATCGGTGAAATGTTCTTCCGCGCAACAGGTCTGCGCGCCGGACTTTCAATGTTCAAAAAGATATTTACCGATTTTACATTTTACGTAAAAGATACGGACATTTTTACAAGATACAGCTTTGATGTTCACGATGTAATCATCGTTGCGGCAGTACTGATTATTATACTTGGGGTAAGTATCGCCAACGAAAAGGGGATATGTGTCCGTCAGAAGCTTGCGCAGTCAAAGCCGGTTGTCCGCTGGGCGGTGCTTTACGGACTTATTATGATGATAATTATTTTCGGCGCGTACGGTATAGGCTATGTGCCCGTTGACCCCATTTACGCCAATTTCTGACGGGAGGTGCCAAAGGTGAAAACAAAATACAAAAACGTACTGAAAGCCGCAGCCTTTATGCTCGGACTTGTAGTTCTTATCGAAGGCGCGTCCCTTATCTTCAAGCCAAAGAGAAAATATGTGGAGGGCGGAGTTCACGATCAGGCGGCAAACGGAATACTCAGCGAGCCTGAAAACACAATAGATATGCTTGTTCTGGGAGACAGCGAAACATACTGTTCCATCATTCCCCTCAGACTTTGGGAAAAGCAGGGAATAACCTCCTTTGTATGCGGCACTTCCGCGCAGAAGCTGTGTTATTCCGAAGAATTTCTGCACAAAGCATTCAGAAATCAATCCCCCAATGTGGTTATACTTGAAACGAACGCCATATACAGGGATTTTTCCGTAAGTGACGAGATTATCCACAAGGCTGACAGAATTTTCCCCGTTTTCAGGTATCATGACAGATGGAAGACCTTTAACGACCGCGACGCCTCGCTTGCGGCAAAATACTCATATATGGAGGGCAGTAAAGGATATATGTATAATGTGTCCGTAGACCCAGCCGATACTACCGGATATATGAAAGCGGACAAGAGAGTGAATCCCGTGTCAAAACGCAACGCCGAATATGTCAAAAGTATAAAAGAGTTTTGCGACAAAAAAGGCGCAAAATTCATACTTCTGTCAACCCCCAGCACAAAAAACTGGAACATTCAGCGTCATAACGGTATAGTACAGCTTGCAGACGAGCTTGGTGTAGAGTATATAGATATGAATACCGAAAGTGCCGATGTAGGTATTGACTGGAGCCGCGACACAAGAGACAAAGGAAACCATCTGAATTTCTACGGCGCGGTCAAGGTAACGGATTGGCTTGGCAATTACTTCAAAGAAAGCGGACTTCTTGAAGACCACCGGGGTAACGAGAGCTATGCCGAGGCGTGGAACGGGGATATTGAGTATTTCCGTAAGGCGGTAAATATCGACCTTGCCACCTTTGAAAGCTGAAACAAAAAAGGACAGCCGAAGCTGTCCTTTTTGTATGTCGTCTTTCAGTCGATAACCTCTATTACGGTACCGTCAGAAAGCAAGTCAGTCGGTATACGAAGCTTCTGTGTGTTCATAAGAGGAGAGAATTCACCCAAAGCCTCTTTTCCGTCGATTACAAAACGTCTCTTTCCGGCGCCGGTATCCGTGTACTTAACGCATATGGGATGTCCTTTGACAGTAAGGCTGATTTCCGCATTGGTGCAGGGCATAACTGCGGGGGTCTGCAAGGTCAGCGCGTCAAGGTCGGGACAAATGCCGAAGCCGAACTTTACAAGCTCCTTTATAAGCACCGTTCCGCTGCCTGTATACCAGTCACCCATAGAATCACCGTCAATGTCGTATTCCTCTGTCCGGCAGTAGGAGTTTGGCATGGCGAAGGCTGTTTTAGTGCAGTTTTCGTGGGAGATAACCACGGATTTCTCCGTTTCATCCCACGCTCTGCGGCTCTCTCCCAGGGTAAACAGCGCCATAATGGCAAACATACTTGCGTGAACATAAGCTGCGGCGTTTTCGTAAGTGCCGGGAGTAATGGTGCATATACGTCCCGCTTTGTCGCGGATCGACATGGGAAACGCCTTGTCAAAGGTTTTGAGACCGTAGTCGGAAACAACGGCGTCAAAGGCTTTCATAACTTCATCTTTCATGGAAGGGTCTCTCTCTGTCATACCCGTCAGAACCCAGAAAGAATGGGATGTGGTGGAAAGACGCGCTGTGCCGTCGGGATCGTTCCAGGAGCCCAGCTTGTAGCTGATTTTGTCGCCCCAGCCGTGAATTACCCGTCTTTCGCCCGCTTCGTTTGTATCTATTGCGTATTTTTCAAGACCGGCAACAAGCTTGTTCGAGAGTTCATCGTATTCCGCGATTTTTTCGGTGTGGGTACCCGTGTGGCGCAGTATATCGCTCATTTCCCTGAAATTCTGCATAAGCTGCAGGGAAGCCATAACGGAGACTCCGGAACCGAAGTCGCGCCCCTTGTCTGTTGTCCTGCCCAGACCGTCAATAGCGTCATTCCAGTCGCCGTAAAGTGCTCTGAGACAGTTTGTACCCATTTCCGTATCAAGATTGCGGATAAGAAAATCCATTATCCGCAGCATATGGTCAAGCACCGTGTCGCGGATATCGCTTTTTCTTACGATATAGCTGTTGTCGTCGCTTGCCACATAATACGAACATTCTTCATCAAGAATGGAATAATCGTCAGTATACGCAAGATATGTATAAACCGTTGATATGATCCATACGCCCTGGTCGATATACATGCGCAGATCCATGTCAGGCAGCATATCGGGAGTTGCGGGTAGAGAAAACTGTCTGGGAGGTCTGCCGTCTTCAAGAATGTAGTTCAGAGCCGTAATTATCTTCTCGCGGCTTTCCTCGGGCTGCCAGATAAGGCTGGATTCAAGCTGCTGCATAACATCGCGTATGCCTATGTGAGGACCCGCATAATTTTTTCCGAGAGCGCAGAAGCTGACCTGTCTCTGGACATTGCGGATAAATCGGTTGAGTACATTTGAATTAAGCTTGCCTTTCCAATCACCGAAGTTTATCTTCATGGCGGAAAGCTTGTTTGCAGCCGCAGCCTCATCTGCACATAATGCGGTGTCGATTGAATCAATATCTACTTTGGATCCCATAGCCGCCTCGGCCTCGGGAATGCTGTGATAATAGGAAAGTTCATATTCTCTGCGGATTTCCTCGCCTGCACCCAGCTCATAAACTATAAGGTCTGCGGCAACGGGAATATCAGTGGTGTTTGCGGCATGGCACTGCTTAACAAAACGTCCCTCTTTCAGTGCGCGTGCATTGGCAAGAGTCCTGCCGGCGCCGCCCAGAATATCGGACTTGCCTACTGTGTGATACTCCTCGCATATTTTGCCGCCCAGGGCGCACTCATTTACAACAAGACACTGATTTTCGCTGCGCAGAAGATATGAGCCGTCCTCGCTTCTCCTGCCGAATTTTGACATTCTGTCCCAGAAGGACTCATTCTCGCAGAAACGCAGAATAGCCTCAAAGCTTGACTCCATATAGAAGCGTACGCTCTCGCTTGTTTTGTTTATGGCGCTGTATGCAAAATGAATGTGCTTCTTTGCGTCAACATGCATTCTGACGGCAAAGGTCACTTTCTCCGTATCCGCAATGTAATATACACAGCGGGGTGCGTAAACGATATAGCGGTGTATGTCGTCCGGCTCAAAAAGCTGACGGGAAGCGCCTGTAACGGAAACGGGGAAGTATCCGTCCTCCCGTACAAGGCCGCCGAAAAATACAACCGAAGGATCCTCGGAGAAATTCACCGTTTTGAAAATATTGAATGTAGACTCACAAGCCTCAATATAACCGGAGGAGCGTGCCCAGACCACCAGTCCGTCCGCGTCATAAGGACAGCGGTTTTCACCCACGCGTCTGTCCATACAAACTATGTCGCTGTCGTTAAGATACCATGTGTTCTGAGGAAGACGCCGGTCTTCGGGACGCTTTTCCTCCAGTTCGTGTATCTCAGAGAGCATTTTTTCGATTTTTTCACGAAGTGTCATAAAAAGTAGCCGTTTCCTTTCGCAATACTTGTTAGCATTTTATCATAATGCGCACCGCACTTCAAGACAGGTATTGATTTTTCTGAAAAATTTATGTAATATTATATGAGTAAAAGGGAGGTATTCAAATGAAACCTGTACTTACAGCGGATATGATGAAAGCCTGTGACAGCGCCTGTATTGCGTCCGGCACTCCGTCCGAAACACTTATGGAGCGCGCCGCAGATAGCATATGCAGTCTGCTGAGAGAGCATTTTGACACCACTCGCGTCATAGCGGTGTGCGGCAGAGGCAACAACGGCGGAGACGGTATACTTGCCGCAGTAAAGCTGTTTCTTTCGGGAACGGACTGCAGTATTTTTCTTGCCGCCGACGGGGACGCGCACAGAAGTGACGAGAATGCAAAGGCATTGGAAAAAGCAAAAAAATGCGGCGTTCCTTTTACAACCGATAACGACTTTTCACAGTATACGGCAGTAATAGACGCAGTTTTCGGCATAGGACTCAAAAACGAACCCCGAGGAGCCG
>CAMFEL010000091.1 GCA_945949385.1 uncultured Clostridia bacterium | reverse complement strand
GGTCACGGTCACTATGAGATTGGCAAGCTTTATAAGCTCCACCAGTATTTGCGACATATAGTTGTAAAGGGCGATAACGCCGCCGACGCTTATAAGTCCCGTGTCAACGCGAAGGGCGCCCGTCCATATGAGAACGATAAGTGCGCCGTTGATTATTACATAGGTGAGAGGGTTAGTGAGTGCGGAAAGCCGTCCTGCGCGCTTCTGGTATTTTGCAAGCTCCCCGTTTTCGGCTGTGAAACGCTCGCATTCCTCATCTTCGCTGCAAAAAGCTCTGATAACTCTTGCGCCGCTCAGCATATCTCCCGTTATGCCCAGCACGCCCTCCAGCTTTTTCTGCACCTTTTTGAAAAGCGGCATTGTCACAAACATTATGCCGTATACCACGGCGGCAAGTACGGGGATTACTACCACAAATATGAGAGCAAGGCGTTTGTCTACCGCAAACGCCATTGCCGCCGCGCCGAAAACTATAAAGGGTGAGCGAAGAAACAGCCTCAGCACCATATTGACGCCGTTTTGCAGGGTGTTTACATCGCTGGTCATTCGCGTTATCAGGGATGCGGTACCTATTTCGTCAATATCGGAATACGAAAGTGTCTGTATCTTTGCAAAAAGGCTGCGGCGCAGGTCGGCGGCAAAACCCACGGCGGCCTTTGCGGAAAAATACTGGGCGGTTACGGAAAAGGCAAGTCCCAGAAGTCCCAGCAGTATGAGAATACCGCCGTCACGCGCCGCTCCCGCTTTGTCGGCTCCCGCAATGTCAACATCTATTATTCTTGCCACCACCAGCGGAACCAAAAGCTCAAAAGTCGCCTCGATAAGCTTGAACAGCGGGCCGAGGACACATTCCTTTATATATTTTTTCAGATATTTCAGCAGCCTTTTCATAGACGCCCCTTGGTAAATTATTCTTAAATTATTATACTTCCCGCGCCCTTGTATGTCAACTTTCTTATTGATTTATTGAAGAAAGTATATTACAATATTTATATGAATACTGATATGGAATACACGCTTATAAGAGCGGACAGAAAAACGGTGGGGATACGCATAGGGGGCGGCGGAGAGATCATAGTCAGGGCGCCCCGCCATGCAAGCCGCGCACAGATTGACGGAATAGTCAAAAAGAATATGGGCAGGATAGAAAAAATGCGGCGTCTGGCGTTGGAGACGGAGGATGCATACGCCGTAAGCTCCCGGGAGCTTTGTGCCCTTAAGCGGCTCGCGGCAGAGACCCTTTTGCCTATTCTGGACAAATATTCCAACCTTACCGGACTTGTGCCCGGCAGGGTAAGAATCGGCAGCGCAAAAAAGCGCTTCGGCTCCTGCTCCTCGTCGGGAAGTATTACCCTTTCCTGCTTTCTTATGCTTTACCCTATGGCGGCGGCTGAATATGTGGCGGTGCATGAGCTGTGCCATCTTGTTTATATGAATCACTCGAAAGAATTTTACGCACTTGTCGAAAAACATATGCCCGACTTCAGGGCACGGGAAAAGCTTCTCGGGCGAGAATATATGAAAAAGCCGTCTGAGGTACCGGGGCTTGAGAAAATAGAGCTTGGATCGCACGTGATCCGCTAAAGGGCTTTGCAAATAAGGCAGAAATCAACGAAAGGAACGGTCATAAAAATGGCGGATATTGAATTTGAAAATGAAATAGAAAACGAAAAGCTGCTTTCCGATTTTTTCGGTGCTTTCCCGGAAGCTTGGGAAAAATATGAGAGTGAAAAACGCTCTCTTTCGGAAAGATCATCCGACTGCACCGGGTATGCCGATGGGATAAAATCGCTTACAGCATATTATTTGCGCAAGGCGCTTATCCTGTCGTATATGGGTCGCGATGTTCACATAGTTATTGACCGCCCTATCGGATATGTACATAAGAAAGAAAAGTATACGCTGACCTATCCCGTAAACTACGGCTATATTCCCGGTGTGACGGGCGGCGACGGCGAGGAGCTGGATGTGTATCTTTTAGGTGTCGAGGAGCCTGTTTCTGAGTTCGATTGCAGAATCATCGCTTCGGTGCAGAGGCGCAACGACGTTGAGGACAAGCTGGTGGCGGCGCCTGCAGGATTTACGGCGGATGACGGGGAGATAAGCGCAGCGGTAAGGTTTCAGGAAAAATACTACGACAGCGTCATTTCCCGCGATTTTTATCCGATATTGTAAAGGCTGAGGCGGAATACGGCGGAAAATGCGGCAGGCTTGCTGCTTCGGCTAAGAAAAGTAAAAAGATTCTGTTTGCGGTAAATTACGGGCGATCAACCTTGACAACCGTTTCAAAAACCGTATACTGTTTTTATACGGATTATTATTCTGAGGTGTTTTTATGAGAAAAAGAGAAAATGCAAAGGCTCCGTGGAGAGGGTCCTGGAAAGATGAGATAAAAAATCACAAGCGGCTGTTCATTGTATATATGGTGCTGAGGCTTCTTGTCGTTGCCGTGGCGGTAGCGTCCTTTATCAGCGGTAACTATCAGAATGTGCTTTTGTGTGTTTTGTCTCTCGTGCTTTTTATGCTGCCTACCTTTGTTTCCAAAAATTTCGGCATCAGGCTGCCGGAGACCCTTGAAATAATCGTTTTGCTGTTTATTTTTGCAGCGGAAATATTGGGCGAGATCTCGGCATTTTACGAAAAGGTGCCGTTCTGGGATTCCATGCTGCACACGGTGACGGGCTTTCTTGCCGCCGCCATCGGCTTCGCCCTTGTGGATGTGCTGAACCGAAACACGCGCTTTAAGTTTATGCTGAGCCCCGTGTATATGGCGGTGGTGGCGTTCTGCTTCTCCATGACCGTAGGCACTCTTTGGGAGTTTTTCGAGTTCTTTATGGATCAGGTGTTCAACCTTGATATGCAGAAGGATTTTGTTGTCAGTACAGTGGCTTCCGTATCTCTGAGCCCCGCCGATTCCAATGAGATAGTGTCTGTAAAAGACATCGTTTCAACGGTGGTGACCGACAAAGCGGGAAATGTGTACAACTTTGCGGACTACGGCATAAACGGGTATCTGGACATCGGTATCATCGACACTATGAAAGACCTGTTTGTGAACTTTGTCGGCGCGCTTGCCTTTTCCGTTATCGGCTTCTTCTATGTGAAGAGCAGAGGCAAGGGTGAGTTTGCAAAGCAGTTTATCCCCACAATCAGCGAAAAAGAGGGGGACGGCGCGCAGGGTGAGTCTGCCGACGGGACTTTGGAGAAGGACACGGAAAAAACCGAGGTCTGAATGGCGAAAAGGTCTGCTGATATAAGCAAAAAAGCTGCCCGAGGGCAGCTTTTTTCTGTTGCTATTTCAAAAGAGCAAGTATAGCTTCTTTTTCACGGTAGCCTATCGAGGTCTCGGCAAGCTTTCCGTTTTTGAAAATCAGCACCGTGGGGATAGAGGCGATGCCGAAACGGTTTGCAAGCTCCGGCTCGTCGTCCACATTTACCTTGCACACCTTGATTTTGCCTTCGTTTTCTTCCGCTATCTCGGCGACTATGGGAGCGAGCATACGGCAGGGGCCGCACCAGCTTGCCCAGAAGTCAACGAGGACGGGTATGTCGGAGCGAAGCACTTCTTCGTCGAAATCGGAAAAAGTAAGATTTATTTCAGCCATGATTTTTTACCTCCAGGGTTTTATTTTTCCTTATAATACAGCAGGCAATGGCAGAAGCCCTCAAAATCGGGGTCTGCGATCTGGTCGCGGAATTCCTTGCACATGCATTTGTATTCGGGGGTGCGCTCCCGTCTGCAGGGACAGTAGCCGCCGGTCTTTTCAAGTCCCTCTTTTACGAGTCTGACCGTTTCGGCGTCCGGATTGTAAGAGATCTTCATTTTGCCCTCCTCCTGTCTGTACTGTATACAGTATACCGCGATTTTATGCGATTTTCAAGCCGTAAAGCAAAAATAACAAAGAAAAGCGGGGAATAAGCCATGCTGCTTAGAAAAAGCTGTGCAGTTTCATGTGGAACTTCACATGTTTTATTTATGCTTTGTATTTTATTCGATTTTTATTTGTTTATTTTGAAGCCATGTGTTATAATACCGTCCTGCCAGCATCAAATAAACATTTTTTAAGGAGAGCCGAAAATGAAAATCAAACACTTCCGAATCACATCTGCCGATTCTGTCAATCTCGATATTGCATTAACAGCACCTATTTGCGTTCTTCGCGGTCGTTATTCCGACCTTTCGCTTGACCTTATGCGCGAGCTGATCGGTGATTACGGCGTGCAAAATGAAGCCGACGGCTTTAATGACGGTCGGTTCGTAATTCACGCTGATGTAGAGGCCAACGGCAAAAAATATGATGTATGCTATATTCGTAATGCTGACTTCATTGGTGATGACCGTATTGCCGTAAACTTTGAGTCGGACAGCATTCACTTCTCAGAGGACGACACCCGTGAATTTCTTGAAATCTGCGACAAGCGCGAAGAAAAAACCTCAAATGTGCTGTTCAACAGCGTTGACATATCTCCTTGCGGCGATGACCGCCCCATCTTTATTTATGACTACCTTGACCGTTTGGACGAAGCTATAGATATCACGCCCGTTCTTGACAGGCTTGCCTCCCTCGACCGTCAGGTGTTCGTGTCCGTTTGCGCGGGATATCCCGAAATAAAGCATGAAAAAACCGAAATGTTTGATGTGTAAATTATTTTGAGAATCAGAATAATGAGGGGATTACAAAATGAAGCATAAGGAAATATTTGACAAGGCATACCGAAGGCTTAAGGAGCTTTTCGGCGACGCGCCCGATATTAAAATTCTCAGCCGATTTTACAGTGAGAAAATGGTTTTGCAAAAAGATGATTATATTCGCTATCTCGAGATACTTGGCAGAGTCTGTGAAAGAGCAACGGCTCTTGGCGAGCATATTCGTGTAAGCGGAACCGCAGGCTCCTCTTTTACAGCGTTTTTACTTGGCGCGACAGACATCAATCCCGTACCTTTTTACGAGTATTGCCCAAAATGCAAGCGTGTAGAATACACGGATAAGCGAATGCCCTTTGACGGACATCTCCCAAAGTGTGAATGCGGCTACGATATGATATGTGACGGTTACAATCTACCCTTTGAAATGAATATCGGGAGCGTATTAAGCGAAAAAATACAGCTTGGTGTATCACGGCTGTTTTTCAACGAAGCAAAGGAAATGATATGTGAATATATGTCCGATAAGTCGATCGTTAAATTAAAGGGAAGTGAGGACATCTCGACTACTTGGCTGTGCTTTCTTGATAAAGATGAAGACATGGGCGGGGAGTATTCGCTTTGTGACAACGCTCCTGTTTTTGAAAATACACCGCATATCACACTCTTGCCGATGCCGATACTTGACAAATACCGCGAGCTTGAGGCGGCAACGGGTGTGAGGATGAAGGATATACCTCATGATATCATCGTTTTTTTCGATTTATTGAAGGAGACATTGACGGACTCCCCTACATCGGTTCGGATTTTATGAAGGAATTGATTATTAAAACGAGACCCGAAAAGTTTGAGGAATATGATTATATTTTGAAGCTTATCGGGCTTGCTCACGGAACGAATGTATGGAAAGGTAACGCTGAGAATCTGTATGAGAATCACATATGGTCGTTGCGGGATATACCCGCTTTTGGGGATGACATTTATGAGATGATATATAAAAAGCTATGTGAGCGCGGGATATATGAAACCGGATTTGCTTATGAGGTTGCGCTTAAGGCAAGGAAAGGTTACTATGCGCTCAATGGACTGGATTCTGCGGTGGAGAGTAAATTATTGAATCTTGGTTTTGATATTGTTTTTTGGGATTTCATATCAAGAATTAACTATATGTTTCCAAAAGCACACGCTGTATCGTACTTAAAGGACGCCGTATCCGTTATGCGGTATAAAATTCACTATCCCGAGGAATACAGGAGCATTTTTATGAATCGGAGCGATTAAAGAAGCAGAAACGGTATCATGCCTTTTATCCGAATTAATCATAAGATAAGGGCTGAATATAATTTTATAATTTTTGAAAGGAGGAAATCAGCATGGAAATGGCATATTACGATGTTACATATCGTAGTGAGCCCCACGCAAGCTACACTAAAGTAGGTGTGCTCTGTCACGGCGAATACGAAGCTATCGCTAAGATCAAAGAGCAGTACCCCGAAGCCGTTATTATTGAAGTGAAAAAGAGATAACGGCAGTGTGGCTGCATGGAGAGTTACTCCCATGCAGCCACATACATGTACCTTATTATGACTAATTTGTAATATAATCAATGCGAAGGAAAAATGAGAGAAACATTACGGAATACAACAAGGAGAGATTTTCGCTGATTATTCTTTCTCCGTTTTGATTCTTTCTCTATCGGCGTTTTCCAAATGCCTTACGGTCAAAAGCATATTGCTGCCGTCGGCAAGAAGGTTACCTTTGTATACGGGGGAAAAAGGTTTTCTGCCGAATACTGCATGATAGCATTCCTTGATTCCGGCTTTCTTTTCACTGATAAAACAATAGGCGGAAGAAACAGCGCCGGATTCGGCGACAAGCTGCATGATTTTATTGGACATTTCCTTCGTGCCGTTTTTGTTGATGAGCAGAAACCGGTCGCGCATGGCTTTAGGTTCCGATCCAAATTTGCAAAGATCAACTTCCCGAATAATTGCCTCGGGATTGACCTCCCAAACGCTTGCAAACAGGGAGAACTTTGAGGTGGGACGCCTGTTTTGATTAAATGAAAAGCATATAGCAAAACTGTCCTCAAATGCCGCTTTGGTTTCTTCGAGTGTGTGTTTCTCGTCTTTCTTTTCTCTGTATACGAGAAGGGGAGATTTTTCTGTTTCCATATCAACTGCCTCTTAATAGTGTTTACTGATATCTATAAGATTCTTGCTGAGTTTACCGCACAAATCGGTTATCACCGGATTATGTACGGAAACACCGGGATTAACTGAAAGCTTTGTAATTAAGTCCTGATTTAAAAGCCCATTAGCTGAAAGCTCCCATTGCTGCTCAGGCCAAATAAAGAATTCCGCTTGGAAAGGTGTCAATCCATCGTAATTATTTTTTTCATTTCCCGAAACAAAGTATTCTCGGATCATTGTAACAAAGAACATATAATGGTAGTGCTTGTCGTCAAGCTGATATGAGATTTCTTTGTCGTAGTCCACGTATCTGTAAGATAGGCTTCCGCTGAGAAATGTCAGGTTGCTCCATTTGGGAAGAGGACCGCCGTCCAAAGAAATGCGAATTCGTTCCTGCTTTGTTCTTGTAGGGTTGTACCACTCTTTGGCAAGCTTATTCCTGAACCATTCAATTGTAATTGAGTCTAAAGGTATATGGCAGTGCTTAAAATAACCTTGATTATCATAAATTTCAGCCCCATCAAGACAAAAAACAGTCTTCATGGTCATATTAACGATTTTTTGAGCCTTGCCATAGGTTTCTGTATTCTTTATCCCCGACTTTTCAATACGGTCAATAAATATATTGCACATTTCATGATGCCATACATCGTATTCGTCTTGCGACTTCACGGGAGAGTTAAAATATTTCTCTATTTCATCTGTAAAGCAAGGGTCAAGCGCATTAAACAAATTTTCTACAGATGTGTCATTTGCACCGAGGATTTTAGCTTGGGTACGGGATGTGTAATCGCGCAGTGCGCGACGGAGCGATGCTTTAATTCCCGACCGGTTGAGTTCAAATCCGCCGCCATCCCAAAACATATTGCGGATATTCATGTAAGAAGTACTATAAGACATATTATCTCTCCTATAATTGTGTTATTCTTACAATTCTAATATATGACTTTAATTGTTATTGTAATTATTATAATATACGATTTCAAATTTTACAACAAAAATATACAACAATCTCGTATGAGCAACGGAGCGTAAACGGTGCAGGCTATATTCCGTTAATTATTAAATAAGAGCAATAGAGTCGCGATTCAGAGTAAAAAGAACGGGAATTGATCCTTTCTTATGAAATGCAGGTATTTTCGGGATTTGAATACATAAAAAACAAATCCGAACGCCTTGTTTGTAGCAAAGCTGTTCGGATTCATTTGTTTTGGTGACCCGTGGGAGAATCGAACTCCCGTTTCCGCCGTGAGAGGGCGGTGTCTTAGCCGCTTGACCAACGGGCCTTAAAGCTTGTTCATTATATCATAGGGAAATAGAAAATGCAATACCTTTTTTGAATTTTTTTGATTTTTTCGTTTTTTTGAGTTTGGGCGGTTAATAGGGCTTTGCTGAAAAGCTTTATGGGATGGGGTGTTTGAGGATTTGTGGCGGGAATTCAGATTTGATTATTTGCTGACAGAAGTGGAGAGAGGATTTTTCGAAGGGACTGCTGTCCCGGCAGCAGTCCCTCCG
>CAMFEL010000090.1 GCA_945949385.1 uncultured Clostridia bacterium | reverse complement strand
ACCGCCGCAAGGAGGACGAAAAAGCAAAGCTTTCCGAGGTTATGCTGCGTACCGAGCGCGCTCAGCTTGACGAATATGAGGCCAATAAAGGCGTCTGCGAAAATCTTCTGGAGCAGCTTCGCGCCGACAGGGACAGCCTTGCGGAGCAGTCCAAGCGAGGCGGCGAGGACGCGGCGGGACTTGAAAAGGATATAGCCGCAGTTCAGGCGGAAATATCAAAGATAGCAGAGGAGCGCAGCGAAACTGATATACGCCGCGGTGAGGCGCAGGAGCGCGCCGCGGACGCGGAGAGCAGAATGAACGAGGGGCGTATCGCCCTTGCGGCGCTTATGCGCGACGCGGAAAATGCGCAGGCACAGGCGGCACAGACCGATGAACGTGCCGGAAAATTTGAGCTTGAAGCCGCAGGGCATGACGCTGAAGTCACAAAGCTTCGGGACAGCATTGCCGACGCGGCACGCAGTATAGCGGAAAAGAAAAACGAGGCGGCAGAGCTTCGCGCAAGTCTTGCCGAGGCCGAGGAGCAGCGCATTTCCCTTGAGGAAGGCGGCGCAGAGTACGACCGCAAGCTCAACGAAAACAGACGCAAAACGAAAGAGGTCACCGACCGCAAGGAGCTTGTTTTCAGGGCTCACAGCGCAAATGAAGCAAAGCTTGAGAGGCTTAACTCGGAGGTTGACAAAATGACCTCCCGCCTGTGGGACGAATACGAGCTTACCCACGGTACGGCGCTTGCCCTTGACTATCCCGCAATTACCGCCGACAGCAGAAGCGGCGCGGCTCGCCGTCTGGCAGAGCTGAAAAGCGCTGTCAAGGCGCTGGGCAGCGTAAATGTGGGCGCCATTGAGGAATATACGGCGCTTAAGGAGCGCTACGATTATCTGAAAGCGCAGCTTGATGACCTGAGGGCCTCGGGCGAGGAGCTTCGCGGAATTATTGCAGACATAGAGGCTGAGATGAAGCGAATGTTCATCGAAACCTTTGAAAAGGTCAACAAATGCTTCGGCGAGACCTTCAGAGAGCTGTTCGGAGGCGGAAGCGCTCATCTGACGCTTACCGACCCCGAAAATGTGCTTACCAGCGGCGTTGATATAAATGCCGCGCCTCCCGGAAAAATGATTAAAAATCTTAATCTGCTTTCGGGCGGTGAGCAGGCCTTCGTTGCCATAGCGCTTATATTTGCGCTTATAAAGGTAAATCCGTCGCCTTTCTGTATTTTCGACGAGATAGAGGCGGCGCTGGACGAGGTCAATGTTGCCAGAGTCGCAAGCTACATAAAGCGTTTCTCAAAGGAAATGCAGATAATCCTCATTACCCACAGGCGCGGTATGATGGAAACGGCTGACACTTTGTACGGCGTTACCATGCCCCGCCACGGAGTTTCCAAGGTATTCACCCTTGATGTGGCAAGCGTTGCCGAAAATCCTTCGGCGGCAAACGGTCTGGTGGAGAACTGACAGAGCATTAAGAAAGGCAGAGTGAAATGGTTTTTTTCGATAAGCTGAAAAGCGGACTTACAAAAACTAAAAACGCCGTGTTTTCCCGCGTGGACAGCATTGTGAAAAGCTTCGTCAAGGTAGACGAGGATCTGCTGGAGGAGCTTGAAGAAGCGCTTATCTGCTCAGATATGGGAGCGGAATGTGCCGAAAAGGTCATTGACGAGCTCAGAGACGCAGTGCGCGACGGCAGGCTTAAAGAGCCCGACGATGTCAAAGCCGCTCTGAAAAAAATACTCCGCAGTATGATAGGCGAGGGAGAAGAGCTGAAGCTTTATACAAAGCCCTCCGTCATACTGGTTATCGGCGTAAACGGTGTGGGCAAGACTACATCCATCGGAAAGATCGCCAACAGCCTGAAAAAACAGGGCAAAAGCGTGCTGGTTGCCGCTGCCGACACCTTCCGTGCGGCGGCCATAGATCAGCTTGAGGTATGGTGCGACAGAGCGGGAGCGGAGCTTATACGCCAGAATGAGGGCAGCGACCCCGCGGCAGTTGTGTTTGATGCGGCGGCAGCCGCAAAAAAGCGCGGCGCCGATGTGCTTATAATCGATACGGCGGGCAGACTTCATAACAAGAAAAACCTTATGAATGAGCTTGCAAAGATCGACAGAGTCATATCCCGCGAGCTTCCGGACTCCTCCCGTGAGACGCTTCTGGTGCTTGACTCTACCACGGGTCAGAACGCACTTGTGCAGGCGAGAGAGTTTAAGGAAAGCGCCGAGATCACCGGACTGGTGCTTACAAAGCTTGACGGTACGGCAAAGGGAGGAGCCGTTTTCGGTATCCGTGAAATGCTTGATATTCCCGTGAAATATATAGGAGTGGGCGAGCAGATTGACGATATGCAGCCCTTTGACGCAGATATGTTTGTGGAGGCGCTGTTTGACTGATATGGAAATAGTGCTTGCATCGAGAAACAAAAAGAAAATCGCAGAGCTTGAGGCGCTGCTCAGAGAGCTTTGCAAAGATATCCGCGTGCTGTCCCTTGACGATATAGGATACGAGGGCGATATTGAGGAGGACGGCAAAACCTTTGAGGAAAACGCCCTTATAAAAGCCTCCGTGCCCGCCGCTATGGGCTATATAGGCGTTGCGGACGATTCCGGTCTGTGCGTGGAGGCGCTGGACGGCGCTCCCGGTGTGTATTCCGCAAGATATTCGGAAGAGGGCAGCGACGAGGCAAACAACAGAAAACTGCTGTCGGCGCTGGAAGGTACCGACAACAGAAAAGCAAAATTTGTCTGCACCGTTGCCTGCGCAGTGCCCGACAGACTTGGGCTTGCCTGCCCCGCAGACGGGGCGGCGGGTGCTTTTGCGGCAGACCGCGCAAAGACGGCGGTAAAAGCCTTTACGGTGCGCGGAGAGTGTGCGGGAACTATTACAAAAGCTCCCGACGGAAACGGCGGCTTCGGCTACGACCCGCTTTTCCTGTCCGAGGAGTGCGGCAAGACCTTTGCCTGTCTTACCCCCGAGGAAAAGGCGAGAGTGGGTCACAGAGGACGCGCCATGCGCGCTTTTGCAGAAAAGCTTTCGCTTATAAAATAAATATTTACGAAATAATTGCATTTTCAAGAAGATTTTTACAAAAATACGCAGTATTATTATACAGCGGCATAAACAGGAAGAATTATATGATAACAAGTAAGCAGAGAGCGGCGCTTCGCCGTATGTCCAACTCCCTTGATACCATATGTCAGATAGGCAAGGGCGGCTTTTCTCCGGAAATGCTGCGCGGTATATCGGACGCGCTGGAGGCGCGTGAGCTTATAAAGCTGCGCGTGCTTGAAAACAGCGGGATCACTTCAAGAGAGGCAGCGGACGAGCTGTCGGAAAAGCTGGGCGCAGAGGTGGTCAGCGTTATAGGCTCAAGATTTGTGCTGTACCGCCGCTCCTCCGTTTTGAAAAACAGAAAAATAGAGCTGCCGTAATGAAAAACCTGATTGACGGCCCTGTGCCGGAGGGCGCAAAAATCGGACTTTTCGGCGGAACCTTTTCACCGCCCCATCTCGGTCACGTGCGTGCCGCAAGGCTGTTCTGCGAGGCGGAGGGTATTTCCCGTCTTATAGTAATGCCCTCCCACATTCCGCCCCACAAGAATCTGCCGGACGGCGCATCGGACGAAGACCGGTTTGAGATGACGCGCCTTGCTTTCGGCTCCTTTGCCGTTGTCAGCGATTGGGAAATGAAGCAGGGCGGAAAAAGCTACACGGTTGATACGCTGAAAATGCTTAAAGAAGTCTATCCCAATAATGAAATACTGATGCTGATAGGGGAAGATATGCTTGAGTGCTTCGGCAAGTGGCGCTCTCCGCGGGAAATTGTCTCTCTTGCCACGGTCTGCTATATGCGCCGCAGGGGCGAGGGCAGACTTTGGGCGGCGGAACGGGAGTTTGAAAAGCTTTGCGGCACCGCTCCCCGCTTTATCGGCACGGAGCCTTTGGTGCTGTCTTCCTCGGAAATACGGGAAAAGCTTACAAGCAAAGAGAAGGTCGCGGAGCTTCTGCCCGACTCGGTATACGGATATATAAAGGAAAAAGGTCTGTATAAATAATGAAAAACAGCGATAACAAGGGAGAAGCGCCCATTACTGAGGAAATGCTGGCGTCTCTCAGAGAGAGAATAAAGCCTTATCTTACCGACAAAAGATACCTTCATACCCTTGCGGTCGAAAAGGAGGTACGTGCCCTCGGCAGTATTTATCTTTCGGACAGTATAGAAAAGCTCAGCGCCGCGGCGCTTCTCCACGATATTACAAAGAGGCTGTCTGTCCAAGAGCAGCTTGATTTATGCCGTGAATTCGGCATACCTGCCGACCCGGATGACGCTAAGTATTCCGCCAAACTGTTTCACGCAAAGACGGCGGCCGCCGCAGCACAGCGGGATTTTCCCGAATTTGCCCTGCCCGAGGTCATATCCGGCATTCGCTGGCATACTACCGGACGCGCAGGTATGAGTACGTTTGAAGCGCTTGTTTACCTTGCCGACTATATAGAGGAAACGCGCACCTTTGAGGACTGCGTGCGGCTGAGAGAATATTTTTATTCCGGCCTGTCCGATTGCAGGAGCGACGGCGACAGGGAAGCGCTTCTCTGTAAAACTATGATAATGTCCTTTGACATGACTGTAAAGAATCTTATAGACGAAGCAGCCCTTGTGGACAGGGACACGGTTGAAGCGCGTAACTATTATTTGAAAATGAGCAAAAACGCTTCGGTGCGAAAGGTCTGATTTGCGACGGGCTTTCCCGGAAAAGCTTAGTTGAAAGCCGTCCGCGCCGCCTGTTGGTGCGCAAGAAAAGAGAAAGGAACCGATATACGAATGACAGGCTTCAGTAAATTCATAAGAAAGGTGCTGCCCAGAATAGGCGCCGCAGTTCTTGCCGCCGCTTGCGGTCTTCTGCTGTTTGCGGTAAACTATTTTGTGCTTTTTGTACCCGACAGTTCCGATAAAGATATAAAATTTGAGATACCTGATACAGGCGACAAGAATACTTCGTCCAACAAGCCCCCCGAGGTCAACAAGCAGGACAACTACAATATTCTTGTCATGGGTCACGACCGCGCCGCAAGTCTTACGGATGTTATAATGCTCATAAATTACAACGTGGCGGAGCAGAAAGTTACCATTATGCAGTTCCCCCGCGACACCTATGTGACCGTCGGCGATTACTACTACCATAAAATCAACGGCCTGTACAACTACTGCATAGGCGAGGTGAGAGACGAAGGCTCCTCCGATCCCGAAAAGGACGGCTGCGTCAGAATGGCGGAGTATCTTGAAAAGAACCTTGCCGTTACGATACATTACAGCGCTGTTATGGATCTTGACGGCTTTGAGGGCATAGTTGACGCCATAGGCGGTGTTGATATGTATGTGCCGCAGGATATGTATTATACCGATCCCGGACAAAATCTGTATATAAACCTTCAAGAGGGTTATCAGCATCTTGACGGCAACAAGGCGGAGCAGTTCGTCCGCTACCGCAGCGGATATGTTACCGGAGATATAGGCAGAGGCAACGCGCAGAAGCTGTTTATCTCGGCGTTTATCTCCTCCCTTACAAAGAGCCTTGCCAATGCAGACGCTTCCATGATCACAAATCTTGCGGGCAATGTGATAAACTATGTCAGTACCGATATGACCGTTGCCGATGTGGTGTACCTGGGCAAGTGCTTTCTGGGTATAGGCAAGAGCGGCGGCGTAAAGATGGAAAACATCAGCATGATGACCATGCCCGGAGCCGCGACTATGTATAACGGTGCCTCCGTATTTGTAATGAACAAAGCATATGTTGCGGAAATTATTAACGATTATTATAATATTTACGATTACGATATAAGAAATTCCTTTGATACGGCGGGATTTTTCGTGTCAAGAGAGCAGAGCATCGTAAGCGAAATATATTCAGCCGATAAGGAAAGCGTCACGCTTACCGTGTACAACGCTTCAAGCCTTGATGAAAACGGGCTTGAATAAGTCCTTGTACATCAGCCATTCCCATACCGAAAAGAGGTAAACAAAATGAAAAAGAAAATACTTGCCGCGGTTTTGTCAATACTTGTCGTTCTTCCCCTTGCAGCCTGTGCAAGACGCTCGGGACTCGGCGACGAAACCACAAGCGAAAAGGATAAACCGGAAAACATACAGACAGAGACAAAAGCAAACTTTCTCGTAATGGGTCACGACAGAGCGGCTAACCTTACTGATGTAATAATGATAGTAAGCTTCGACACAGAGACCGGAGAAATGGCCATAACCCAGATACCCCGCGACACCTATTTCGAGGCGGACGATTACAGCTATCACAAGATAAACGGTCTGTTCAACTATTATATAGGCAAGGCGCGGGATGACGGCTCCTCTTTCCCCGAAAAGGACGCTCTGAAAATGACTGCCGACTATTTTTCAAAGCACCTTGACATAAAAATTCATCACAGCGCAGTTATGGATCTTGACGGCTTCGGCGATATAGTGGACTCAGTTGGCGGCGTGTATATGTATATCCCGTATTCCATGTATTACAGCGACCCCGGACAAAACCTGTATATCAACCTGCCGGAGGGCTACTGCAATATGGACGGCGATCAGGCGGAGCAGTTTGTGCGCTTCAGAAGCGGCTATCTTGCGGCTGACCTTGCCAGAGGAGACGCACAGAAAATGTTCATGACCGCCTTTATCGAATCGGTCAAGAAGAATATAAGCCTTACAAGCATCGACGATATAGCTTCGGCTATACTTGCAAGCGTTATAACCGATATGTCGGTGGGCGATATAGTCACCTACGGCAAAGCCGTGCTGGGAATTGAGCTTTCAAATGTGACTATGATGACCCTGCCCGGTCAGGCGGCAATGTGCGACGGCGCTTCCTATTACGTAATGAACAGGAAAGCGGTTATGGAGCTTATGCAGAAGCACTACAACATTTACAAAACCGCCGTTGACGACGAAAGCTTTGACAGCGAGAGGGCGTTCTGCAACGACGCCGACTCCGTTATGTCCGAGGTGTATTATGCCGAGGATTTTGAAACCGTGGAGCATAACGCTCAGGACATTTCCGATAACGATATAGATATAGCCCTTAAATAAACGGAGAAAGGATACTGATATGGAAAACGAAAAGAATTCTCCCCTGTCCGAAATCACCTTGTGCGAAAATCCCACTCCCCGCGATATTGCGGAGTTTGCGGTAAAAGTGCTTGATATAAAAAAAGCGCGCAGCATTAAGCTTCTGTATGTAGAGGATCAGACAAGTATTGCGGATTACTTTGTAGTCTGCACGGGTACCTCCAAAACCCACCTAAGCTCCCTTGCGGAGGAAGTGGAGTTCCGACTGTCGAAATTCGGTGTATCCCCCTTGCATAACGAGGGTTCAAGAGGCGACACTTGGATTCTTGCGGACTACGGCTCTGTTATTCTCCATGTATTCAGCGCCGACACCCGCGACTTTTATAAGCTTGAAAAGCTGTATAAAGAGGGCAGTGAGGTTGATATTTCCTCTCTGCTGTCGGGCGAAGACTGAGCGAAAAACGGATATTCGGATAAGAAAAGTAATGTATTGAACTGAAAGGAACAGTTTAGAGATGAAATACGATTTTAAGGCGATCGAGCCGAAATGGCAGAAAAAATGGGAGGAAAGCGAAGCCTTCAAGGCGAAGGATTTCAGCGATAAACCCAAGTTTTATGCCATGGTGGAGTTTCCTTATCCCAGCGGCGCCGGTATGCATGTGGGACATATCAAGGCATATTCCGGACTTGAGGTAGTAAGCCGCAAGCGGCGTATGGAGGGATATAATGTTATGTTCCCCATAGGCTTTGACGCCTTCGGACTTCCTACGGAAAACTATGCCATAAAGACAAATACACACCCCAGAGTGGTTACCGACCGCAACATAGCCCGCTTTACGGAGCAGCTCAAAAGGGTAGGCTTTTCCTTTGACTGGTCCAGAGTTATCGATACCACCGACGAGGATTACTATAAGTGGACCCAGTGGATCTTTCTGAAAATGTTTGACAACGGTCTCGTTTTCCGCGATACCGCTTTGGTAAACTACTGTCCGAGCTGCAAGGTTGTGCTTTCCAACGAGGACTCTCAGGGAGGTCACTGCGACTTATGCCACAGCGAGGTGGTGCAGAAGTCAAAGGATGTCTGGTATTTGAGGATTACCGAGTACGCCGACAAGCTGCTTGAAGGACTGGGCGATGTGGACTACCTGCCCAACATAAAGCTTCAGCAGGAAAACTGGATAGGCAAGTCAACGGGCGCTTTTGTGGAGTTTTCCGTTAAAGACATTCCCGAAAAAATAAAGGTATATACCACAAGACCCGATACTCTTTTCGGAGTTACCTTTATGGTTATGGCTCCCGTGCATCCCATGCTTGACAAGTACGCCGACAGAATAAAGAATTTTGACGATGTTAAGGCATACCGCGAGGTTTGCGCCAAAAAGACGGAGTTTGAGCGCACACAGCTTGTAAAGGACAAAACCGGCGTGCGCCTTGAGGGCTTTTCCGCAGTAAATCCCGTGGACGGACGGGAAATCCCC
>CAMFEL010000089.1 GCA_945949385.1 uncultured Clostridia bacterium | reverse complement strand
TTTCTGTCGCTCCACGGACGGCTTCACCGTCCGCCCCTGCGGTTTAATGTTCAATTTGCAATTCTTGATTTCTATGGGTAGCTATAAATCTGCTGTCGACACGCTCATTAGCGTTGCTATATGTCTGTCGCGAGACTTGAAGTTTAGGCTAACGGGGTAAGCTCTCTGCATTTAGTCGAATGTGTTATGCCCTTGCAACGTGGCGCCCTGATGTTCTTCAGTGTCGAGAAGTGGGGAGAGATTCTAAAGAGAGGGGAGAAGATACATCGTCTCCCCTCTCTTTAGCCGGTCGGGGAGGCTCGGAGGGGCTGCTGCCGGGACAGCAGTCCCTTCGAAGAATCCCTCACTCCATTTCTATCAGCTAATAATCAAGTTTGAATTCCTAAAAACACTATTTATTTGTAAATCTTGCTTTTTGTAGCTAACTCCAAGTCGGCTGTCGACACGCTCGTGAGCGTTGCTTTGTTCCTATCAACAGCCGGTCGGGGTGAGCCCTGTGGGGCTGCTGACGGCGCGTCATCCCTTCGAATCTTTTAACTTCAATCCTATAAGCTAATAATCAAATCTGAATTCCGACAGACATACAAGGAAAGAAAAGATAAAAAGCGCGCCGAAGCGCGCTTTCCTCATTCAAGCACTTGAAAACACTAAATCAACAGCTATTCTGTTTCAAACCCCATATTTCCCATTATTCATTGGGGGAGATATGAGACCAGTAGGTCTTTATGTAATCAAATCCGGACCAAACGGTCATAACGATCATAAGCGCCATGGTAAAATAAGCGAGTACATGCCACTCGGCAATGGGCAATACTGCAGGGAAAATCAGACCCACAGCCTTAAACAGAACCGGCTCCAGAAGCACCGTGCAGATGCAGATGATCTGACATACCGTCTTGATTTTACCCAGCTTTGAAGCGGCAATAACGCTGCCGTCATGTCCGCAGGCTACAAGCCGCACCGAGGTGACCGCCAGCTCGCGGAACATAACCACAGCCGCCGCCCATACGAAAACGGGTCTTATATCTGCATCCCTGTAAATAATGGAAAGCATGGCACCGAAGACCATGACCTTGTCTGCAAGGGGATCCATAAACTTGCCGAAATTGGTAATGAGATTGCGCTTTCTGGCGATTTTTCCGTCCAGCATATCCGTAAGACCGGTAAGTATAAAAACAACGGCGGCAATGGTGCGGCGAAGCCATTCAAGCTCCGGCGGAAAGATATCTGCGATCATCACTATCATAAAAACCGGCACCATAAACACTCTGAGAAGTGTAAGTTTGTTAGGAAGATTCATTGGAAAAGTCCTTTCTGCTTTGAATTCTGCAACCCGGTTGAAATATATTATGCGCGCACCAAAGCGGCGCCGCAACAGCTATATTATTCTGACGGCACCGGCGGCGCGCACTTTCAGCACATGGCAGGAATTCTTTCCGAAAACCGCCTCAATGCGCTTTTTGTATTCCGGTATAAAAGATACGGGCACAAATGCCTGAATCGTCCCGGCAAATCCGCCGCCGTGGACTCTCCACGCACCGTCACGCCCCTCAAGAAAACGCTCCGTCAGGCACAGAGCAAGGGACAGAGCCTGCTGGCTTGTACATTTGGGCGCGTAAACATTCTGCAAATAGCAGAAGCTTGACCGCCCCGACTCCAGTACTCCCTCCAGAAAAGCGGAAGTATCGCCGCGCTTCAGAGCCTCCGTCTGACGGGCAACCCGTCTGTTTTCCGACGTAAAATGGAGAGCGCGCAGCAGGGCGCGGTCCCCCTCAACGGCGCGGATTTCGGAAGCTTTTGCAATAATTTCATCCTCGCTGCACTCCCGAAGCACCCGACGCCCCAAGAGCTTAGCCACAGCCTTCATCTCGGCGGGCACCGCGGCGTAATCCTCGTTAAGGTCGGCGTGACTTGCGCCCGTGTCCACGATGCACAGCCCGTAGCCGTTGCGGCTCAGATCAAAATCAATTTTTTCAATTACGGGAGATGCAGGATTTTCAAAATCAATGGCGGTAAAGCCGCCCACCGCACAGGCGGTCTGATCCATAAGTCCGCATGGCTTTCCGAAATATACATTTTCCGCAAACTGCGCGGCCTTTGCAATTTCCACATTGTCAACGGCTCCGCCGTTATACATATGGTTCAGAATATTGCCTATCATAACTTCAAAGGCGGCGGAGGAGGAAAGTCCCGAACCCTTGAACACATCGGACACGGTGTAGGCCGCAAAGCCGCCCACCTTAAAGCCGCGGTCAATAAAAGCCTTTTCCATTCCCGCAATTATGGCTTCCGATGTAAAATACTTCTTCTCGCAGGGCTCCGCTATGTCCTCAGGCAAAACCGTGTCCGCCTCAAAGCCCTCGCTTTTTACCGTAATAACGCCGTCATCGGTGGGAGACGCCACGGCAATAATATCAAGGTCTACGGCGGCGCACAGCACCCGACCGCAGTTGTGGTCGGTATGATTTCCGGAGATCTCGCTGCGCCCTCCCACGGAAAACAGCATGGCCTCTCTGTTGCCGTAAAGCTCCGAAAATCGCTTTACTGCCTGTCCCAGACGCGCACGGTATTTTTCAAGTGCAGCTCCGTCGTCGCCGTACAGCTCCCGAAGGGAATCGTCCGCATGCCCCAGCATTATTTTATCGTAAATCTCACAAGCTTTCATATTAAAAAACCTTTCGCGGCATGTTGCCGTGATATACTGTATCAGAAGCTTACCGCCTCGGCACAAACGCATTTTCCCGTGTCCGTGTCAACGGTAAACAGGGCTCCGCACGCGTTGCATTTTCCTGCGGCGTGCTCAAAGAAAACGGGAGTGCGCACAAGGAATTTGTGCAAAGCGTTTTCGCTTTTGACTCCCAGTACTCCCTCCGTAGGGCCTGTCATACCCAAATCGGTAATATATCCCGTGCCTCCGGGAAGCACCGATACATCTGCCGTCTGAACATGAGTGTGAGTGCCGAAGACGGCGCTGACGCGCCCGTCAAGGTATCTGCCCATACACAGCTTTTCGCTGGTTGCCTCCGCGTGTATGTCCAGAAGCGCTGCATCCCAACGCCCTTTCGTCTCCTCCAGTATGCGGTCGGCGACCTTAAAGGGACTGTCCAAAGGCTCCATAAAGGTGGTGCCCAGCAGATTTATCACAAGTATCCGAAAACCCATACAATCCGCAATGACCCAGCCCTGACCGGGTGCGTCGGAGGGGTAATTTGCGGGGCGGATACATTTGGGATTTTCGTCAAGGTAGTCGAAAATATTTTTGCGCTTAAAGGTGTGATTCCCGCCGGTAATAACGTCCGCTCCGGCTTCAAACAAAGCCTCGGCGCTTTCCGGAGTTATGCAGTTTGCCTTGGAGGAATTTTCCCCGTTTACAACGGTAAAGACCGCACCCAGACGGGACTGTATGCTCCTCAGCCTGCCTCCCGAAAGGTATGACACGCCGCCCTCGCCCACTACATCGCCGACGGCAAGTATTTTTATCAGCGGCACCTTAAAACACCTCGTTTCGCTCTCAATCAAAAAGCAAAGGGAGCGAAAACTCCCTTTTAATTCCCCGCGGGGAGACTTATTGATGCTGACGCTTCTTTTTGTTGTATTCCGATGAGGGATTGACTATCTCTCTCCAGTCAAGGTCTCCGCGCTCCAGAGCGCAGACAAGGATCTCCGCCGTGGCAATATTGGTGGCCACGGGAACATTCTGACTGTCGCACATACGCAGCAGGTTGTCATGCTCGTCGCTGTTGAGGCGGTTAGGCTGAGACTTGCCGAAATACAGCACCAGGTCTATCTCGTTGTAGGAGACTCTTGAGCATATCTGCTGAACACCGCCGTGGGTGCCGGGCAGAAGCTTTTCTATTTCAAGACCGGTGGCATCCTCAATATATTTTCCCGTAATACTCGTAGAGCAGATGTGATGCTTTGACAGTATCCCGCAGTACGCGATACAAAACTGTGTCATCAGCTCCTTTTTGGAGTCATCGGCAATAATAGCTATTTCCATAATTGTGACCATTCCTTTCGTTGATTTGTGACGGTTTTGCAAAGCCCGGGGGGCTTTGCATCTTGCCGCCGCCCTTTTTGGCGGCAAGGCACAAATGGGGTTTGAAACAGCTCACGTGCGATCCACGCTCGCTTTACTTTCAAACTCTAACCTCCCATTCAAAATCAAAGTGGTTATATGTAAAATTTTTTTCTGATCTTTCTGTAATGCTTCATTCCGGAAAACAGGGGCACACTTTCACCTTCAATGCGCGCGGCAATGTTGGCAAATGCGGATTCCGACAGCGCGCCGCCTTTTCCGCCCCCCTCGTGGGAAAGGGTCAGGTCGTAATCGTAGGGAATAACGCCTGCAAGGGGAATACGCGCCGTATCTATCATATTGAAAATTCCGCTGCGGCGGAACGGGGAACGGCGAAGAACGCCGGTACCGTCAAAATTGTTGATTATAAGGCGCACATCGGAAACACCCGAAGCGTTCAGCCGCTCTGCGGTGCTTTCCGCGCTTCTGAGGGATACGGGAGAATGTCCCGCTACCACCAGCGCCTGAGACGAAAGGGATGCTGCGGCAAGAAAACCGCCGCTGACTCCCGCGCCCGTGTCAAGGATAACGCAGTCGGCGCCTACTGCAGCCGCCGCGTCACGCACAGCCTTTGCAATACTGTCCGCGTCTACGGCAAAACCGCTTTCCGGCAAAATATCCTCGGCTATGCCGTCTTTAAGCTGCGACGGGGACTTGTCTGCAATACCGTCCGCGCCTTTCTCGGCGCTCATTTCAGAGCCTGAGTCCTTATCTTTATGTACGCCGGGGAGAATCACCGTTCTGCCCCCTGAGGGCGCCGCCAGAAGAAACAGCGCCTCACCCTCGGGTTTTATAACCGCCTCTTCGGGCGAGCAAATACCGCGGGAAATATCCGCGGAGGTATACAGCACGCTGTCCTCTGCTCTGCAAAGCATGTCGAGACAGGCGTTGCCGTAGTCAAGATCCGCAAGCAGCACCTTTTTTCCCCGTGCGCAAAGTGCGCGGGAAATGCCGAGGGCTGCGGTGGATTTTCCTATTCCGCCTTTTGACGAGGCGACTGCAATAAACCGCGGTGACGTGATCAAAGCTTAACCCCTCTCCTGCGCTCGGCAAAAACATACACATAAAATTATACACCCAAAGCCGCGCTAAGTCAACACAATTAACAGTTTTAGAATATAATTTTTATTGAGAATAATGGTAAATCCACAAATACGTGGACTTATGTTGACACAATAATGACTATTTGCTAAAATAAAGCTGTTAGGATTTCTCAAAAACCGCGGGACAGGAAAGCAACAAAACGCTTGCCCTCCCGTTACATAAACGGAGCAAAAGTTATATGAAGCTAAAAAGTCCGAAGCTCAGAAAAATAATTGCAGCCCTTGCCGCGGCGGCAGCGCTGACTGCTCTTTTGGGCGCATCGGGAGCTTCCTTTGCCGCCTCCGACGATATAGTACTGGCAATAGACCCGGGGCACGGAGGAACGTCGATCGGCACCGCCATGAACGGCGTAGGCGAAAAGGAATATACCCTGCGGCTTGCGCAGCTTTTGAAGAAAAAGCTTGAGGCAAAGGGCGGCTTCAAGGTCTGCCTGACCCGAACCGGGGACAGCACCATGGAAGTCTACGAAAGAGGTGTATACGCAAACAGCGTAAACGCCGACGCTCTTATAAGCCTGCACTTTGACGGAAGCGCCAACACCTCCGAGCACGGCGTCACCGTTTACACTTCCGTAATCAGCAGTTATGCCATGACAACTCTCGGCGCATCTGTTACCTCTGCATTATCAAAGGCAACGGGACTTGCAAACAACGGAGTCCGCCGGCGCAGCGACACAGCGGGTTACTACTGGAATTTTGAGCGTCAGTGGGATATAAAGGACCCCTCTCTGGGCGTTATGTCGGATTACTACGGAATTCCCACATGGGCGGCAAAATTCGGAATTCCCTCCATGATAATAGAACACGGCTTTATGTCCAACGCAGGAGACAGAGCAATTCTTTCAAATAGCGATACGCTGGAAAAAATGGCGCAGGCGGAGGCGGACGTGCTGGCGTCGTACTATCTCGGTCATACTCATACATACTCCGCAGCCCGCGTTGATTACCCCTCAAACTGTATGTACCGGGGCAAACAGTCGGAGCACTGCAAAATATGCGGACACAGAAGAAATGTGACAAATATTGCACCTGCTCCCGACAATCACTATTGGGTGCAGACCTCCTATGTCCCCGCAAAATGCGGTCAGGACGGCAGTATTACATATACATGCCGCATAACGGACAACCTTATTGACAAGGGCTACAAAATGGAGACCCATAAGAAGGTGACCACCCTCCCCGCACCGTCTCAGCATAACTACCGGGAAACAGGACGGGTGGAAGCAACCCATACGGTTGACGGCTATGTCGCCTACGAATGCTCCTACTGCGGCAACCGGTTTAAGGATATTCTGAAAGCGGAGGGACATACATGGGAATATGTGTCCTATACCGCGCCCACCTGCACCGAGACAGGCGGCAAACTATACCGTTGCAAGGTGTGCGGTGGAGAATATACGGAAACAGAAGCGGCGACAGGACATAAATGGGGAGACAGCGAAAAAATTGTTCCCGCAGCCTGTACGGAAAGCGGAAGCAGACAGGCGAAATGCACCGTCTGCGGCTTTGAACTTTATGAGGAGCTTGCCCCTTTAGGTCACGACGAGTCGGCATGCAAAAAGACGGAGCCCACCTGTACGGAAAACGGCAGTGTAAAGGGAAACTGCGCCCGCTGCAAGGCGGAAATTGACAGAGAGCTGCCCGCCAAAGGACACAGCTTTGAAGAGACCGTTGTAAAAGAAGCCACATGCACCGAAGGGGGAGAAATGCACCGCGTGTGCAAAAACTGCAAAGCGGAAGAAACAGAGGATACCCCTCCCATAGGTCACAGCTTTCTTCCCACAAGCTACAGCGCCCCTACCTGCACCGAAGAAGGAAAATCGGAGCTTGTCTGTTCCGGCTGCGGGGCGGTGTTTTCCGCACCTGTCCCTCCCGCGGGACATAATTTCCGGGACAGCGAAACCGTAAAGCGCGCCGGTCTGTTTGCGTCGGGAAAAAGCAGACTCACCTGTGCAGCGTGCGGCGCGACGGAGGAAGTAAAAACCGCCTCCGTTTTGCCGGCGGCCGTACTGCCCTTTGCGGTTTTCGCCCTGCTGGCGTCAGCGGCAACGGTTCTTGTGCTGCTTCTCCTCTGTAAGAACGGGAGAGTACGCTCCCCCGTTCCGCAAGCGGAAATATACGAAGTTGCCCTTACCGAAGCCGACGGCAGCGCTGCTGCCGAAACTGCGGAGATCATCGGAGCCGATGATGCAGACCAAAGCGAAACTGTCGATACTGCCGAAACTACCGATAATACCGAAGATACCGATAATACCGAGGTTGCCGAAATTGCCGAAAGCATCGAAGATATGTCAGCACCGCCGGCGGCAGAGCACAGCGCGGCAGCCGATGTGCCGGATATTACGGCGGCACCCGCACCCGATACCGAAACCGCCTCGGAACCTTTTCTAAAATGATATATTTGGCTATTGCAAAAAACAAAATCTTGTGTTAGAATAAAAGAAAAACGCAAAATAAAGGCATAAGCTCAATTTTTGAAGCTGTTCGGAGGGAAGAGTTTGAAAGTATAGCAGCGTGGATCACACGTGAGCTGTTTCAAACCCCATTTGTGCCTTGCCGCCACATATCAACGAAAGGAATGGTCATAAATATGAAGTGTCCGTCATGCGCATCCGATGACATCAAGGTTGTCGACTCCCGCCCCGTTGAAGAGAATAATTCCATAAGGCGCCGCAGAGAATGTCTTCAGTGTCATACGCGCTTTACCACCTACGAGGTCATTGACGCCTTTCAGCCGGTAGTAATAAAAAAGGACGGCTCCAAGGAGCTGTTTGACAAAAACAAGCTGCTTTCCGGACTGCTTAAAGCGTGCCAGAAGCGGCCTGTCAACGCCGAGTCGGTGGCAAACGAGATTGAAGCCGAAATTCAGAACTCCCTGAAGCGGGAGATTACCTCCTCCGAGATAGGCGACCTTGCCATGGAAAAGCTGAAGGAGCACGATGCGGTGGCGTATGTGCGCTTTGCTTCCGTGCACCGCGAGTTCAAGGATGTGGAGACCTTTATGAAAGAGCTGCAAACGCTGAAAAAGGAAGAAGATAACTGATTTTTGTGACGAAATCGTCAGTTATGATACAGCATTCACGAAAATTATTGTTCCGACACAAACAAAACTGAATAAAGCTGAAATTTGCGAGGCAAAGCGCGCCGAAAGTGGGTGCGCCAGAACGACTAATCAGAAATAGGTAGTTGTGAGGACACCTTCGAGTGGCGAAAAGCAGAAAAATCAGTCATGATCAAGCGAAACAGCTTGGACATGGCTGATTTTTTGCATATACGGATGTGATTTTCTTGAAAACCCTTGATTTTTTATAAAAAAGTATGTTAGTATGTTTACATACATACTAAACGGGAGGTGAAGCGGATGCCCAAAGATAAGAA
>CAMFEL010000088.1 GCA_945949385.1 uncultured Clostridia bacterium | reverse complement strand
CCGCAGTGCCGCCGAGAAGCTCTCGCCCGTGCAGTATGAGGTGCGAATAATCAATTCCTCTCCCCTGCCCATACCCTTTGCAAAGGCAATAACAGTCCTGCCGCAGGAAAGCGGAGTTCGGTGCGTAAAGGAGCACCTCGTGCTGTCCCTGCCGCCCTTCGGCGGTTACAGCGTCAAAACCGATGTGCGCTTCAGATACAGAGGAAAGTATGAAATCGGCGTAGCGGAGGTATACATATACGACCCGCTCCGGATTTTCAGAATACGCAAAAAAATAAACAATTATTCAAATGTCACCGTGCTGCCCCGCACCCTTGAAACGGACTTCGGCGAGCAGCGCGCCGTTTCCGATTTTCCCTCTCCCGCCGCAAGCAGTATCAGCACCAGAGAGGCGGCAGAGACCGCCAATATACGCGAGTACCGAGCAGGAGACCCTCTGAAAAGCATCCATTGGAAGCTTTCTTCAAAGGCAGAGGAAATGCAGGTAAGGGACTTTAATACCAACGACGACAGACAGACTTATATCCTTATAGACTTTGCCGCGCCCACTCCCCCGCCTGAAAGCGATGGCGAAAAGGCAAAGGGTAAGCTGTTCCTGCGCCCCCGCCGTGCCGCGGCAAATGCCGTACCGGACGCAGACGGAAACGGTGAAGAAAATTATCAAAGCGAAAAAAAGCGCTTATCTCCCGTCAAAAAGCTGCGTGAGAAAGCTGCAAAAATTCTTTCCGACGCAAAAGCAAAAAGAGAAAAACGCCGTTATATGCGTTTTCGCGCAAAGGGTGTCAGCGCCGCCGACATTGAAGCGGCAAGCATGATCGACGCCCTCATAAAACAAACCTCGGGCAAAAGCAAAAAGAAAAATGTAAAAACCGCCGGAATAAGCACGGCAGAGTCCGTGTCAGATACCGTTGCGGCAGAGAAAGCCGCCCGGACAGACGGCACGGAGAAAGATAAAAAGCAAGATACTGCGTCAGCCTCCTCAAACATCGCTTCCGCTTCCCGCACCGCCCCCGTGCCCGACGAAAAAAACAGGCTTGATACCGATCAGTGGGGCGGAGCCGTCAAAGCGGATTTTGAGGACGAAATGCCGGAATACTGCGCAGACGGCGTTGCCGATATAGCCTCCTCCCTGCTAATGAAAGAGCTGAAAAGCGGCAGCCGATGCACCGTGCTGTGGTACGACAGCCGCGAGGAAAAGGGCTTTGCCCACACCCTTGCCGCAACGGTAGCGGATTTTGAGGGAGCATATTCCCGCTTCGCCTGCGCCCCCGTAGTCCCGGCGGAGAACAGAGTGTCCCGTCTTGCCGACTTTGTAAGCGTCGCCCAAAATATAACGGTAAAGATCGTCACGGCAAACCTCGACCCCATAAACGTGAGTCAGTACTGCACCGTTCCCTCCCGTTTCGGCGGCGCCGGCACCGGATGCCGCACCGAGGTACTGCTTTTTAACCCCGAGGAAAAATATGCTTCTCCGGTTTCCCGCCTGCGCTATGCGGACTCCTGCCGCCTGCTTCTCAGACAGTTCGGCATCGTAATGAGAGAAGTTGAAGAGACGGACGGCACCGACGGCAGACAGCATTTGCGCGACAAAAACGCACCGTAATGCTGCAGTTGAAAAAATGAGATTTATTAAATTCACCGAAAGGAGCCGCCAAAAGGCGGGCAGATCAGTTCTTTGAAAAAGACCGATATTACAGGATCCGCACACCGAATCCGGGCGCGGCTCCGAAGTCAAAAGAAAAAACGGCAAAAGCCGAAAAGCGTGTATATTCCGCCCTCGCGGAATATGTCCCCCGCCGTAACTTATATAGGGCTTTTTCTGCGCACGCTGCTGGTATACATAGGCATTTTCGGAATTACATCGTTTATATGCGGCGCCGCGGGACTTACGGCGGCGGCGGACTGGAGATCGCTTTACGTAAGCACGGGCTTTATAGCCCTTGTCTCCCTTGCTCCGGCCCTCGCCTGCGGTCTGGCTTCGGTAAACCGCATATTTGCCGCCGCAGTGCCCTTCGTTTACACCGGAATATATATGGGAGCTGTTGCATATTCATACGGCAATCCCGTTGAATTCACCGTGCAGAGCGCCGTAAGGGTGTATAACTTTGCCCTGTACCACGTAGTCTCCTACGGCTATTATTCTCTGGGCAACTATATGGTAAGCGACGGTTACGACTATTCCTCTGCCGCCTATGCCGTAAGCGATCCGCAGCGTTTTTGCGGCGTGTTTCTCCTTTGTACGCTTGTAGGGCTCATACTGTACTTTACCGTTCAGAAAAAGGTCAGGATCATCCCTCTGGCGCTGTTCTCCGCAGCGGTCATCGCGCCTGTTCTCACCTACAATCTGCCCTACGGCAACGCGGGAACGGCATTTTTCATCGTGTTCATATGCGGTGCCGTAGCTCTCAAGGTCTACGACCGCCGCTATTGCGGAAATCTCGAAAACCGCGCCGCAAAAAAAGCCGAGCGCCTGCGCCGGAAAGCCGAAAAAAGAGAAAAGCACCGCACAGAGCGTGAAGAGAAAACCGCACTCCGGGAAAGAGCCGATCTTATGTATCATACCGCCCTTGAAGCGGGAATGGATAAAAAAGCGGCGAGAGCCGCAAGGCGTGCGGTATACATAGAAAAAAGAAAAAAAGAAGCCGACGAAAGAAGGGCAGAAAAAGCCCTGCGACTCTCCGAAAAGCTTGCGGAGAAGAACAGACGCGCCGCCAAAAAAGCGGAGAAAAAGAACATCCGACAGCTCAAAAAAAGCGGCAAAAAGCAGGAGGCGGCAAAAGCCGCTCATACGCTTAGAGCGAACGCAAAAGAAGAAAGAAAAGCCGCAAAAATTCAAAAGCTTACAGAGAAAAAAGCCTTGCGGCTTCGCCGCCGCCGTGACAGAAAGGAAGCGCGCCGCGCCTCCTTTGCGGGAGGCTACGCCGGCATGGGAGCGGCGCTTATCGCCCTTATAGCCGTGCTGATTCCCCTGCTGTCGGTAAACTCCAACTTCCGCACCATCCCGGCTATCGACAACCGCGTAAACGCCGCAAGGATCTATGTGACCGCCTATCTGCGGGGCGACGATGTGGATCTGAACGAGCTGTACGCCTACGGAATTGACGAGCTTACGCCCCGTACCGTAAGCTTCGAACCTCTTGAATACAAGGATACGAGAACTATTTTTCAGGTAGAGTCCGACCAAACCGACAATATCTATCTGAGAAGCTGGATAGGCTCGGATTTCGACTGGGAGGGGGGCACATGGAGCAGCGCGGACTATGATACGGTGCTCAGTTACCGCGAGACCTTCGGCAGGGATTTCACCCCGGACAGCATAAGCACCGCTTTTTATAAGTATGTCTACCCCTCCGTGTCCGAGAAAACGGACGGTGAAACGAGAGAATTTTATAACTACGGTTTTTCCGAGCAGCATGTAAGCGTGTGGCGCGTCAGCGGCTCCAGCCGTCTGCTGTTCGTGCCCTCTCATATGAATACGGATTATATGCTTATGCGCTACGGCACTCTTGACGACGCCCAATATAAGTATTCCGTATACTATGACGGCGTGTATTCCTCACGCTTCTATAAGTACGGCAGCGGATACAGCACCATATCCTTTGTTCCCGCCATGAGCAGAAAAAACGCCCTTGACAATATGGGCGCCTCCTCCGAATATTACAGCCGCTGCTGCGATTTCATAATAGAAAATCTTGAGACCGACAAGGGCGAGCTTCCCTCTCTCATAGCGGAGTTTGAAAAAAAGCTTTCCGATGACGGGATAAGCCACATGGGCACAAGCCTTTGCGAAAGATACTTCGGCTATATGACCGAAACGGAGCAAAAGCAGTTTTTAAGCGATGTGGAAAAGGAAAAAGCCTACCGCGCTTACGCCTATGACGCCTGCACCGACCGTTCCGGCTCAGCCGCCGTTGAAGAGATGGCCGTAAAAATCGCCGAAGGCTTTGACGAAACCGCCTCCACGGTGAAAAAGGTCAAAGCGGTGGCAGACTATCTTGCGGATAACTATACCTACACAAAAGAGCCCGACGCTTCTCTGTACGACGGCACAAAGCCGGTAATTGACGCGTTTCTCACCGATGTAAAGGAAGGCTATTGCAGCCACTTTGCAACAGCGGCATGCGCACTGCTGCGGGAATACGGTATACCCGTAAGATATGCCGAGGGCTATGTGGCAAGCGATTTTGAAAAAGCCGCGGGCGGCAAAACGGCTGACTATAGGGCATACGTAAATTCCGAATGTGCCCACGCATGGATCGAAGTATATATAGACGGCATGGGATGGCTTCAGTTTGAGGTCACGCCGGGTGAGTACTCCGACGCCATGTACCGCGCCTCCGGTGCCACCATTGACACAACGCCGGAAGAGCAGGAAAAGGACGAAAACGGTAAGGATAACGAAAAAGAAGACGGCGACGAGCCTTCAGAGAAGCCGCACATCCCCTCCGCCGTACCGGAGGGCGACGACGGAGAAGCTGCAGCCATGGAAAGATTTGCCGCGGAGCTTGCCATGTTTATCCGCGCCGTCTGCATCGCTCTTGCAGTATGCCTTGCAGCCTTTCTTATAAGACTTCTTATAAAGCATATCATCAAAAAAGCGGCGGCGGCATCGGAGAAAAAATTCGGAGTAATAAACTGTGCAAGACGCCGTGAAATGTTCGAAAAAGAAGGTTTTGACCAAAGAGGAGCCGTAAGAAAAATGCATGACTGGATAACGGATATCCTGTCACTGCTTGGCGCTGCCCCCGAAAAGGGTGAGCTTGCAAGCGATTACGCAGAGCGCCTGCGGCGAGACCTTACAGGGATTTCAAACATTGACGCGGGAGATGTGATACTTCTTTTGCAAAAAGAGGAGTTCGGTCACGGTCTCAGCTTCGAGGAAGCGCAGCAATGCGCCGAATTCTGCTCCGATCTTATAACCGAGGGCTATAAGAGACTGCCCCTTGCAAGACGGCTTACCGCCCGATACATCAGCCACAGAATATAAAACAAAAACGGATAATAAAATTATGGACGAAAAACAAATACCCTCCCCCGTCACCGATAAAAGCAAAGCATACCTAATGCCCACCTCCCACCTTGCTTATCTGGGAGACGCGGTAATGGAGCTTATGGTCAGAAAAAAGCTTGTAACAGAGGGCATACCCCGCCCGCAGGAAAAGGCGGCGTCATATGTGACGGCGGTGGCGCAAAGCGCCGCCGCCGAAAGGCTGCTGCCCGTTTTTACCGACGAGGAAGCCGACATATACAAGCGCGGCAGAAATAACACCCATACCTCACCGAAAAGCGCGACTCACACCCAATACAGCCGCGCCACTGGACTTGAATGTGTGTTTGCATATGTTTATCTGTGCGGCGACACAAAACGGCTGCAGGAGCTGTTCAATATTGGTTTTAATGTATCCGAGTGAACAAAAAGAATCGGCTTGCCGCGGGACAGCCCCGCGGCAAGCCGATTCTTCTGTATTCCGGATATATCAGTTCAGATGTTTCTTAACTCTCAGACGCATCATCGACCTTGCAAGAGCCGCCTGACTTTCCTTGTATTCGATAATGCTCAGCTTCTGCCGCATAGCCTCCGCGGCTCTCTGCCGCGTTTCCTCGGCCCTTGCCTCGTCAATATCCTCAGGCCATTCGCAGGTCTGTACGAAAATCAGCGTCTCGTCGGGGCGCACCTCAACAAAGCCCTGAGAGGCAAAGGCGTTTTTCCAGCCGTCGGCTGTCTTTATTCGCATCTCGCCTATTTCAAGAGCCGCCAGCATAGGCTCGTGATCTTTCAGAAGAGTCATTTCACCGTCCTCAAGCACGATAGTAACAGCTTCCACATCTCCGCTGTAAAACTCACGCCTCGGTGTCAGCACCTCAAGCTTGAAAGTGTTCAAAGCGCGCTCCTTTCCCGGTCTCAGACCGTTTTTGCTTTTGCTCTCGCCTCGTCAATATCTCCCACATTAAGGAAAGCCGCCTCCGGTATATCGTCGGCCTCTCCGTCGATTATCTGCCTGAAGCTCTCAACCGTATCCCTGACGGGAACGAATCTGCCCTCCTGACCGGTAAACGCCTTGGCAACGCTCATAGGCTGCGACAGGAAGTTGCGTATCTTGCGGGCACGGTATACAGTCTGCTTATCCTGTGCCGAAAGCTCATCCATACCCAGTATGGCTATTATGTCCTTAAGCTCCGCATACCTCTGCAAACATTCCTGCACGGCGTGAGCCACTCTGTAATGCTCCGCCCCCACGATTTCCGGCTCCAGCAAGCGGCTTGCGCTTGCAAGAGGGTCAACGGCGGGGTAAATACCCAGCTCGGAAATGCTTCTTGACAGCACGGTAGTGGCGTCAAGATGGGTAAAAATCGTTGCGGGCGCCGGGTCGGTCAAATCGTCCGCAGGCACATATATCGCCTGAACGGAGGTTATGGAGCCGTTCTTTGTGGAAGCGATACGCTCCTCCAGATCTCCCAGCTCGTTAGCGAGAGTAGGCTGATAGCCCACCGCGGAAGGAAGTCTGCCCAGAAGCGCTGACACCTCGCTGCCCGCCTGCACAAAGCGGTAAATATTGTCGATAAACAAAAGCACATCCTGCTTTTTTTCGTCTCTCAGATACTCCGCCATGGTAAGCCCCGTAAGAGCCACACGCATACGGGAGCCGGAAGGCTCGTTCATCTGACCGAAGGCAAGGATAGCCTTGTTTATAACGCCGCTGTCCTTCATATCCTCAATAAGCTCATTGCCCTCGCGGCTTCTCTCGCCTACGCCGGTAAATACGGAGTAACCGCCGTGATTTGTAGCAACATTGTGGATCATCTCCATAATAAGCACGGTCTTGCCCACGCCTGCGCCGCCGAACAGACCGATCTTGCCGCCCTTGGCATAGGGAGCAAGCAGGTCAATGACCTTGATTCCCGTTTCCAGCAGCTCGCTGACAGGCTTCTGCTCGCTGAGTGTCGGAGGCAGACGGTGTATGGACATAGTCTTTTCCGCGGCGATCTCGCCGCCGCCGTCAATAGGTCTGCCGAGAACATCCACTACTCTGCCGATAACGGCGTCTCCCACAGGCACCTTTATGGTCTCGCCGTTGCTTTCGCAGGCGGTGCCGCATAAAAGTCCGTCGGTGGACTCAAGTGCGATACAGCGCACCGCATTTTCCGAAATCTGCGCCGCCACCTCCATGTGATGACCGGTTTCGGGGCAGACCACAAGAGCCTTGACCGCGGGCAGTCTGCCCGAGTCGATCCGCACATCAAGCACGGAGCCGCGGATTTTTATTATAGTTCCCTTGGAAACTTCACTCATGGTATTCCTTTCCGAGTCATCCTCAAGAGTTGTCGGCAACCGTGCCGGCGGTGGCTGCTATTTCGATGATCTCATTGGTAATGTCAAGCTGCCTGGTACGGTTGTACTCAAAGCGCAGCCCGGCCAGCATCTCGTCAGCGTTGGAGGTAGAGGTCTGCATGGCGTTCATTCTGGCGGCATATTCTCCCGTGGAGGACTGCACCAGCATATTGAAGATCAAAGCAATAAGATACTGCGGAACAAGATTTGCGAATACCGCCTTGGGAGACGGCTCGAAATTAAGCTGTGTGCGCTCCGCAAATTCCACGCCCACGTCCTCAAAGTCTTCAAGCTCAATGGGCAAAAGCTGCATAACATCCGCCGTCTGCACCATAGAATTTTTGTATTTGGTATACACCATATATATTTCGTCGGCGCGTCCGCTGTCGTACTCGTCAATAACGGTTGCGGCTATCTGACGGGCGCTGTAAAGAGTGGGGTCCTGAATGACGCCCCTCCACTTGTAATCGGGAGGGGTGCCCCGTCCCTCAAGAAACTCCTCACCCACAATACCGACTGCGCCTATGCGAATACCTTCACCTGCAAATTGTTCCTCCGTCTCCTTGAACTTTGAGACGGCGTTAAGATTATATCCGCCGCACATCCCCTTGTCACCCGTGACAAGGATAATAAGGACATTGCGGCTTTCCTTTCTGCGCCTGATAAAATGGTAACCCGAAAGGTCGTCCGTATGAAGAAGAATATCCTTCATGGTAGAGCGCAGACGTGCCATATACTTTACATTATAGTCTATCTTCTTTATGGTACTGCGCATTTTGGAGGCGGATATAAGGTACATGGCGTTGGTTATCTGCCGCGTCTGCTCAATGGCGGAAATATGACCCTTTATCTCACCGAGACTGCTCATACCGAAGCCTCCCGACTTTTTCTCCAATCGGAAGCAATGCGCGACATATCCGCTTCACAGCCCTCGGTAAGGTCTCCGCTTTTTTCGATTTCAGCGTACTGCAGCGCCGCGTTTTTCTCCATAAAGTCAAGGAATGACTTCTTGCAGAGCGCCATATCGGACGCGGGAATTTTGTCAAACACGCCGTCACGGTAAGCGATAAGAAGCGCGATCTCCCGCGCCAGCGAATAGGGACTTCCCTGTCCCTGCTTCAGCAGCTCCGTCAGACATTCGCCCCTCTCAAGGATACGCTTTGTGGAGGGGTCGGCGTCGGAGCCGAAGCGGGCGAATACAGCCAGTACTACGACGGCATGAGCGCAAAATACAGTAT
>CAMFEL010000087.1 GCA_945949385.1 uncultured Clostridia bacterium | reverse complement strand
GTCTTATGCCCTAAGGGGGCAGTGCATACTACCGGCACGGCCGGTAGTTATGATTTTCTTCCGAAATATCCTACTTTTGGGGGAAGAAAAAGAAAAAACAGTTTGATAAAATATAGTTGTAATGTGAAAAGTTGTGTCTGTGTGTTCGCAGAAATGAAGGGTGATTGAAAAATGCAATTCAAAAAGGGATACGGTTGGAAAGCCTGTTATGACGAGAAAAGCGGACGGTATTTTGGTGAATACGGCGGGATCCAAGAGTATAATCTTTACGAGCTGTCAAAAGAGCAGTATGACACGCTTGACAAAAAAATGAGAGAAAGCGACGCAGGAACTATAATGCACGAAGGACGGCGTCTCTATATGGCGGTCGATGACCGATGCGGGCCGCCTTATACGATTGTTTTTGATGACGACTATGAAAAACTCTGTCCGTGGGCGGACGTCGTGAAAAGCGGTACGGTCTTGCCGGACGAGCTGACAGACGCGGCGGTGGAGATATTCGCCTCCGAGAAAAACAACCGGGAACAGCGCCGCAGAAAGCGCGTGGAACGAGAAAAGAAAGGGGGGTAAAACACAGATGCCGAGAGTTGTTGTCAACACACAGAATTTTATGTTTGCGGATATGATCAAGCGAACGCTTGAAGGCGACGACTTCAGTGTAACTGTGGCAGAGAAACCCGAAAAGCTTATGCGGGAATTTAACCGCACAGCGGCAAATATCGTGCTGATGGAGGTGACCGGATATACGCCGTGGAAGCTTGAAGAACGTATGATACTTCGACATCAGATAAAGCAAACTGATCCGGATTGCAAAATTGTCTTCTTAGTGGACGAAAAGGCAGAGCCTGCCGTTGCCCAAAAGGTGCGGCGAGCCAAGACCGACGGTCTGATCGACCAATTCATTTACACTTCTATCTCGGCAAGCTATCTGCTTGGTGTGATGGAAACACTTTGATTTGGAAGAAAAAAGATGAAGCACAAGGATTCAAAACGAATCCTGAGTATACTGACGGCTTTCGCAATGAGGGTGTGTCTTGTGCCTGCGGCGGCAAATACAGCTTTTGCTGCGCTTTAGAGAGCAGGACAGCGTCAGATCAAACAGTCAACGGTGATATGCCGTAATAAATTAAACATATAAATACACAGGAGGTATTTTTTATGAGTTATGTCGGAAAATGGGTATTTCATTCCATTGGTATGGTGAATGATTCGGATGAAGTGGAGTTTCTCAGTGCAGAGGAATATCTGAAGGCACCGATGCCGTACATCGACGAATCGGACGAGGAAGCAGTCGCAGACGAACTGAAGGAAAGACGGAATATGATCGGCGGGCAGATCGCTGTGTGCGAGGACGGCAAGCTGTATATGCTGATGCCTCTGCCCGAGGGGGTATCCAAAGAGGAAGTTGATAAGGCTGTCGAGGCAGGTGTCATAAAGCTGTACGACGGCATGATTACCGACGATCCGAAGGCATGGGAAGAACGCGACGGCGAGCTTTGGCTGGAGGTCGGAGAAGGTATGAGCGAGGACGGCTGGGTAAAGCTCTCCGATGATGACGGGAAGCTGCGTTTTATGACCACAAGATATACAAAAGCCGATTAAAGGGAGGAAAGCGTAATGGGTATTTTCGATTCATTGAAAAGAACTGCGGAGTCTTCATTGAAGAAAGAGGCTGCGAAAGCTGTAAATAATGCGGTGCAGTCGGTAGGAAAAGGCAAAAACCGTTCAGAGAGTTTTACTTTTGCCGTACTTCCGACGAATGTTGCCGAGCTGCAGGCTTTGCCGGAGGCTTCATTGGACTGTGCTTTCAAAACAACGGCGTTGACGATCGTCGCTCTGTGCCGTTACGAGCAGAACCCGGACGAAGCCATTGAAATGCTGAATTTTCTGAAAGGTCCCGCAGAGGTCAGCACATACGAAAAGCAGTTTATCAGAGAAAGGCTGAACGGCAAGGGCTACAAGGCACGATCCTTTTTTGCCGGAGCAACCCCCGAAAACGGGTATAAGCCTACAATTCCTTATGTGATTTCCGTCAGCGAAAATCCCTATTCTTTTGACGAGGAAAACTGGGCAACGCTGTATGTGACCAGCGGCGGGGCGGATAATCCAAGACCGATCAAGCTGCGTAAAAAGCCCTCTGCCGGTCAGTGGTTTTTAAATGATATTCAGTGCCTGTCGGAAATCCGTATCCCTGTGGAAGAGGATCCGTGGGCGTGAGCGAATGGTTTGAGAACGGTATTCTACGTGTGCTGGTGCCGTCAGGTTGGAAACTTTTTTACGGTATCGACAGCGAAGGAAACGCAAGCCCGAGAAATCTACATATTTTTAAGGGAGCACAAACAGAATTTGATGTGTTTTCAAAGGCGGGCATCACGGTTTTCTATCACGGAAAAGATGAAATCTATATTTCTACAAAGGACTTCTACGAGAATGTTCGGGATCTGGAGCCTTTTGAGTGCGGCGGACACCTATGGAACGGATACACCTGTACCAGCCTCGGCTATCCCTATACAATGCTGGAAGCCCAATGTGACGGATGTGTCTTTCAGGTGATGATACTTATGAAAAACGGAGAACACGAAATTTCACTTGATGATGCAGATGTAAAAATGATTTTAGAAACTCTTACACAAACAAATCAACAAGGGTGAATTATTATGGCAAAGCATATATGTGCAATCTGCGGAGCAGAAGTTGGTCTGATCTCCGAACAAAAGCTGGCTGACGGCAATTATATCTGCAGAAAAGTCTGCGTTAAAAAATGTATGAAAATCTTTAATAAGGTCGAGGCAACTCTTGATTCGGTAAATTCCCATATCGAACAGTTGGAATTCGGTACAAAAGCGTGGAATCAGATCTTCGTTCCGCTGACGAAAACGAAAGTCAAGGAAGAAAAGCTGAAACGGTTCGGAAAGAACGGTGAGTTGTACGTTTCTCCCTCCACGGGCCTTATTGCTCTCACCGAAAACCGCTATAAGTTCTTTATCTTCGGAAAATCCACAGTCGCCTGCGTTTACCGTCTTGCCGATCTTTACGGATACGATTACGGTTACGAAACGGTAAAAAATTCCGAAGGCAAGGAAGAGACCAAGCATTACTGTATTCTCATGTTCAGAAACACGCCCGGCTTGTATGAAGTGCGTATGGAGATCCGCAGCGGTGAATACGAAGATATGGAGAGGTATTTCAACACCCTTTTCGGTATCCAGAAGACTCTTCGCAATATCGGTAATACAATCAAGCAGCAGACGAATGCTGCCAAAGCAATTGCAGAAGCTGTCCGTGCAGTCAAAGACGGTACCATGGATGAAACAAAAGCGGAAGCAACCATGGACGCACTGAATGCCGCACAGTACGGCGACAGAACCGGTTGGATCGCCAAGGCTGACGCAGCACTCGCATCTGTCGTAAAATAAATAAAATTCTGGAGGATTATATCGTGAAGAGATTATTTGCAATACTATTAGCAGGGATTATGATACTGTCACTTGCTGCCTGCGGCGGTGAAAAAACCGACAAACCCGACGATTCAAAACCGTCGTCTTCGGATGAAGCAGGCGAAGCAAAGGAAATCAAAACAACGCTGTTTACCCTCACCTATGATGACAGCGTTTGGAACTGTTTTGAAGACGACATGGAAAACGAAGAGGATTACTGCACCGTCAACCTTCAGGTTCCGGATCCCGACGATTCGGAATATTATCTGATCGATGCGGAAATTGAAGTATCGCTTGAGGATCCTTACGATTTCCGTGAAGACCTTGTATATTACGGCTTTGATCAGTATGAATATAAGGTTAACGGTGCCTATGAAACCGTCAAAATCGGCGGCGTCGACCTTCTGAAATACGATGACGGAGAAGATACGCTTGTTTACTTCAACCGCATTGAAGCTGCCGGTGCAACGGTTTGCATTGAGTTTGATGCAGTAGACATAAACGACGGCTCTATCGCAGACCTGCTCAAAGGACTGACATTTACCCTTGAGGATGCGGGAAATGAAGACGGCCCTTGGGAGTGGGAAGGCGAAGCGTTCTCGACCGATGACCACAGCGTGAGCGCCGGCGCGTTTACCGTTAGCTCCGAATTTATTCCCTTTGAGGAATACATCTCAACCTTTGAAACCTTTAACCACAGCATTGCCGCAGTGGGTGATACTGTATATGTTCTTGTTGACGGAGAACTCAGAGAGTGTCATTTTGACGGTGAACAACTGACCTTTGTAAAAACGATAGAGCTTCCCGAGGATGACTATGAATATATCAATGCAGCCACCGACGGTTCACTCTGGCTCAGCGGCTCCATGAATGATATCATCTGCCTGAAAGACGGCGCTGTCGTAAATACCTATGAGGATTTATACAACTTTGCCATACATCCATCCGGAGCATGGGGCGTTGACTATTTTACCTCCAACGAATGTAACATTGTAACCTTCAGCGGTGATACCTACAGCTCAACACCTGTTGTATTTAAGGAAGCAGGCACGATCATGAACGTAAATGTGGATGAGAACTGCATTTATGTCTGCGCAAGTGCCGCAGATGACAGCGGACACAAGGTGTTTGTTTACAACAAAGACGGCGCTCTCCAGAAAACGCTTTGCGATGCGGAAGGCGAGGGACTCGGAAGTATCACGTTTGTTACGCAGACTGCAAACGGATATATGGGCTTTGACGGTAATATGAGAGATGTTCTTCTTTGGAATAAAGACGGCTCTTTTCTTGCCGAAATATCCGACAGCGATCTGTTCGATACGAACTATCCGTGGTTCTGTTCGTCTGCGGTTCTTTCAGACGGCAGCATTCTTACCCTTATGACAAACGAACGGGAAGACAGATCCGCAACAGAGCTGATTGTATTTCAGGTCAAGGGTTTCTGACAAGAAGCCAGCCATCAATATACGGTTGTATATCCGCCGGAAATCAATAGCGATCACAAGGGGCGAAAGGACGGCTTTACCTGTTCGCCCCTTGTTTTGCGGAAGGAACGGTTGTGAAAAGAATCATATGTTTTCTGCTTTCTGTATGCATGCTCCTCTGTCCGGCTGCCTGCCGCGGGGAGGTCGAGCATCCTCGGGAGACGGAAAGTGCTGTGTCAACCGAAAACAGGGAACAGACGGTCATCACTGAGAATAAACAGGGAGAGGAATCCGACAACACGAGGGTACTGACGCTTGAAAAAACATTTCACACCTACTGCGAATGGGAAGATGATTACGACCGGGCACTTGTTCGGAGTGAACACTTCTGTGTGACGCTGGGGCAGGCGGGAGATGCGTCTGGTTGTTTTCAGCCTGAACGAGGACGGCAGCGTTACAAAGACAGGCGAGATGAATGTCAGCCCATCCCGGCTTGCCGATAACAAATTCATAGTACCGACTGATCCGGGCAAGTTGATTATGGACGATGCTGATAATGGTACGGAAAAGACGGTATTTGCTGTTGGCAAGAACGGTATGCCAAGCAAATTACACTGATTTCCAACGGCTTCGGCACAGTTGCGGCTGACGGTCAAAACTGTGGCGGAGACTGCGGCGCGGGAATAAAATGGAATGGGGCATACCGTAGCTTTCGGCTGCCCCGAGAATAAGAAAGGCATGGTCTGACATAATGAAGGAAACCTGCTGTCTTTCCGATATCCGTCCCGGCGAAGCGGCGCGGGTGTGCCGCCTCGAAACCCGGGGAAGTATGCGCCGCAGGCTGTACGATATCGGAATGATAGAAAATACATTGGTAGAATGTGTAGGTAAAAGTCCCGCGGGAGATCCCGCCGCGTATCTTATAAGGGGAGCGGTAATTGCGATAAGGCGTGATGATTGCAGAAATATTATTGTTTATCCCTGCGATTGCCGCTGCTGAAAAAAGCTGCCGCGGGAGATCTTCCTGCGGCAGCTTTTGCTGTATAGTGTTTGATATTTTAAAGGCCGGAATTGTAAAGACCGTCAAGGATTACTTTTACAATATTTTCCGCAAATTCCTCCGTTACATTTACTCCGCCCATTTTATGTTCAAGGAAAAGGATGTTGCATCCGATGATATATCCGAGCAGGCAGTTGGTTAGAACGGTAGTATCTCTCGCTTTCAGCTCACCGCGCTCAACTGCTACATCCAGAACTTCTTTGATAAGCTCTGCCCAAGCCTCATGGCTGCGGCCGTATGCCCGTCTGTTAGTGAAAATGCGTTTGTATTCTATGGGCTTTGTCTTTGCAAGAGTTGCAATGCCGATATAGAGACATTTGAGATTCTCTCTGATGGTTTTTTCAGGATCGATAAATGCCTTTACTGTTTCATAAGCCTCCGTGTCGATTTTTCGGGACAGCTCGTCAATAATATCCTGCTTGTCACGGAAATGATAATAGATAACTCCGGTGGAGTATCCGATTTTTTCTCCGATGCGGCGAACCGTTACTTTGTCCTCGCCGTCTTCGAGTTCGATCTCCAGGGCTGCCTCGAGGATCATCTGCTTTACGGCTTCGCTTCTTTCCTGCTGATGTTGTCTTGACATATTTGTCTCCTTTGATTGTGATTTTCAATTAAACCGTGTTATTAAAAATTTTTTACGTAAAAAACCGTACTTAAAACAACAACGTTCTACACAAAATTATACAATGTGTGAATATTTTTGTCAAGTATCTTTTGAAATGAAATACAAATTATAAATGAATATCAGAAAGTTGAATTTTATATAAATTTTTCACAAAACGGTCTTTTATTTTTATGAAGATTATGTTATAATTGTATCATAAACAAGGGACTTATGAATGTTTCTGTGAAAGGTACGGTTGGTTTTATGAAGATTTTAATAGCTCCCGACTCCTTTAAGGGCACTCTGAGTGCCGAAAAAGCGGTGAAAATTATTTCCCATGCGGCAAGGCGTGTTTTTGACGATTACAGCTTTGTTAATATGCCTCTTGCGGACGGAGGTGAGGGAACGGCCGCTTTGCTTACATCGTTCCTTGGGGGAAGACTTGAAACGGTCACGGTTGAGGGGCCTTTCGGTAAGCCGTGTACCGCTCATGTAGGCTTTGTGGACGGCGGAAGATGTGCGATTATCGAAAGCTCGGAGGCAATAGGTCTGCCGCTGGCGGGGAAACGGGCAAATCCGGAGAAAACCTCAAGCTACGGTGTGGGGCAGATGATATCGTATGCTACCTCTAAGGGGGCGCATAAGGTCATACTTACGCTGGGCGGCAGCAGTACAAACGATTGCGGAGCGGGTATGCTCAGCGCTATGGGCATCAGCTTTGTTGACATATGCGGAAACCGTTTCTCTCCTGTAGGCGGTACACTTCACAGGGTGGAGACCGTGGAGTTCAACCAGGCATTTTCCAAGTACAGCGATGTTGATTTTACGCTGCTTTGCGATGTGAAAAATCCTCTGCTCGGTCCCTCGGGCTGTGCCGCGGTGTTTGCGGCGCAGAAAGGTGCGGACGCTTCCGGCATTAAGAGACTTGAAGACGGAGCGGTAAAGTTTGACCGCGTAATAAAGCGTGTTACAGGGACAAACTATGCCGCCGCGGAGGGCGCCGGCGCTGCGGGAGGCATTGCATACGGTGCAATGGCTTTTCTCGGTGCAAAGGTTGCTTCCGGCATTGATACCGTGCTTGATGTGTATAAATTCGCAAAGACGGCGCGCGAGTGCGACCTGGTGGTCACCGGCGAGGGAAGCTTTGACAGTCAGAGCCTTATGGGGAAAGCTGTGGGCGGAGTTCTTGAGCGCCTTGAGTCCGATACTCCCTGCGTAATATTCTGCGGCAGATATGACGGTACCGCCGTACCCGAAAATGTCAGCGTTGTACCCATTGCAAATGGTCAAAGCGACGAGGAGGCTCAATTAAATGCTTCAGACAATCTTCTAAGGTGCGCCGAGCAGTTCTTTGCTCAGTGGAGGGACAGATAACAACTTGTTTACTCTGTTTTGAAGTGCATATATAAATTAAAAGTCCCGTTTTACGAGAGTAAAACAGGACTTTTTACACGTCTTTTTGCGCATTCGGATTCTGTCAGCCTTCAAGCTGTCTGCCGAGAAAGCCTGCGGCGGTCTGAATAAGCTTTGCTTCAAGATTTGCCTGCAGGGGCTGTGCGCCCGGTACAGTCACGGAGGCTACGCAGCCGGTGATGTCGCCGTCGGTGATTATAGGCATGGCGCAGCTAATAAGATGCTGGCTGCCCTCAACGATGGGTACTCCCTCACCGCCGCTTGCGGTGTACAAAGTACGGCTTTCGATAATGCTTTCAAAATCCGCTGACAGCTTTCTGTCCGCATATTCGCGGCGGGGAATGCCCGCGCCGGCAATAACCGTGTCACGGTCGCATATTACGACCGCAATTCCGCAGGTTTTGTTAAGTGTTTCCGCATACTGTGCGGCAAACTGTGACAGCTCTCCTATGGGAGAATATTTTTTAAATATGACCTCTCCGTCTCGGTCAGTGTATATTTCAAGAGGGTCGCCCTCACGTATACGCATGGTTCTTCGAATCTCCTTGGGAATAACCACTCTTCCGAGATCGTCTGCTTGTGTCAAGTAGAATCCAAAAATTTTAAAAAACCCTTATATATCAAGGG
>CAMFEL010000086.1 GCA_945949385.1 uncultured Clostridia bacterium | reverse complement strand
TTGGAGTCCTTAGAACCTTTTTCTCAAAAAAGGTTCTAAGCGGGGTACGGGGCGGCGCCCCGTATGCAACCGGGGTACGGGGCAGCGCCCCGTATATATCCTGCGGGGCGCGGGGCGGAGCCTCGCATATATCCGTCGGGGTTTGGGGCGGAGCCCCTATATAATATTTCCGGATCTTACGCTTTTCCGTCGGAGCCGCAGAGCTTTATTTTGTGTATGCACAAACTCTTTACGGCCTCTCTGCCGGGGGCAAGAAACTTTTTGGGATCGATAATCTTTTCGTCCCTCAAGGCTTCTCTTACGGCGGCGGTCATGGCGGCGCGAAGCTCGGTGGCAAAGTTCACCTTGCATATGCCAAGCTCAATGGTGCGGCGTATCATTTCGTCGGGTATGCCGCTGCCGCCGTGGAGTACCAAGGGAGCGTCAATAATGCTTGCCAGCTTTTCCAGCAGCGCAAAATCAAGCTTCGGCTCTCCTTTGTAGAAACCGTGAGCGGTACCGATTGCCACAGCAAAAATATCCACTCCCGTGCGCTTGTAAAAGTCCAGCGCCTGATCGGGGTCGGTATACGCAATGGAAGCGCTTCTTGAGTCTTCTTTGCCGCCTACGGTGCCGAGCTCCGCCTCAACCGTAACACCTCTGGATTTCGCCTCGTCGGCGGTCTTTTTGGTAAGGGCGATATTTTCCTCGAAAGGCAGCTTTGAAGCGTCGATCATAACGGAGGAATAACCTGCGTCAAGAGCTGCGCATACGCCCTCATAGCTTTCACAGTGGTCAAGGTGAAGCGCTACGGGCACGCTTGCGGCGTCAGCCTCAGCTTTTACCATAGCGTACGCCTGCCTGAGGGTCAGGTATTTTACCGTGGAGGGGGTGGTCTGAAGCAACACGGGGCTGTTTGTCTCCTGCGCCGCGGCGATTATAGCCTGTACCATCTCCAGATTTTCGCAGTTGAACGCGGGAACGGCGTAGCCGCCCGCCTGCGCTTTCTTTATCATTTCCTTGCTTGTTGTGTACATTGGGTTATCCTTTCAGTTTGCGAAGCTATTCGCAGATGTTTTCGTCAATAAGCCGCTGAACGTTTTCGCGGCTGATGGCACCCTCCATGGGGCCGAAAGCGCCTGTGTTAAGGGAGGCGGCGGCAGTGGCGAACTTCGCACACTCCAAAAGCCCCTTTCCCTCAAGCAGGGCGCAGAGAAACGCACCGTCAAAGCTGTCGCCGGCACCGGTGGCGTCAACGGGGGGCACGGCGTACACGCCGAAAGTCACTTTTTCGCTGCGCGTGTATATAACACAGCCCTTTTTGCCGTTCTTCACGGCGATTATTTCCATGTGGGGATACTGCAAAAAGAGTTTTTCAGCCGCTTCGTCCATATCGTCGCAGCCCGTCAGAGTGTGCAGCTCGCTTTTGCCGGGCATAAATACATCGGTACATTCCAGAATTTCCTCAATAAGCTTGCCGGACTCAGGGTCTTTCATAAGCTCAGGACGAACATTGGGGTCAAAAGATGCTTTTGCTCCCGCCGCCTTTGCAGACTTCATAGTGTCAACTATGCGGCGACCGAAAGCGGTGTCCGACATAACGGAGCAGCCCATAATGTGAAAGAACTTCAGACCCTCCAGACGCTCCGCAGACGGAGCCGGTGCAAGCACCGCGGGGGTGTTTCCGATATGGAAAATGAACTTGCGCTCGCCGTCGGAAAAGTAGGTGACGAAAGCACAGCCGGTAGAAATACGGTCATTAATAATAACATCGGAGCAGTCAACCCCGTCGCTTTCAAGACGGCTTGTGAGACATTTGCCGAAATCATCGTCTCCCACACCGCCCACAATAGCGGCACCGTGCCCGAGACGCGCAACAGTGTCAATAAAGATGGCGGGCGCACCGGAGGGGTAGGGACCCTTGAAAACGCCCGCTTTATCAAGGGGCATATCGGCTTTCTCCCTCATGATCTCCACGATCATCTCGCCCATAGTCATAATCTCAGTCATAGCTTCAGACCTCGCTTGCGACTTCAAAATTATTTCTCAGAAATACCATGGCATCCGCAATATATTTGTCCATCTGATTTTCGTCGGCGCCGCCGGACAGGTCTCTCCATACCTTGATGTCTCTGCCGATGCTGCCGCCTGCCTTCATAAATGGCTCGGTCACCACCATGCCGTCATATCCGATGTCCCTGAGAGCCTTGCCGATCTCGGCCCAGGGCAGATGACCCATACCGGGCAGCTTACGGTTGCCCTCGCCTACATGAACATGTGCAAGCAGGGAGCCGGCACGGCGGAAAGCGGCGGGAATGTCGTCCTCCTCAATGTTCATATGGAAGGTGTCAAGCAGCAGCTTTACTGCGGGGCTGTCTACTTCCTTGCAGAAACGCACGCCCTCGTCGCAGTCGGTAATGAGAATGGTCTCAAAGCGGTTCAGCACCTCAAGAGCGATGGTGATTCCCAGACGCTCAGCCTCGGCGCCCACGATTTTCATGCCCTCAACCGCACGCTTCCACAGAGCCGGCTTGTCAAGATCAACAAAATCGTAAGGCCAGCAGTTGTAAAGCGCACCGATAAGGATACGGCAGTCAAGCTTTTTCATCTGATGCATAATGTCGCACAGAAAGCGTATTCCGGCTTCCCGCACTGCGGGGTCTGCGCTTGAAATATCCTTGTCTCTGGGAGGACCAAGATTTGCGGAGATCTCAAGCCCCAGCTCCTTTGCGGTGTCGCGCAGAAGAGAAAGCTCAGTGTCGCTCATTTTGACCAGATCTCCCGCGCCGACCTCAAGCACATCCATGCCCGCATTCTTTGCCTTATGGCACAGGGCACAGTAATCGCCGCCCCACTCGCCGTTCTTTGACCAATAGGAATAAAGTGTACCGAATTTCATATGTATATCCTTTCTTTCGGATGAATTTACAGAATTAATGTTTCGTAATATGCCGAAGAACCGTCAGCGTATGCCGCTGACACCGTAAACCAGTTCCATGGGACTCTTGTCCAGGGTAAACTCCGCCGATATTCCGCGGTTCGAATATGTGGTTCGAACACCGAGATCGTTTATCAGGTCATATACCTCTTTCCAACCTGCGGAGTAGGCGGCGCGGCTTTCTTCGGTGCCGCTGACCCAGTCGCGCTCATAAGTGGAGCTGTAACCGAGAAAACGCATATGCAAAGACAGAAGCTCGATGTTCGCTCTCTCTCTGTCGTTTGCGGCGGATTTTTCCGCCTTTGCGAACAGCTCCTGCATTTTACCGAAGTTCTCGGCAAAATAATCTATTGAGTATATATCAAAGGGCAATTCAAAATCGTTGAGCACACAGCCTTTAAGATCTCCGCATTCACGGAGCATCTCCATGTACTGCCATATGTATATCCAGCCGTAGCCGTAGCAGTACTTCAGATATTCCTTTGCCTTCAGCTCGTATTCCTCGCGGGTCATATCCGCATTCCACATCATTTCGCTTATAAGATATGCGTCAAGATCCTCAAAGGAGGAGCCTGAGGTGCCTACCACATAAAAGCCCTTGACTCCCTGCTCTTTGAACCAGCGAAAATCGTCATAAAACTTGAAGAAGTTCGGCTGAGGGCAAAGCAGATAGTATATATTCGTGGGATAGTACCAGATATAGATATTCTTGCACTTGGACGCCCAGCCGAGGAAGTATTCCTTCTCGGTTTTGTTGGAGCCCATAATGACTCCGCCGTCGTTAACGCGTCCGCTGCCGCACTCGCCGCTGTCTATGTTATGATTAGTGCAGCCGTTCCAGCAGTACAGAAGCACTATATCATCGTTGAGAGAAGTGACCTCGGGGGGCTTGCGCACCTTTGAATAGGCGTTTGTCACAACGGTAATGTCGGGGTAGTCTTTGTGTAGAGCGTCGTCGATCTTGTTTACGAAGCGCACCAGAATTCCGGCGTAGCTTTTCTCCTCATTATATACCTTGTAGCAGTAGCGGCAGGAGCAGTAGCTTTCGTCCGCCGCATAGGAACAGGAGATCTGCGTAATGTCGTTGCCTATAACTCCGCCGGCTGCCACTCTGTCATCAATAAGCGCCTTCATATTTTTGAGGCAAACATCATAGCAAAGGGTTTTTGACAGACAGCGTACCGTGGTACTGCTTATCTCATCCAAAGGTATAAAAACATCAAAGGAATGTGCGTTTGCAAACAGGCGGCAAATGCCCCAGCCGTATTTGGATTTCTGCATTGAAGGCTGATCGGTGCAGCCGTTAAGCTTACGTTTTATGACAGATGAATAGGTGTAATCGTTGCCGTAAGGGGTCATGCAGTTACTGCGGCATTCAAAAGATGGAAGCTGCTTATACTCCGTCCCCTCTGCAATGTCCGATTTTTCGTCCCGCAGAAGCTCACAGTTGTCATATGTGTAAAAGCGCCAACCCCAGAAATCCTCAAGCAGGGCGTATACGGCGTACATAGAGCCGCGCTTTGCTCCGGCGCGGATATATACATCCCCGTTTGTAACATTGATGCAGAAGCCGTCGTCGCCAAGCTCGCCGGTGGTGTCAGCGGTGAAAACAAAGCGGTGCTCAGCGTCTCCGGCAGTGTCAACGATACTCAGCGTACTGCCGTCGCCTTCGTTGGCGTATTTTGCAAGCTCTTCGGCGGCAAAGTTCATATTGTCGTTTTCCGTATCCGTCACGACTATCTCAAAGCCGTCAACGCTGCGGCCTGCCACGGTAAAGCCCTGCCATCCGGTGCCATCGGGAAAAAGCTCGGACAGCACGGCGCTGCCTACCAGACCTCTTTTCAGATAAAAAACATCGGTTGCGTTTACCTTGCCGTCGCAGTTAATGTCAGTACCGTACAGCTCCGAGCTTGGGGTGCTGCCGGTGCATACGCGTTTGAGATAATAGGCGTCTACGGCGTTGACGGCACCGTCTCCGTTTATATCTCCTCTTTCGTACAGGGACGCTTTGCCGGGTAAGGCAAACAGCGTGCATGCCGTCAGTAATGTGGCAGCGGCAAGTACTGCCGCCGTCAGTTTTTTAATGTTCATGCTCATTCCTTTCGCTGATTTGTGAGGTTTTACAAAGCCCGCGGCTTTGCAAAATGCCGCCCTCCTTTATGGCGGCAAAGCACAAATGGGGGTGAAACAGCTTGCGTGCGATACACGCTCGATTTTCATTCAAACCTGATACGCTCCTTTTGACTGTCTGTACCCGAAAATTGCGCTCAGGCGTTATCCATATCAATTGTATTACATTTTCCGTATATTTTCAATAGTGACTTGAACTATTTTTTTCAGTATTTTTACATATACTCCCTTTGACATATATTGACAGTTTTGGCCCTTCGGTGTATAATGTATATAATATTTGTATGCTGCGGTAAAAATGCGGAGTAAATCACCAACGAAAGGGGAGAGGGCAAAATGGGAAAGAAACAGTTTTCCGATAACGCGGGAGCCGGTATTTCCTCTTTCTGCAGCTTTCCCGCTGTGTTTTGTACCCCGGCTCAGGCTGCGTTTATGCTCGGCCGCGGACGTCAGCTTATGCTGTTTGTCCGTCACGGCGCCACGGAGTGGAACGCGCTGTCAAAGCTTCAGGGCAGGGTGGATATTCCTCTCAGCGACGAGGGAAAAGCCCAGGCGGCGGCTTGCGCCTCCAGCATAAATAAAGTGATCTCCGGACGGCTTGAAATCAAAGGTGTGTACTGCTCTCCGCTTTCCAGAGCCTATGACACAGCTTTTGCCGTGACAGAGGCGCTTGGCTGCGGTAAGCCTACTGTGGTGGACGGACTTATTGAGCGCGAATACGGCTCTCTTACGGGTCTTACATACGCCGAGCGCAAGAAGAAATACAAGGATCCCGAGGACTATCCGGAGGATATGGAGACAGTTCCCGACACTACCGTTCGTATGAAACGCGTTGTAGGGGAAATACGCCGCCTTGAGGGAAGCGGCGTGTGCATTGTGGTTACCCACGGCGGGGTGCTCAATGCGCTCTTTTCCGGCATTACCCGCGGCCGCGCAGGCTGCAGGGGCAATATTACCGCCAACTGCGCCGTGGCGCTTGCGGCAGTGGGAAATGACGATATTATTCCCCTTGCCTATAACCTTTCGGGGGAAAAATTCTTTGATTACATGGAAAAGCTCTCCGAAAAGATGAAATAGGCGCAGACCTTACGGCTTTGCGGTTTTGGGGGAGAAGTGTGCTTTCGGCGGGACATCATCCCGCTTTTTTTTGTAAAAGAGCAGTATAACGGTGCGTAAATGTGGCAAAAAAACGCGAAAAGGTGCAAAACGCTGTTATTCATCCATCACGTATAAATCTATATCGATCTGTGCTTTTGTAGAATGACAGAAATCAATCACATTCATTGATGGTGCCAGACAAGGAGATGTGTTCTCTGCATATACCGTGGGAACAATTTCCAGAGTAAAAGTTACATCAAATTTTTCTCTGATTTCATTTAGCAGATCCATTTTATCAAGAAGCGGATCAATTGTGGTATGCATTGATTTTCAATGAAATCGCGCAAGCGCGATGAAATCCGAGCGATGCTCGGATGAAATCTGCTTTGCAGATGAAATTAAATCCGTCCCTATCTCCCGACGCAGTCGGATTTCATCACGAAGTGATTTCATCCCACTGAGGTGGGATTTAATCCGTCCGTGAGGACGGATTTAGTTGAAAAGAAACAACCTTTGTCTGGCAGACAAAGGTTGTTTCTTTTCTGCCGCAGACTTTGAGTTTTTGCGGCTTCACATATCTTTGTATATCACGCATATGAAAAGCAGCGGGACTTTTCAACAAGCCCCGCTGTATAATTTTAGATAAAGATCATCAGTTCGCCCAGGTTCCGTTTCTGAACACGGGAACGGCGGTGCCGTCCTCGCGGTAGCCCGTAATGTCCAGATCCTCGGAGCCTACCATAAAGTCCACATGGATTATGGAATCGTTGACGCCCAGGGCGTATATCTCCTCGTCCGACATATCGATAAAGCCCTCGATGACATCGTCAAAGCCCATACCCACAGCCACATGGCAGCAGGCGTTCTCGTCGAACAGGGTATTGTAGAACAGAAGTCCGGAGCGGTTAATGGGAGATTCCTTGGGAACAAGCGCTACCTCACCCAGCATGGAAGCGCCCTCGTCCATGGCGAACATTTTCTCCAGAATTTCCTGTCCCTTTTCGGCCTTGCAGCCGCAGACCTTGCCGTCCTTGAAGTCTACATAGAAGTTTTTTATAAGCTGACCCGACCAGCTAAGCGGCTTTGTCGCCACCAGTCTGCCCTCACACTTGCCTCTCATGGGGCTTGTGTATACCTCCTCGGTAGGCATATTGGGCACATAACGGGCGTTGTTCAAATGGTTCACATCGCCTGCGCCGCCCCAATGAGCCTCGGGAATAAGCTCCACGGAGAAATCGGTACCGTTTTTGCTCTTGTACTCAAGACGGGCAAAATGCTGCTCGTTCAGCCACTTTGCGCGGCTCTCGATGTCGGAGGTGTGCTTTTTCCACACATCCACGGGGTCGCTGTTATCGTCGAAGTACATACAGGAGAAAATAGCGTCCCAAAGCTTTGAAACCGCGGTCTCCTCGTCATCGTCGGGGAACACCTTCTTTGCCCACTTGGGAGAAGCCGCCGCAACGATTAGCCACTGATGCTTGCCGTCAATTGCGTCGCGGTACTTTTTCAGAACGGACATTCGGCCTCTGTTTACATTCGACAGCTTATCTGCGGAAATTCCGCTGAGCACATCGGGATCATCGGATTCGATGAAAATACGGCAGGGGTAATCAACTGTCATCTGACGCGCCTTTTCCTCCTCCCAGGGGAGAACGGTGCCCAGCACCTTTTCGTCGGCATAGCTGAAATGCAGGCGGTCAGCCTCACCGCAGAGCCATGTGATTTCCACACGGCATGCGCCTGCCTTGTAGCATTCTTCGGTTACCGCAAGGGCAAGGGGAATCTGATCCACGCCCACATTCAGCAGCACCTTCTGCCCGGGCTGAACATTGGCGCCTATGCGCACGATGACCCGGGCGTATTTTTTCAGATCTTTTTCGCTTATTGACATAACAGTATCCTTTCTCGGTTTTTACCGATATATTATTTGCTGTTTATTCGTCCATATCCTCTGCCACGGAGAAGCTTTCTTCCTCCTCGTAGAGCTGCATGAGTCTGTCCTCCACCGTCATACGGCGGTCATCAAGCTCCCCTGCGCGGATATAGTCCGTTGCGGCGTCTCCGAAAAGCTCGTCGGTAATATCCGCAAGCTCTTTTTCAAGCTTTGCGATTTCATCCGCCACCTTTTTGCGGTATGCCGCCTCTCTTCGCTTTTGAGACGCGTCCGCTTTGCGCCGCAGGTACTCGTCCTTTCCTCCCGACGGCTTTGCCGGCACGGCGGTGCGAATCGCGGATTCTCTGCCCTCTGCGGCGGCTTCATATTCCTCAAAGCTGCGAAAATCCCGCGCGGGGGTGTCAAGGTCGATAATTCTGGTGGCAAGCCTGCGCATAAAGTATCTGTCGTGGCTGACGGCGATGATTGTGCCGTCAAAGCCCGCAAGCGCCGCTTCCAGAGCCTCTCTTGAGGGAATATCAAGGTGGTTTGTAGGCTCGTCAAGCACCAGCACATTCATTTT
>CAMFEL010000085.1 GCA_945949385.1 uncultured Clostridia bacterium | reverse complement strand
ACATTCGACTAAATGAAAAGAAGCCTGCACCCTTAGCCTAAACTTCAAGTCTCGCAGTAGAAATTACGCAACGCTAATGAGCGTGTCGATAGCAGACTTGAAGCTACCCACAGAAGGAAAGAATAGCAGATTGAACATTATACCGCAGGGGCGGACGGTGAAGCCGTCCGTAAAGCGATGAAGAAACGCAGGAGAGAGCTTGCTTTCTCCTGCGTTTCTTCATAAGCCTGCCGCTTTTGCGGCACCCCTGCGGGGGTTTCTCTATTGCCGTATCAGGGCAAAAGTTTTTGGGGATTGTCAAGGGACTTTTTTCAAAAAGTCCCTTGACCGGGGTACGGGGCGGAGCCCCGTATATACCCATCGGAGCGCGAGGCAGAGCCCTGTATATACCCTCGGAGCGTGGGGCGGAGGCCCGTATATACCCTCGGAGCGCGGGGCGGAGCCCCGTATATACCCATCGGGGTGCGGGGCGGAGCCCCGTATATATCCCGCGGGGCACGGGGCGGAGCCCCGTATATATCCCACGGAGCGCGGGGCGGAGGCTCGCATATAATCGACGTACCGACGGATTTTTACAATAAATTAATTATTTCCCCGTATGTGCGGAATATACGCCGAAAAGAGCGCCATATTTTACAAGGATTTGACAATACCGAGGTTTTTGATTTTACCCAAGGCGTATAGAATGTGAAGCGTAGGGTCGGGAGACCCTAATAAACAAACAGACAAAAAACAGACAAAAGGAGATTTGAATTATGAAAAAAATCGTAAGTCTTATTCTTGCTTCACTTATGTTGACCGTAGCGCTTGCAAGCTGTGCGGGAACTAAGGATGCAGCAGACGACAAACCCGCGACATCAGGCGACGCAGTAGTAAGCGGCGAAGAGAAGACAGTTTCCGGCACCGTTACCACCGACGGCTCCACCTCCATGGAAAAAGTAATCGGTGCTCTGGGCGAGTCTTTTGAGGGCGAGAACAGCAAAGCCACCTTCACCTACAACCCCACAGGGTCCAGCGCAGGTATCACCGCAGTAGCCGAGGGACGCTGTGACATCGGACTTGCAAGCCGTGCCCTGAAGGATGAGGAAAAGTCTCAGGGACTTAAGGAAACCGTGCTGGCATATGACGGCATTGCCGTTATCGTAAACCCCGAAAACGGAGTTGACGGACTTACCGTTGAGCAGATAGCAGATATTTACACCGGCAAGATCACCAACTGGAAGGATGTAGGCGGCAGCGACGCCGAAATCGTTCTCATTGGCAGAGAGGCCGGCAGCGGCACACGCGACGGCTTCGAGTCCATCACCGGTACCGAGGACGCCTGCAAGTACCGTCAGGAGCTCAGCTCCACGGGTGATGTAATCACCACCGTTGCAAATAACCCCAACGCTATCGGCTATGCTTCCCTTGCTTCCATTAAAGATACCGTAAAAGCTATTGAAGTAGACGGAGTAGCACCCAGCGAGGACACAGTCAAGGACGGCACCTATAAGGTACAGCGTCCCTTCATGCTCATAACCAAGACGGACGCTCAGCTGTCCGATGTGGCACAGGCATTCTTCGACTATATAACAAGCGCTGACGCAAATGCCGTAATCTCCGCGGCAGGAGCAGTACCTGCAAAATAATCAATCGGACTCAACCGAAAAACGCCTCCCCCAAAGGGGAGGCATTAGTCTCAGACTGTGCCGCGAGCAGACAGGCGGCGCAGCCCTGAGCGAAAATGCAAATGCAGACATGCAGACATAAGGTGAAAGGCACGGTCGGTTCAATGAAAAAACGAAGAATATTTGAGACGGCGGTACACGGCATTTTCCTGATAATGGGACTTGTGACCGTGGGCTGTGTACTGCTTATATCCGTCTATCTGATAATAGCGGGCATACCCGCCATACGGGAGATAGGGCTCGTTAAGTTCCTGTTCGGAACCAAATGGGCGTCAACAGCCGCAGAGCCGCAGTACGGCATACTGCCCTTCATTCTTACAAGCGTATACGGCACGGCGGGGGCTATTGTCATCGGCGTGCCTATCGGCTTTTTCTGCGCCGTCTACCTTGCAAAAATTGCAAAGCCTGCGGTGCGTGAGGTTATGGAGGGCGCGGTCAGCCTGCTTGCGGGCATACCCTCAGTTGTGTACGGCCTTGTAGGTATGATGGTGCTTGTGCCCGGAATACGCAAGCTTTTCAACCTGTCCGACGGCGCAGGTCTTCTTGCGGCAATGATAGTTCTTGCAATAATGATACTGCCGTCAATAATAAAGGTGGCCCTGAATGCTCTGGAGGCTGTACCCGAGGAATACGAAAGCGCGTCTCTCGCCTTGGGCGCCACTCCCATTGAGACCTATTTCAAGGTGTCTGTTCCCGCGGCGGGCAGCGGAATTGCCGCGGCAGTAGTGCTGGGAGTGGGCAGAGCCATAGGAGAAGCTATGGCGGTCATGATGGTAGCGGGAAACGCCCCCAATATGCCGGACTCCCTGTTCCAAAGCGTCAGGTTTTTAACGACAGCAATCGCCAGCGAAATGTCCTATTCGTCGGGACTTCAGCGTCAGGCGCTGTTCTCCATAGCCTTGGTGCTGTTCCTTTTTATAATGCTGATAAACGCCGCTTTGAATTTCTTTCTTAAAAGGGAGAAGGTGAAACAATGATAGCTCCCCATGTATCGGCAAAACGCAAAATGTACGGCGCACTGATGCGCGTTCTTATGTGGCTGTCGGTGACGGTCTGCGCCGCCGTAGTGCTGTTTATGATAGTGTACGTAATGGTAAAGGGAATACCCAATATCACCTGGGAGCTCCTGTCTACCAAGCCGAGCTACTTAAGCGGCAGAATAGGCATATTGCCTGACATACTCAATACCGTTTATATCGTCATCGCCACCCTTTTGATAGTAGTACCTCTCGGAGTAGGCGCCGCCATATATCTGACGGAATACGCACCGGGCAAAAAAATAGTGCGGCTTATAGAAAACGCCGCCGAAACCCTGTCGGGGATCCCGTCGGTTATCTACGGACTTGTGGGTATGCTGGTGTTCTGTGAGTTTTTAGGCTTCAAGACATCTCTTCTGGCAGGCGCACTTACTTTGGTGATAATGAATTTGCCAACCGTCATGCGCACTACCCAGGAAAGCTTGAAAACAGTTCCCGAAAGCCTCAGAGAGGGGGCATTCGGACTGGGCGCGGGCAAATGGAGAGTTATCCGCACGGTGGTGCTTCCGGGATGCGTCGACGGAGTCATAACCGGCTGTATTCTGTCAATAGGCAGAATACTGGGCGAGTCCGCAGCGCTTCTGTTTACGGCAGGCTTTGCCCATGCTCTGAACAATATAATAGACGGACTTGCAAGCCCGGGCGCCACCCTGACCGTAGCCTTGTATTTTTATGCAAAAGAAAACGGAGAATTCGGCGTAGCCTTCGCCATCGCCGCAATCCTTATGGTGCTTACGGTTCTTATAAATTTGTCCGCCACCTTTATAGGCAAGTATTTCCGGAAAAGGAGAAGCATATGAGCAGCAGTATTATTAGCGTCAGCGACCTGTGTCTGTGGTACGGACAGACTCAGGCACTGAAAAATGTCAGTATGGATATAGAGGAAAACAAAATCACCGCCCTTATCGGTCCCTCGGGCTGCGGCAAATCCACCTTTCTCAAAACGCTTAACAGAATGAATGACCTTGTGCGCGGGGTGAAAATAACCGGCAGCGTAAAATATTGCGGCGAGGACATTTTTGCCCCCTCCTGCGATGTTTGCGGACTGCGGCGCAATATCGGCATGGTTTTCCAGAAGCCAAATCCTTTTCCCATGAGCATATACGACAATGTGGCGTACGGCCCCAGAACTCACGGAATAAAGAGCCGCGCAAAGCTTGACGAGATAGTGGAAAAATCCCTGCGGGGCGCGGCAATATGGGACGAGGTAAGTGACAGACTGAAAAAATCGGCTCTGGGACTTTCCGGCGGTCAGCAGCAGAGACTGTGCATAGCAAGAGCGCTTGCTGTGGAGCCCGATGTGCTGCTTATGGATGAACCCACCAGTGCTCTTGACCCCATTTCCACTTCGAAGATCGAAGAGCTTGCCATGAATCTCAAAAAGAACTATACCATTGTAATAGTAACACATAATATGCAGCAGGCGGTGCGTATTTCCGATAATACGGCTTTCTTCCTGCTGGGAGATCTGATTGAATACGGCAATACGGAAAAAATGTTCTCTACACCCGAGGATAAGCGGACAGAGGACTACATCACGGGGAGGTTCGGATAATGAGAAGCAAATTCGACAAACAGCTTGCGCAGCTTAACACGGAAATGACCCAGATGGGCGCTCTCTGCGAGGAGGTTATTGCTCTTGCGGCAAAGGCACTCATATCGGGCAGTGCCGACCTTGCGGGAGAGGTGGCGGACATCGACTCAAAAATTGACCGGATGGAGAGGGACATAGAGGCGCTGTGCCTGAAGCTGCTTCTTCAGCAGCAGCCGGTGGCAAGAGATCTGCGCCAGATTTCCGCCGCGCTGAAAATGATAACCGACCTTGAGCGCATAGGAGACCAGGGCGCGGACATTGCGGAAATAATTCCTTTCCTCGGCGGCAGAACGGGAGACGAGTGCGAGTCCGTCAGCCTTATGGCAAAGGAGACTATCAGAATGGTCACGGACAGCGTGGATGCATATGTAAAAAAGGATGTAGCTCTTGCAAAATCCGTTATTGCACACGACGACGCCGTGGACGAATGCTTTGTGCGGGTAAAATCCGCCCTTATCCGCCTTATAACGGAAAAGCATGAGGATGCGGAATACGCCCTTGACCTGCTTATGATAGCAAAGTATTTTGAGCGCATCGGAGACCACGCCACCAATGTGGCTGAATGGGTCGTGTTCTCCGTAACCGGAATTCACAAGGACTGGAAAGAAGATACACAGGACGACGAAGATACGGAGCAGTAAAAACATTCGACAGAATTTTTTCTCACTTAAACACATAAAAACGGCTGAAAAACAACAGTTTTTCAGCCGCTTTTTGCGTGTTATTTTTCGTTTTCAATCTTTTCTCAGCTCTTTCAGCAGGGCAATTTCTCTTGCGTATCCGTCAAGCTCGTTGGGAGTTTCCAGATAAAAGGGAAGTGACTTCAGGCGCGGAGAATTAACGATTTTTTCTATTCCCTCAATGCCTAAAGAGCCCTCGCCTATCTTTTCGTGACGGTCTTTCGCCGCTCCCAGCGGATTTTTTGAGTCGTTGAGATGAACGGCGCACAGCCTGTCAAGTCCGATAACAGAGTCAAAGCGGTCAAGCACTTCTTCGGTCGCTCCCGCAATGTTGTACCCGCCGTCGGAAATGTGGCAGGTGTCAAGGCATACCCCAACCCTGTCACGCTTGTCGGAGTCGGTCATTTCTATCATATGGCAGATTTCCTCAAAGGTCTTGCCTATTTCGCTGCCCTTGCCCGCCATTGTCTCAATAAGCACGGTTGTGCCTTGACCGGGTGTTATTACTTCGTTAAGAAGCCGTGCGGTATTTTCCATTCCCGCCTCGGCGCCGATTCCTACATGGCAGCCGGGGTGAAAGTTGTAAAGTGCGCCGGGGATGGTTTCCAGCACTTCCAGATCCTCCCGCATGGAGTCGCGGCTGTATGTCCATATGCGTTCCTCGGCAGACGCGGGATTAAAGGTGTACGGTGCGTGTGCAAGAGGCGGCGCAAAGCCGTTTTTCTCCATAAGCGCAACCAAAGCCGCCACATCCTCTGCGGCGGGGCGCTTGAAACCGCGCCCGCGGGGGTTTCGGGTAAAATACTGAAAGGTGTTTGCTCCTATGTCAAGGGCGGTTTTTCCCATTGCTTCATAACCGCCGGAAACGGACAGATGACATCCGATATAAAACATACTGTAAAGACTCCTTTTCCTGCTATGCGGTATATTTTGCCGCAAAGCTTTGGCGGCGCTTTTCGCCGCTGCTTTATATATATTCTAACACGGGACTCGATTTATGTCAACAAGGGAGTACTTGACTTTCGCTTCTGCCGATAATATAATTATAATATCATTATGTGTATTCGGCTTGACGGCGGAGAGGGGGAACGGTTTATAAAAAAGAAAAAGATTTCCGGCGTAATATCGCTTCGGCATGTATGGGAAACGGTTGCCGACGCAGTACACACCGTTTCAAGAGATCAGATCACCGTATACGCGGCGCAGGCTACCTTTTTTATAATCATCTCCTCCATTCCTTTTCTTCTGCTGCTTCTCAGTCTTACAAAATATTTTATCAACGCGGACTGGCTGCTTCAGCTTATAAAAGAGCATATTACAGGGGATGTGGGGCGGCTTCTGGAGGGTATAGTTGAGGAGATAGTCAATAAAGGCGGTATTTCTCTCGTTTCCGTAACGGTCATAACCACTCTGTGGTCATCGTCCAAAGGCATAAATGCCGTTATGCGCGGCGTTTCCGGCGCCTACGGCATTAAGCTGAAGGAAAACTTTCTTTACGACATATTCCGTTCACTGTTTTATACAATTGCCTTTATTGTGCTGATAGTGGCGGTACTTGCGGCTCTCGTTTTTGCGGATACAATAAGGGGGGCGGCAGAGGACAAAATCCCGGTGCTGGCGGCGATCCTCCGTATTATTTCAAGGGGTGGTAAGGTAGTCCTTACGGTGGTGCTGACCCTGTTCTTTGCTCTGCTGTTTAATACAGTTGCCAAAAAAGGCAAACGCCTATCAAAGAGCGAATATCATGTGCTGGCGGACAAACTTCCCCGCGGATACGCGGCTCAGCTTCCCGGAGCCTTCTTTGCGGCGCTCGGCTGGGTGCTGTTCTCGTATTTTTATTCACTGTATCTAAGCTATTTCCCAAATGCTTCTTATGTTTACGGAAGCCTTGCGGCTATCGTGTTCCTGCTTTTATGGCTTTACTTCTGTATGATAATACTGATGCTTGGAGCGGAAGTCAATAAGCTTGTTTTTCTGCACGGCGGCAGAAAAAAGGCGGCTCTTGCCGAAGACAGCAGCGCCGACGGAAAAGACGGAAAAGAAGAAAATAGAAAGTAATCCTGCTGAAAAAAGCACCGCGCCCCGGATATTCCCGGGGGTGCGGTGCTTTTCGCTCTTTGAATAATAATACTGTTTATTTCAGTGAAAACAGCAGGTCGCCGTAGCTGGGATAAGGCCAGTACTGGGCGGAGGTCAGCTCTTCAAGAGAGTCGGCGGCGGCACGCAGCCGATTCATTGCGCTTAAAACCTCATTCTTATAATAGTTTGCAGACTGCGTATAGTTTTCGCATTCCCGGGCGCCGTCTACCGCTTTCTCCAGCACTTCTATGCTGTCATACAGCTCGTCTGACAGCGCGGTAATGCGGGAAAGCAACTTTTCCTCTGCGGGATGGGCGTCGGAGCATACTTTTCTGCGAGATGCGATGTTGTCAGCAATATTTGCGGAGAAATCGCTGACCGCGGGATATATATCGCGGCGCGCCATATCTATCATTGTCAGTGCCTCGATATTTACGGTTTTTACATAGTTTTCGAGATTTATCTCGTACCGTGCGCGCATCTCCGCCTCGGAGAACACCTTGTGCTTTGTAAAAAGCTCAATATTGCGGCTGTCAAGCAGATGTGCAAGGGCGTCGGGAGCGGTGGTCAGATTTGAAAGTCCGCGCCGCTTGGCTTCCTCCACCCAGCTTTTGTCGTAGCCGTTGCCGTTGAACAGAATTCGCTTGTGGTCGCGTATGGTAGTGCGTATAAGCTCATGGAGCGTTCCGGTGAAATCCCCGCAGTTTTCCAGAATATCCGCAAAGCCGCAAAGCTCCTCTGCCACGGCTGTATTCAGCACCGTGTTGGGAGCTGCCGCAGACTGGGAGGAACCGCCCATGCGGAACTCAAACTTGTTTCCGGTAAATGCAAAGGGGGAGGTGCGGTTGCGGTCCGTGTTGTCCTTGGGAAACTTGGGCAGAACATGGACGCCAATTTTCATCTGGACAGTTTCACGGGCGTCATAATGCTTTCCGCTTTCAATAGCTTCCAGTATATCCATAAGCTCGTCGCCCACGAAAATGGACATAATGGCGGGCGGGGCTTCGTTTGAACCAAGTCTGTGATCGTTGGCGGCGCTGGCAACGGATATTCTCAGCATATCCTGATATTCGTCAACAGCCTTTATGACCGCGCAGAGCATAAGCAAAAACTGCGCGTTTTCGTACGGGGTCTCGCCGGGCTCCAGCAGATTTACGCCCGTGTTGGTGGTAATAGACCAGTTGTTGTGCTTTCCGCTGCCGTTTACACCCTCAAAGGGCTTTTCGTGCAAAAGGCATACCATACCGTGACGCTCCGCCGTTTTCTTCATCATCTCCATGGTGAGCTGGTTGTGGTCAACGGCAATATTTGCGGTCTCAAATACGGGGGCAAGCTCGTGCTGTGCAGGGGCTGCTTCGTTATGCTTTGTCTTTGCGGGCACACCCAGACGCCACAGAGTCTCGTCAAGATCCTCCATATACTTTGATACAACAGGCTTCAGCGTGCCGAAATAGTGGTCGTCAAGCTCCTGCCCTTTGGGAGGCTTTGCGCCGAAAAGAGTTCTGCCCGTGTATATAAGGTCTTTTCTCATATCAAACATTTCACGGGATATGAGAAAATATTCCTGCTCGGCACCCACAGTGGTCTTGACTCCCGTC
>CAMFEL010000084.1 GCA_945949385.1 uncultured Clostridia bacterium | reverse complement strand
AAATCGCTCAAAATGCGTGTCTTATTTTGTCGACGGAATTTTCGAAACGCTCCGCTTAGGTCTTTTTGCGCAAAGCGGGGAGAAAATCCGTGCGATTTGTGCTAAGGGTCTCAAGCCTTTTTAAAATACTTCTTTAATCAATTTTGTCAGCCTATGATCAGATCCGATTTCCGTGTATCAATATTTTCACATCTATAATATGAAGAATAATTGTCGATATTTCTTTACATCGCAGGCTGAATGTGGTATACTGTAGGATAGAATAATATGGTTATCGGCGCAAATAAATCTACCGTAAAAATCTGCGGGAGGGAGCATATGGCGGTCATACCCAGAATCTGCATCGGGGATGTGCTTGAAATGAAAAAGCCCCATCCCTGCGGTGAAAAGCATTACACCGTTCTGCGCGTCGGCAGCGATGTGCGTATAGTCTGCCGAGGCTGCGGCAGAGATATTACCATGCCCCGCGAAAAGCTGGAAAAGTGTATCAAAAAGATAAAGCATCCCCCGTCTGACGGAACAGACGCCTGAAAGCTCATACTCTTTTCACGGTTTTTTCGCGGCTCTTTTCAAAATCACTTTACCTTGCACATTCAGCGAAAGGCTCTTTAATATATGACTCGGGTTTCGGAAAACATAAACAGCAAAAAGGACAGCGCGCCGGGGCGTATCGCCGGCTTTTTTGCGCGCCGCCGCGATGCGGACTTTGAAACACCCCTGGCACCCCGGACGGGTCTGCGGGCGCGATATAATACTTTTCGCCGGGAGCAGAAGTATCTGCTTTTGTGCTTTGCCGTTCCCATGCTCATTATGTGGCTTATGTATATCTGCCGTCAGGTGTTTCCTTTCGGTCAGGAGTCCGTTCTGGTGCTTGACCTGAACGGTCAGTATGTATACTTTTTCGAGGGGCTGCGCGATATACTGCACGGCGACGGCAGCTTTCTTTATTCATTCAAAAGAGCTCTGGGCGGAGAGTTTACGGGAATTTACGCCTACTATCTGGCAAGTCCCTTTTCCTTTATAGTTGCGCTGTTTCCAAAATCCATGATAACCGAAGCCCTGCTTCTTATGTTTCTCCTGAAAACGGGAAGCTGCGGGCTTACCTTCGGCATCTACCTTGATGCAACGCGCAAAAAGAGAAATCCCACGGCTACAGTTATCTTTTCCGCAATGTACGCATTGTGCGCCTACGCGGTGGTAATGCAGCACAATACCATGTGGATAGACAATATGATCCTTATGCCCGTAATCATGCTGGGCATAGAAAACCTTATCCGCTTCGGCAAATTCAAAATGTATGTCTTTGCCCTGGTATGCGCCGTGTGGTCAAACTTCTACATCGGCTATATGATGTGCATTTTCTGCGCCGTATATTTCTTCTACGCTTATTTTTCAAGAACTCCCGAAGAGCGCAATCCCCTGGGAGAAAAAAAGCATTTTATAAAGTCCGGCGGAAGAATGGCGCTTTATTCCCTCTCCGCCGTGATGATATGCGGAGTGCTGCTTTTCTGCACCTACTATTCCCTTACTTTCGGAAAAACCACTTTTTCCAACCCCAATTTTACGCCCGCTCAGAAGTTTGACTGGCTTGACATGGTGACGAAGCTGTTTATCGGCTCCTACGACACGGTGCGCCCCGAGGGACTTCCCTTTCTGTATTCGGGCACCCTTACCCTTGTGCTTCTGCCCCTGTATTTTCTCGCGCCCCATGTCAAAACCCGCGAAAAGATCTCCTCCGGTCTGCTTCTCGCATTTTTCCTCGTTTCTTTCAATGTCTCCACTCTGGATCTTATATGGCACGGCATGCAGCGCCCCAACTGGCTGAATTACAGATACAGCTTTATGATGTGCTTTTTTGCGGTGCTGCTGGCTTACAAGGCTTTTGAGAGGCTGTCCGATATCGGATACCGCAAAGCGGTCTGCTCGGGAGCATTCCTGTGCGCTCTGCTTATAATCATTCAGAAGGTGCTGAAGGACAGCAGCAATGTGCGGACCTTTTCCATGATATGGCTGTCTGCGGCAATCATCGCGGTGTATCTGGGCGTTCTGCGAGCCGTGACCTTTTCAAAGGAGGGCGTGCGGCGTACGGGCACTCTGGTGCTTGCCGTGCTGGTGGGTGCGGAAATGTTCGGCGCCGGTATGCTGAATATGGACTCCCTTGACAGCGATGTGGTGTATTCAAGCCGTACCTCGTACCGCACCTTTATTGACGGGCTGACACCCGTTGTCAATAATATAAAGGAGAACGACACCTCCTTTTACCGCACGGAAAAGACCCACCACCGCAAGACTAACGACAATTTTGCCCTTGGGTTAAACGGTGTGTCAAACTCCACCTCTACCCTTAACGCCGAAACCATAAGCCTTTTGCACGATTTCGGTCTTTCCTCCAAGTCCCATTGGTCAAAATATCTGGGAGGCACTCCCGTTTTCGACTCTCTGTTCGGTATAAAATATGTTATTCAGGAATACGACAGCGACGAGGTCATGGAGCTTTATACGGACACGGGTTGGGGCAACGAGGACTATACGGTCTGGGAAAACCCTTACGCTTTGCCTCTTGTATACGGCGTTGATGAAAGTCTTGCCGAATTGGAAATACACGAAAGCTACGATTCTCCTTTTGCGCGTATGAACGCGACTGTCAGCGCCATGCTGGGTGAGGAGGTTGAAATATTTACTCCCGTCACTCATGACGAAAGCCTCAAAAGCGACGGACTTATCCGCTCCGCCGTGGCAGGTCATATAAAGTTTGAAAAACCGGACAGCGTCAATAACCACAGAGTGCATATTACCCTGACCGTCCCCTCTGACGATGTGCTTTACTGCTACTTTCCATCGGAATATCTGCGGGAATGTTATCTTTATGTGAACGGTCTGAAGCAGGGCTCCGTTTTCGGCAACGAAACCGACAGAATTATTGAACTGGGACGTTTTGAAGCGGGTGAGGAGATCACCGTAAGTCTTGAACCTCTTGAAGACAGCTTTTACTTCTCAAACGAGAGCGTCATATTCTGGCAGCTTGACGAGGACGCTTTCACGGAATATATGACGAAGCTCGCAAGCAGTCCCTTTGAAATAACGAAGTATTCCGACGACAGATTTGAGGGAACGCTTACCGTTTCCGAGGGTGACGGGCTTATATTCACATCTGTACCCTACGACGAGGGCTGGCAGATATATGTGGACGGCGAAAAGGTCGCCCCCTGCAAGGTGCTTGACGGACTTCTGGCATTCAGAGCGGAAAGCGGAGAGCACACGCTGGTTATGAAGTACAGACCCGCCTGCCTGTATCTCGGTCTGGCAGTAAGCGTGGGCGGGCTTTGCATCTTCGCGGCAGCGTGGGTTGTCACGGAGGCATACAGAAAGCAGCGGCTTGCGCTGGGCGCTTCCGTTTACGGTGAGTGCGACGAGCTATGTGCCGAGCTGTGTCCGCCGGAGGAAGCCGCTTTTGACGCTGCTATGCCAAAGGTCGGCGAAGACGGCACGGTATCGGCTCCGCAGGAGAGCGGCGCGTCGGACGCCACTGACCCGGGCGGCGGCAACGCGGACTTGACTGACGGAACGGGCTCGGCTGAGGGCGACACGGAACCGGAAGACGGCAGGGACGGCGGCACCGACTCGGCAGATATCAAAGACCCGGCAGACATCGGGGACACAGACGCGGAGTCGGCATACGGCAAAGATGACGGCACAGACGGCGGCAACCTAATCTGAAAGGACGGGCTTACAATATGATATACTGTCTAAGCGGCGAGCTTGCGGAGCTTGACGCAGTTAATATGACCGCGGTCATAGACTGCGGCGGCGTTGGCTTTCTGCTCAGCGTTACGGGCAACACGGTGACGCACCTTTCCAATCCCGGTGTGGGCGCAAAGGTGAAGGTCTACACCTATATGGCGGTGAGAGAGGACGCTATGGAGCTGTACGGCTTCTGCACGGAAGAGGAGCTGAAGCTGTTCAAAATGCTTATATCAATCTCCGGCGTGGGTCCGAAGGCGGCGGTTTCCGTACTGTCCGTGCTCAGCCCCGATGCCTTTATATCCGCCGTTGCCGCAGAGGACTCGAAAGCGATTTCCCGAGCCCCCGGAGTGGGCGCGAAAACGGCGGCTCGCATAGTGCTGGAGCTTCGGGACAAGGTTGCAAAGAATTTCTATTCATCCTCATCCTCCGCAAAAGGGGAGGTCGCTCCGTCGGCGGGAAAAATCGGTATTTCGGCCGGCAGCAATCTTTCGGACGCCGGGGACGCTCTCGCCGTTCTCGGATATTCGCGCAGTGAGGCTCTGTCGGCGCTTGCCGGGCTTGACGCTTCTCTTCCCACGGAGGAGCTTATCCGTCTGGCTCTCGCAAAGCTTATGAAAGGTTAAGGAGGTGCCGCTTTGGACAGCTTCGTAAACGATTTCGATTTTGAAAACAGAATAGTGGAATCCTCCGTCACAGAGGAGGACGCGGACACGGAGGTGACTCTGCGGCCCCATACCTTTGACGAATACATCGGGCAGGAAAAGGCTAAGGAAGTCCTGAAAATTTATATCGACGCGGCTAAAATGCGCGGCGACACCCTGGATCATGTACTGCTGTACGGCCCTCCGGGACTGGGAAAAACCACGCTTTCCGGTATTATTGCCTCGGAGCTTGGGGTAAACTTCCGCGTTACAAGCGGCCCCGCCATTGAGAAGCAGGGCGATCTTGCGGCGCTGCTGACAAATCTGGGGGAGGGTGATGTGCTGTTTATTGACGAGATACACCGTCTCAACCGCAGTATTGAGGAAATCCTGTACCCCGCTATGGAGGATTTTTCTCTCGATATCATTATCGGCAAGGGACCTGCGGCGCGCAGTATCAGACTGCCGCTTCAGCATTTCACTCTTATCGGCGCGACGACCCGGGCGGGACAGCTTACCACACCGCTCAGAGACCGTTTCGGTGTACTGCTTCGCCTTGAGCTGTATACGCCCGAGGAGCTTGCAAAGATAGTTCGGCGCAGCGCAGGCATACTGGAAATTCCCATTGACGGGGAGGGCGCTCTTGAGATCGCCTCCCGCTCACGCGGCACGCCCCGTATTGCCAACAGGCTGCTTAAGCGTGTGCGCGACTACGCTCAGGTCAAGGGGGACGGCGAGATCACTCTGAAGGTGGCGTCCGATGCCCTGAAAATGCTGGAGATAGACGAGCTGGGGCTTGACAACACCGACAGAAAAATGATGGAGACCATGATAAAATACTATGACGGAGGCCCCGTGGGGCTTGACACCCTCGCCGCTACGGTGGGCGAGGAGGCCGTCACCATTGAGGATGTTTATGAGCCATATCTTATGCAGATCGGCTTTGTCTCCAGAACCCCGAGAGGCAGGTGCGTGACGCGCCTTGCATATGAGCATCTGGGTATCCCCTACCGACCCGGTCGGGATGACGGACAGATGAAAATTGAAAATTGAAAGTCGAAGATTGAAAATTAAAATAAATAACATAAAGTAATATCCGGAGGAAAACAAGATGTTCAATTCACCAAAGCTTTCTCTTTCCGATCTGCTGGGAAGAGACTACACCGAGTCCGTTGCAAGAGCTAACGAGGCTCTCGGAGTTATGTCATACGAGGAGACTATGAATATAGCCGACGAGAAGATAGACTTCTACCCCGAGGAAAAGCAGAAAAAGTGCGACGAAATGCTGAGCCGTGTTGGTACTCGGATAATGGCACCCTTTGAAAACGACAACAAGGGCGCCGCTACCGCCGCTTTTGCTCACGCTACCAATACAAATCAGGCTCCCGTTACGGGCTTCTGCTCATATCGCGTCGGCGAGGACGGAAAGCTTTATCTTATCGGAAAAAGCGAGCATTATCACACTCCGCTGGGTCACCGCTTCGACGGCTACAAGCTTATTGACAACGCCCGCAGAATGGGCATTATCAATGCAACTCACAACAACACCCGCGGCTACATAACCAGACTTATGGAAAAGCGCCTCGTTCAGATGGCAAACGGCATTGAATGGGAGGACGAGGAGGCAACCGAAAAGGTGCTTGCCTCCACAGAGCCCAAGGTGCTCAACAGAGTCATAAACCTTGAGACCGGCTCTCTTGCCTGTGAGGCAGGTCTGAAAATGATGCTGGCGCGCTTTTACAGGCTCGACTCCACCTTCCCCGCTCCGAAATACGAGGGCAGAACACCCGTATTCTTCGTTATGGGCGACAAAAACGGCGGCATTGAGGGCAACTATCACGGCACTCCCGTTGTGGCACAGACTCTGCGCGGACTGTGGCCGGAGATCCGCCAAAAAGAGGATGACGGTGAGGTTTACAAGGTCGTTCCCGTTATGATAAACGACATCGGAGACTTTGAAGCAAAGATAAAGAAGTACAACACCGGAAAATACAAGACCGCGGGATTTTCTCACGAGATAATCCTTATGAACTACGGCGGGATCCGTCTTACAAAGGAATATCTGCAGGCGGCGTACAAGCTGTGCCGAGAGTATGACACCCCCACTATGTGTGACGAAATTCAGTCCTGTATGTGGTACAAGGGAGCGTTCCTGTTCCGTCTTTACGGTCTGGAGCCCGATTTCTCCATTGTGGGCAAGGGCTTCCCCGGCGGCGAATATCCCGCTTCCAAGATAATCACCACCGCCGAAATGGACACCCTTAATCAGTTCGGTGCCCTTGTGACCAACGGTCAGGAGGAGCTTGCGGCGCTTTCCTACATTATTACAATGACCTTTATGCGTGCAAACGGCGACAAGGTAGCGGCTATGGGCAAACACTTTGCCGAGGGGCTCAAGGCGGTTCACAAAAAGCATCCCGATGTTATTCTCGATGTTGAGGGACTGGGACATCTTTCCGCTCTGCACTTCCACACCGTTGACGACGCCGCGGCTTTTGCGGGAAAGATGAAAGATGCCTGCATCGACGCTTCCGCTCAGATTTACAAGGCAAACTGTCTGCCGGCTATGCTTATGAAGCCCCCCGTTATTGCGGATGAGGCTGTGCTTGACTACATAGTCGACACAATTGACGTTCTGCTCGGCAAGTAATTATGTATATTATCGGACTTGATGTGGGCACCACCGGCACGAAAGCCGTTGTTGCCGACGAGGGCGGAAATATAATTTCCGGCGGGTACAGGGAATATCCTTTGCACAGCGACGGCGTACGGGTCACGCAAAACGCCCATGACTGGTGGGACGCCGCTGTATACGCCGTCAGAGAAGCGACACGGAGCCTTGATGCGGGAAAAGTGGCCGGCATAAGCCTTTCCACGCAGGCGGCGAGTATGCTTTGCGCCGACGGAGACGGCAACCCCCTCGGCGAGGTGATCACCTGGATGGACAGCCGCGCTTCCCGTGAAGCAGAGAGGCTGTCGCATGAAATAGGGGCGGAGAATATCTACCGCACAAGCGGTTGGCTGCCCAATCCCGTTCTTGACGCCGCAAAAATTCTGTGGATACGGGAAAACGAACCCCGGCTTTTTGCCTCTGCTGAAAAATTCATATCCACTCTTGAATATATGAATATGAAGCTTTGCGGGCGCTGTGTTATCGACCCTACAAACGCCGCCATGCGGCAGATGTACGACATAGGCAAAAAAGAGTGGAACGGCGAAATTCTTGATTTTCTGGGTATTAACGAGGACAGGCTGCCGGAGGTTTTGCCTATCGGCGCCGAGATCGGCAATTTGACAGACAGCGCTGCGGAGCAGCTTGGGCTTTCAAAAAAAGTTAAAGTGTTTAACGGCGCTCACGATCAGTACTGTGCCGCCGTAGGCTGCGGGGCAGTCTGCGAGGGTGATATGCTGCTTGCTACCGGAACCACGTGGGTGGTACTGGGTGTGACTAAGGCTCCCCTTTACACCGACAGCCACATTTCGCCCGGAATACATCCCGTGTCGGGACTTTACGGCGCTCTTGCCTCCATTGTCAGCGCGGGCAGCGCTCTTAACTGGTACAAAAAGATAATCGACCGCGATTTCAAAGAGATCGACAGTATGGCACAGAGCCGTCGGGACTCTGCCCGGGATTTGTTCGTTATGCCTTATGTATGCGGCGCGGGATTCCCTCATATGCGCCCCGATATGCGCGGGGTTATGCTGGGCCTTGACGCTGGGCACGACCGCTACGACATTGCGCGCGCCCTTATGGAGGGCGTGGCATTTGAAGCCGCGGGAGTCCTTGACGGCTTTGCCGAACGCGGTATGAGCATTAAAAAGCTGATGAGGACCGGCGGTGCCGCAAGAAGCGAGCTTTGGTCAAGCATTGTGGGATATGTGACCGGCTGTGACATTTACCGCATGCGCGAAAAGGAAACCTGCTGTGTGGGAGCTGCCATGACTGCGGCGGTCGGTCTGGGTCTTTTCTCAGACTACGGTCAATGCAGAGAAACCATGGTACATTCAGAGCGCCTACGGCTTGACGACGCCTCTTCATATGAATTCTACCGCGAAAAGCGATCCCGCTATGACACCCTTGTCGGCGGCATAAAGAGCATACTGCAGTGAAAAGTCATATGCGGGGCGCTTCCCCGTACCCCGATGAGTATTGGCGGGGCGCTGCCCCGTGCTCCGGTGGGTATGTGCGAGGCTCTGCCTCGCGCTCCGACCACAAGCGGGGCGCTGCCCCGTACCCCGCTTAGTACCTTTTTTGAAAAAAAGGTACTAAGAACCCCAAAAAACTTTTAATTAGGGTGAAGAAGTCTAAAACAGTTCCCGCAGGGGTGCCGCGCAAGCGGCGAGCGGGAAAAAGCACAGAAGAAAGCAAGCTCTCTTCTGTGCTTTTTC
>CAMFEL010000083.1 GCA_945949385.1 uncultured Clostridia bacterium | reverse complement strand
TTAGCCGGGCAGGGTGGCTCGGAGGGACTGCTGACGGGACAGCAGTCCCTTCGAATATTTCTCTCTCCACTTCTATAAGCTAATAATCAAATCTGAATTCTATTCCGACAAGCTGATTGCTAAAGCATTAAGATTTACTGAAAATCAAGAAATCGCAAAAGCAGCAGGGGCTCCCTGCTGCTTTTTTGCACCTGTCATTTTGACATTGCCGTAATAAATCTGTTGAGACGCTCGCCGCCGTCGCCTGAGAATATTTCCTCCGGCTTTCCGGACGCGGCGATGACTCCGTCATCCATAAAAATAATTTTGTCAGACACCTCTCTGGCAAACGCCATTTCGTGCGTCACGATTATCATTGTCATTTTTTTGGCGGCAAGGGATTTTATAACGGACAAAACCTCTCCCGTAAGCTCCGGGTCGAGTGCGCTGGTGGGCTCGTCAAAGCACAGGATGTCGGGGGAGAGCATAAGCGCACGGGCAATCGCCACACGCTGCTGCTGACCGCCGGAAAGCTGACAGGGGTAAGCGTCTTTCTTATCTTTCAGCCCCACGCTGTCCAACAGTTCAATTGCTTCCGCCTCAATGGCGGCACCTGCTTCCTTTTTTGAAGAAAAGCCGCTGAATTTTCCGTGCCCCTGCTTCATATCCTCCGCCGCCCGCAGTTTTGCCGCAAGGCACAGATTTCCCATAACCGAATACTGCGGAAACAGGTTGAAGGACTGGAATACCAAACCGAAATGCAGTCTGTTTTCCCGCTTTTCGACGTCACCCGGCTGTTTTTTGGCATTTGACGAAAACAGAACCTCGCCGTTTACCGTGATTTCCCCCTCCGTGGGAGTCTCAAGAAAATTCAGGCACCGCAGAAGTGTGGTCTTTCCGCTGCCGGAGGAGCCGAGAACAGTCAGCACCTCGCCTTTTTCCACGCTGAAATCTATTCCCTTCAGCACTTCGGTTTTTCCAAAGGACTTGTGAATGTTTTTAACTTCAAGAACAGGCATAAACTATCGCCCTCCTTAAACCTTAAAGTACGACAGGCGTTTTTCCAGCCTATTGAAAAGGATCGTAAGCACACCGCTGAACAGCAGATAATAAATACCGGTAAAGAACAGCGGCCATATTGCGCCGGAAATGCCGTGAGAGCCTTTGGTAAACGCCTGACCAGCCCATATTAGCTCCTGAAGCGCAATTATGCGGGACAGGGATGTGTCCTTGACCAGCGTAATTATTTCGTTGGACATGGGCGGCACTATTCGCTTCACCATTTGAAGCAGCGTCACCTTGAAGAATATCTGTGAGCGGGACATTCCCAGCACCAGTCCTGCCTCGCTCTGCCCTACCGGAACGCTCTGTATGCCGCCGCGGTATATTTCGGCAAAATAGCAGGCGTAGTTGAAGATAAACGCCGCGCAGGAAGCGATAAAACGTCCGCTTTCTCCGCTGCCCCATATGGGATTGCCCCACACAAGACCGGGGAAGTAGTATATTATCAGAAGCTGAAGCATAAGCGGCGTGCCTCTGACCACCCATATTACCGCCTTAATAAAACCGCTGAGCGGTTTGAATTTGCTCATAGAGCCCAAAGAAATCAGCAGTCCCAAGGGAATAGCGCCTATAAGGGTGACGGCGAACAGCTTCAGAGTCTGAAGAAATCCGGCGTTCAGCGCGGCAAAAACCGTGGGAAACTGCTCTGCAAAGGTTTCAAGAAAAGGAAACCATTCATAAAGAGTCGAAAGCATTGAAGATCCTGCCTTATAAATTCAAAAACTTGGCAAATACACAGTTTATCCCCGGCACATACCGGGGATAAACTGTATACGGTAATTATTCTGTGTCCGCTTACTGAGCGATAAGTGCTTCCTGCACTCCGTACTGTTCAGCCAGTTCCTGCATGGAGCCGTCCGCATAGCTGTCGGCGAAGAACTTGTTCAGCTTTTCGGTAAGGTCACTGCCTTTTCTGAAGCCTACGCCGTACTGCTCGTCGTTAAGACCGACGGTGTATGTAAGGTTTTCCCAAGAGGTACCCTCACCTATCATAGCTCCTGCCATAAGCTTGTCAATAACAGCCGCTTCAGCCGTGCCGCCTGCAACCTCCATAAGAGCGGTAGCCTGGTCAAGCACACCGGTAAACTCATAGTCAAGCGCTTCAAGCTGTTTCTGACCTGCGCTGCCCGATTCGACCGCAAATTTCAGATCCTTGCAAGCTTCGACCGTGCTGTACTGCTCTGCCTTATCCTTGGGAACTACCACAACCTGCTGATTGTTGCAGTAAGGGTTGGAGCAGCTCATAGCACTTGTAACACCCTCGTCAAGGGTCATACCGTTCCATATGCAGTCAACGGTTTTGCCGTCAAGCTCCATAATCTTTTCGTCCCAATCGATAACGGTGAATTCAATGTCAACGCCCAGAGACTCGGCAAAAGCCTTTGCCATATCGGCGTCAAAGCCTATCCACTCGCCCTTTTCGTTCTGGTAGTCCATGGGCTCAAAGCTGGTGATGCCCACAACCAGTTTTCCTTTGTCCTTGACATACTCGTAATCGGTCATTTCGGTGTCTTTTCCGTCGTCCTTTGCATTGCCTGTACAGGCGGCAAGGGACATACACAGCATAAGCGCCGCAGTGACTACGGCAATGATTTTCGTAAATTTCATAATAAATATTCCTTTCGGCTGAAAATATTCGGCGGAGCGCCGCCGTTTTACCGCTTTAACGCGATAATGTGATAAACTGTATGTATATAATACCGCGGCATACGGCGTTTGTCAATAGATTTTTGAAAATTCCCGATTTTTATGTCGTAGGCGGCGAATATCAAAAAATGCTTCCTTCCTCTTTATTTTTAGTGTAAGGTATGGTATAATAAATAAAATAGTCTTTGCGGCGCAAGCCTTTGCGGCTTTGACCGCCCGTACCTTGCCCGGCCGCGAAATTGACGGCCTCGCAAAAATGCCCTTTCAACGCAAAGCCATGCAATTCGACCGTGTAGGGAAAAAGAGAGATTCTCAAGAGAGCAGAGCGTAGCCGCCCCATATGTCCTTTTTTGCCGGTCAGGAAGTGCCTTGCAGTGGTGTCGGCGGAGTCATCCCTTCGATTTTATCTGCCCTTATTTCTGTCAGAAAACAACTAAATCTAAATTCTATACCAATATAAATGTAATTTTTGATCATCACCCCACTTCGCAATAAAAATATAACAATATAAAATCAAAAAAATCTGCGCCTGCCCTTTGCAAAATGCTGCGGCACGGCGCGGGAAAGGATAAATCTAAATATATGTGCGGATTTGTAGGCTTTACGGGAAATATAGTAAACAGAGACGCCGTTATACGGCAGATGGCAGACAGGATAATCCACCGCGGCCCCGATATGGAGGGCTACCATGTGAGCGGAGAGGACCGTTTTGACTGCATCGCTCTCGGTCACCGCAGACTGAGCATTATCGACCTGTCCGACGGTCATCAGCCTATGTATAACGAGGACGGCAGCGTTGTTATAGTATATAACGGCGAGGTTTATAATTTTGAAGAGCTGAGAGCACAGCTTATCTCCCGCGGGCATATATTCAAGACCCGCTGCGATACGGAGGTGCTTGTCCACGGCTGGGAGGAATACGGCACATCTCTGGCGGAAAAGCTTCGCGGAATGTTTGCTTTCGCCATATGGGACGCAAATACCCGTACCCTGTACGGAGCGAGGGACTGCTTCGGCATAAAGCCCTTTTACTATTCTCGTTTTGCCGACGGCGGACTTATATTCGGCTCTGAAATTAAAAGCTTTTTCGAGCACCCTGCCTTCAAGCCGGAAATAAACCCCGAGGCGCTGCGCCCATATCTCACCTTCCAGTTCAGCGCCATGGAGGAGACCTTCTTCAAGGGCACATACAAGCTGCCCGCCGCGCATTGGTTTACCTGGCATGAGGGTCAGATGCACACCGAGCGCTATTGGGACGCAGACTTTACGCATAAAACGGACAAAAGTTTTGATCGGTGCGCCGACGAGATTGACGCAAGAGTTCACGAGTCCGTAGCGGCGCACCGCATAAGCGATGTAAAGGTAGGCTCTTTCCTGTCCGGAGGCGTGGACTCAAGCTATATTACCGCCTGCCTTATGCCGGACGAGACCTTTTCCGTAGGCTTTGACTCCGGCGACGGCTCTCATAAATTCGACGAGACAAGCGAGGCGGGAGAGCTTTCAAAGCTTCTGGGTATAAAGAATTACCGCAAAATGCTGGAAAGCGACAAGTGCATTGAGACATTTGCCGAAATTCAGTATCATATGGACGAGCCTCAGTCAAATCCCTCCTCCGTCCCTCTGTATTTTCTGTCAAAGCTTGCGAAAGAGCATGTGACCGTTGTGCTTTCGGGAGAGGGTGCGGACGAAATCTACGCCGGCTACGAGTGGTACGACGAAACGCCCGGAATGAGAAAATACAAAAAGCTGCCCGGCTTTATCCGCCGCGGAGCCTCGGACATAGCACAGCATCTGCCTTATTTCAAGGGTCACGACTTTATTATAAAAGGCAGCGGCAGACCGGAGGACTGGTTTATCGGTCAGGCTCTGGTATTTACGGAAAAGGAAGCCTTTGACATTCTGCGCCCCAAATACCGTGTGGGGCCTACCGCACGGGAGGTGGCGGCGCCAATATACGACCGTGTTAAAGGACTTTCCGAGCTTGAAAAAAAGCAGTATCTTGACCTTAATCTGTGGCTGCCCGGAGATATTCTTCTGAAAGCGGACAAAATGAGCATGGCTCATTCTCTGGAGCTTCGCGTGCCTTACCTTGACAAGGAGGTCATGAGAGAGGCGTGCACATATCCCGCTTCCTATAAGATCGCGGGAGATACAAAAGAGGTGCTTCGCCGCGCCGCCAACAAGACCCTGCCCGATCAGTGGGCAAACAGAAAGAAAAAAGGCTTTCCCGTGCCCATTGCCCGCTGGCTTTGCGACGAGGACTTTTCGGGACGGGTAAGAAAAGCCTTTGCCTGTGACGCGGCAGGCGAGTATTTCGAACAGGACAGGCTGCTTTCTCTCCTTGACGATCCCGCCCACAACAGGCGCAAGATATGGACGGCGTATACCTTCCTCGTTTGGCACGAGCAGTTTCTTGAAGGCGCCGCTTTCTCCTCCCATAGCTGATTTTTCTCAACCGAAAAGAGGTCATATATAAATGGAAACAGCAGATAAAGAAAAGCAGATAATTCCCGTATTTCTGGGCGCGGATCTTAATTGCTACAACTTTGCCAGAGCCTTTCACGAGGCGTACGGCGTAACCTCCTACGCCTTCGGCAGATATGAGATCTCCGCAACCAAGTATTCTAAAATAATAAATTTCAAGACCGTGCCCGATATGGACAACGAGGATACCATGCTCCGTGAGCTGCACGAATTTGCAAAGCAGCACAGGGATAGCCGCCTTTATCTTTTCGGCTGTACGGATGACTATGCCGCCATGATAATCAGGCGCAAAGGGGAGCTTCCCGAGTACATAGCTCCGTCCCCCTCGCCCGAGCTGTACGGCTCCATTCAGAAAAAGGCGGAGTTTTACGAGGTGTGCGACAAATACGGTATTCCCTATCCTGCCACAAAGGTGCTGACTTCTCCCGCAGATCCGGAGGAAATCGACTCCGCGGTTTTGGGCTTCGATTATCCCGTAATAGTAAAGCCTTCCTCCAGTGTCGATTACTGGAAGCACCCCTTTGACGGTATGAAAAAGGTGTATACCGCCGAAAATAAAGAGGAAGCGGCAGCTATCGTTTCCCGTATTTACGCCTCCGGCTATGCCGACAAAATGATAATTCAGGAGCTTATCGGCGGCGGGGACTCCCATATGAGAGTGCTGACGGCGTTTTCCGACAAAAACGGAAAGGTGCGCGCCATGTGCCTCGGTCACACCATGATCGAGGAGCATACCCCCAAGGGATTGGGCAATCACGCGGCTATAGTGACCGAGCCCACAGAGTCTTTGTCGATTGTCAAAAATATAAAGGATATGCTTGAAGCTGTGGGCTATACGGGCTTTTCCAATTTTGATATTAAATATACGGGGCAGGGTGACGATTTCAGAGTGTTCGAGATAAACCTGCGTCAGGGACGCAGTAATTTCTATGTCACCTCCTGCGGAATGAATATTGCCCGCCTTGCGGTTGAAAAGTGGGATGACGGAGAGTCGGACTGCGTGCTTAACGAAAACGTTCATTTCTGGCATCATGTTCCCGCTTCCGTGGCATATACCTATACGGAGGATTCATCTCTTGCGGCAAGGGCAAAAGCGCTTGCAAAAGAGAAAAAGGATACCTGCTCGCTTCTGTATTCCTACGATCTCCGTCTCAATCCTCTGCGCACTCTGTGCGTTTTGGAACAGCTCAGACGGCAGAGAAAAAAGTTCAGAATTTACTACCCAAAGTCAAAATAGTCAATTGCCAAAAAAAGAAGGTGTTTCCTTGACTCCGCAAAAACAGCCGTTGCTCGGCATACTGGGCGGACTGGGCCCTATGTCCAGCGCTTATCTGTACGAGCTTATAACCGCTCACACAAAGGCCTCCTGTGACCAGGAGCATATTGATATTATCCTGTCATCAAACGCCACTACCCCGGACAGAACCGCTTATATAATGAAGAAAAGCGATGTAAGTCCCCTGCCGTATATGGTGGAGGACGCAAAAAGGCTTGAGATTTACGGTGCTGATGCCATTATCATTGCCTGTAACACGGCGCATTACTTTATTGATGAGGTGAGAGCCTGCGTAAAGGTGCCCGTGCCCAGCATAATCGAGGAGACCTCGGCTTTTCTTAAAGTATCCGGATGCAAAAAGGCGGGAATTATGGCCACGGAGGGCACCGTGTCAAGCCTATCCTATCAAGGCAAGCTGGAGGCTGTGGGACTTGATTGGGCAATACCCGACGAAAAGTATCAGAGATATCTGCACGAGCTTATATACGGCGATGTAAAAAGCGGGCGCAGCCCTGATACGGACAAGTTTTATGCAGTCGCCGAACATCTTGCGAAAAAAGGCTGCGACAGAATGATACTGGGCTGTACGGAGCTGTCCCTCATTAACCGCGAGATCGGTGGGGACAGCCGCTTTGCGGATTCCCTTGAGGTACTGGCGCATAAGGCAATTACCCTGTGCGGCAAAAAGACCGTGGGCTTTCCTGCGGAATTCGATCTGATGGCGTAGCAGTATTTTCTACGATTGCAGAAAATGCTTTTCCGTGAGGCGAAAATTATAAGGAAAGGTAGTGTTGTGAATGAAGCTTTCCCGAATAATTAAGGATATACCCGGCGAGCTGCGCGGAGGCGATCCCGAATGCACGGGCATTGAGTACGATTCCCGCAAAGCTCGCGGAGGAGACTTGTTTGTGTGCCTTGTGGGCGCAAAGCGCGACGGTCACGATTTCGCCATGCGTGCATACGACAACGGCTGCAGGGCGTTTCTGTGCGAAAGGACTCTGGAGCTTCCCGATGACGCTGTGCAGGCGGTGACCGATGACACAAGAGCGGCTCTTCCCGTAATTGCCGCCGAGTATTACGGCCATCCGGCTCACAAACTGCACATAATCGGAATTACCGGCACGAAAGGCAAGACTACTACGGCGCTGCTATGCTCCGCCATACTCAACGCCGCCGGCATGAACTGCGCGTACATCGGCTCCAACGGAGTCATTATAAACGGTCAGCATACGGAAACGGTAAATACCACTCCCGAAAGCCTTGAGCTGCATCACTATTTTGCACTGATGGTGGCATCGGGGGTAAAGTACGCGGTGCTTGAGGTGTCCTCGCAGGCTCTGGGGCATCACAGAGTTGACGGTATACCTTTTGAGGTGGCGGCGTTTACCAATTTGTCCGAGGATCATATCGGAGAAGGCGAACACCCCGATTTTGAGGATTACCGCCGCTGCAAAAAGCGGTTATTCAGCGATTTCGGCGCAAAAAACATTATATACAATGCCGACGATGAAAGCAGCGGGTATATGACAGAGGGCACGTCGGGAAACTCCGTGTCCTACGGTATAAACAGTGAAGCTGATTTCAGGGCTTTCGGCATTGAAAAATACAGAAACGATACTTCTCTGGGTGTGCGCTTTGAGTGCCGCAGAGCGGGCAGACTTCATTCGGTGCCCGTAAGTCTTATGTCACCCGGCACTTTCAGCGTTTACAACGGGCTGTGCGCCATAGCAATTGCCGCCTGCTACGGTGTTGCCGAGGATTTCTCGGCCTCCGTGCTTGAACGCACTCCCGTACAGGGACGCTTTGAGGTGGTAGAGGGTATTCCGGGCAGAACATTTATTATCGATTATTCTCACAACGGTCTCAGTCTTACCAGTGCGCTGACGACGCTTCGCGATTACGAGCCCGAGCGCATAATCTGCGTTTTCGGCTCCGTAGGCGGGCGTACTCGCGGACGGCGGAGGGAGCTTGCCGAGGCGGCAAGCAAGTATGCAGACTATGTTATCATCACCTCCGATAATCCGGATTTTGAGCCTCCGGAGGAGGTTATTGATGAGATCGCTTCGTATATGCACTTTGACACGCCGTATGAGTGCGTCATTGACCGCGGTGAGGCAATAAGGCGTGCGGTGGGCATGTCACGGCGAGGGGATATTGTATTGTTTGCCGGCAAAGGGCATGAGACATATCAGCTTATCTGCGGGCAGAAAGTGCCTTTCAGCGAACGGCGGCTGATTCTTGAGGCATGTGCTTCCATGAGCGCTATCGGGTGATATTGGTTTCGGATTTAATTATTAGCTTATAGAAATTAGTGAGGAAAATTCGAAGGGACTGCTGTCCCGTCAGCCTAAATCTGCACATATCGCGGCGGAAATACAGCAAAGCTTTGGAGCGTGTCGATAGCAGACTTATAGCTACTCACAGAAGGCAAGTTTTTCAAAACTGATATTGTTTTTGGGAATTCAGATTTGATTATTAGCTGACAGAAATGGAGAGAGGAATAT
>CAMFEL010000082.1 GCA_945949385.1 uncultured Clostridia bacterium | reverse complement strand
CGCGGTGGGCGTAGAGGGCTCGTCCGTATATCTCAAGACAGGCGAGGAGCTTACTCTTGAGGAGCTTTTGTACGCAGTTCTTTTGGAAAGTGCCAATGACGCTGCAACAGCAGTTGCCATAGAAGTAGGCGGCAGCGTGGAAAACTTTGCCCGTATGATGAACGAAAAAGCACACAGTCTCGGCCTGTCCGACACCCATTTTACCAATCCTCACGGACTTGACGACGAGGAGCACTACACCACAGCGTCGGATCTTGCCGTAATCGCCGCAAGCGCCCTTGAAAACGATACTTTTGCAAAAATCGTTTCCACCTACAAAACCACAATACCGGGCGCGGACTATGACCGCGTGCTTGTGAACCACAACAGATTGCTGAAGACATACAGCGGCTCTGTGGGCGTAAAAACAGGCTACACCAAAAGAAGCGGCAGATGTCTCGTTTCAGCCGCAGAGAGGGACGGAGTGCGCCTTGTAGCTGTCACTCTTTCCGACCCCGGCGACTGGAAGGATCATACCGCCATGCTGGACTACGGCTTTTCCCTGCTGAAATGCGCGAGAATATGCGACAGTGACGGACTGGTGTACGATATTCCCGTGTCGGGCGGCAGTGCGGAAACTGTCAGAGCCGCTACAAACGGCAAATTTTCCGTAACCGTGCCCAAAGACAGCCGCGTCACCGCTACAGTTGAAGCAAGACGGTTTCTGTGGGCACCCGTAAGGCAGGGCGACTATGTAGGCAAAGTGCAGATATGCGTGGACGGCAGAGCCGTCACAAGCCTTGAACTGTTTGCCTGCGAGGACTGCGAAGAAGGCGGAAGCGTAAGTATATTCGACAAGATATTCGGAAAGAACTGAAAATTTTTTCAAGAAGCTGACGGCATATAATGGAAAAAATAAGATTGCAGAAATATATTTCCCTCTGCGGGATAATGTCCCGCAGAGGTGCGGAAAGCGAGATTGAGGCGGGACATGTGACTGTAAACGGCGTCACCGCTTCTTTGGGCGATAAGGTGGATCCGGAGCTTGACACCGTCCGACTCAAAGGCAAAACCGTCTCGCCGAAAGCCCTGAAAAATACATATATAATGCTTAATAAGCCAATGGGTTATGTTACCACCATGTCCGACGAAAAGGGCAGAAAATGCACCCTTGACCTGACATCTGATTGCGGAGCGCGGGTGTACCCCGTCGGCAGACTTGATATGTACTCCGAGGGACTGCTCATTTGTACAGACGACGGAGAGCTTGCCAACAGACTTATGCACCCCTCCCACAGCTTTGAAAAGGTGTATAAAGTCAAAGTCAAGGGAGCAGTGACAGACGAAAACATAGCGAATCTGACGGCTCCCATGGAGCTTGACGGATACAGGCTGCGGCCCGTGGAAGTAAAAATTATATCCTCAGGCAGACGCGACAGGGCGGGCAGCGTTTATTCAACGCTTCTCATTACCCTGCACGAGGGACGAAACAGACAGATACGCCGTATGTGCGAAAACTGCGGCATATCCGTTATGAGGCTTAAGCGCGTTGCCATCGGGAAAATCGAGCTCGGAAAGCTGGAAAGCGGGAAATGGCGGCATCTTACCGAAGAAGAAATAACATACCTGAAAGGCGGCGAGGCTTAAAATGTTTGCCGTAAAACCCATAGGTGATAAAGAACTGCAAAAAAGCGTCTGTCAGACTCTCGGAACGGACTTTATAGAACAGGATCTTGCATATTTTGCGGCGGAGCTTACTGAGGACAGAGCATCCGTTGCGGCACTCATAGGTGTGTGCCAGTTTTCAACCGGCAGAAATGCCGTGATCGATACCCTTGTCCCCGCCGACGGCTTTGAGAGTGACGAAGCAATGATAGTAATGTGTCGTGCTGTTATGAACTTTCTCTGGAGATGCGGCAGCGAAACCGTAACGCTGCCCGACAGCGCAGGCCCCGCTTCCCTGCTTAAAGCCTGCGGTCTCAAAAAGTGCGATGGCGGCTGCCGCGCAGACCTTAAAGAGTTTTACTCTTCTCCCTGTCACTACGACCCCGCGCAAGACAGCAGTTCAGACAGATAAAAGCAAAAGACCGAAAGGAATAAAAAATTGACAGTATCCCAAATATATACGACCGCTCCCGAAATAGGCACAAGAAGCGAAAAAGAAGAAGAAGCCTTTGCCCTGCTTGATAAACTGGGAATAGAATACGAGCGCGTGGAGCACGAGCCTGCCATGACCATAGAAGCCTGTCAGGATATAGACCGTATTCTTGACACTCCCCTTTGCAAAAACCTGTTTCTTACCAATTCCGCAAAAACCCGGTACTATCTGCTGCTGCTTCCCGGCGATAAAGCGTTTCACACCAGAGAGGTAGCAGACCAGATAGGCTCCACCCGCCTTTCCTTCGGAAGCGCTGAAAAAATGCAGGAGCTTTTGAATCTGACACCCGGCTCCGTAACCGTTATGGGACTTATGTACGATAAAGAACATAAAGTCACCCTGCTTATCGACCGCGACCTTACGAAAAACGAATACATATGCTTTCACCCCTGTCAGAACACCGGCAGCGTAAAGGCAAAAACGGAAAAAATGTTCGGAGAATTTCTGAAATACACCGGACATACACCCACATATGTAACAATCAAAGCATAGTAAGAAAGGACAGAGAGAAATGACTGACAGAGAGCTTGTTTCCATGGCAGAAGAGGCGATGAGCGCCGCATACGCTCCCTACTCCGGCTTTAAGGTGGGAGCCGCTCTCGCACCTCACAACGCCAAGGGGGAAATACGGGTTTTCACAGGCTGCAACATCGAAAACGCCTCTTATTCTCCCACAATATGCGCAGAACGCGCAGCCGCGGCAGAAGCCGTAAAAAACGGATTTACGCACTTTGAAACAATAGCGGTGTGTGGCGGAAAAGACGGCCGTATCGAAGATTTCTGCCCTCCCTGCGGAGTATGCCGTCAGGTGCTGTGCGAGTTTGGCACTGACGACGCGGTTCTCATACTTTGGGACGGCAAAAAAACATACCGCTGTACCTTTGGCGAAATGCTTCCCCTTTCTTTCAGAAAGAACAAACTTTTGTAAAAGTATTTTCCAAAAACGCACAAAAAATATTGACAAACGCGCTTTGTTGTGCTACACTAAATGAGCGCGCTTAAGAGATCCATTAGCTCAGCTGGCAGAGCATTTGACTTTTAATCAAAGGGTCCGGAGTTCGAATCTCCGATGGATCACCAAAAAGAAACGTCAATTCCGTATATAGAATTGGCGTTTCTTTTTCTCTTTTTCAGCTTAACAGCAGTAAAAAATTTTTACAAGATCGTAAACCGGTCTCTTGATTTTCAGCGGACGTTCAAAGCCGATATCGTTTATAAAAGACATCAGCGTTTCGGTGTTCTTGGGATTCCAGAGTCGCCTTACTGAAATATCGCAGAATTCGCAACGTTCAGTCTCTGCAATATGCCTCAGATGCTCGTTTATCCTGTCGGCATTTGCTCCCGCATCTGAGTTTTTAACGGAAACAACAGCAATCCTGCACCCGTTCACCGCTTTTATATGGCGTATAAGCTCTGAGTACTTAATATCAAATTCTGCGGGAGCGGTTTCAAAGCTGTCTGCGTCAGCTTCTCCTATATGCAGTATAACAGTTTCGGGACAAATAGGAGCAACGCAGGCGTCATATACATCGGCAGCGTTAGTGACAGAAAGCCCGTCTATACTTCTGTTGTATAACGTTTCACCGATCGAAAAAGCCTGCCTCAGCTCGCAAAGAGGTATGCTTTTGTCGTTTTTTCCGCCGAAAATAACGATCCCGCCGCTTTTTGCCAGTTCGTTCAACTGCGTATATTTTTTGATCTCGTCCTCATACATACCGTTTTCACCTGCCCTCCGGTATATTCTTTTTATCAAGTGCCGCATTGCGGAAGTAGACTGCAAGATCGAGAAGTACTATAATAAGATTAAATCCGTATGCAATCAAAACATAATTAAACTGATGAATATACAGTTTTGCTCCGATGCCGGCAATGTAACCGGTAATTATAAGAAGAATAAATGTAACGCTCGTACCCTTTGCGGTTTTTGATCTCCAGGCTTTAATAACATTCAGCGGCCAGGACATACCGAAGCATACAAGCATAACGGTTTCAAGAACAGATCCCATAACGAAAACTCCTTGCTTATTTATTTTGCAAATACATAATATCACCCAATACCTGCGGTGACAATTATATGAAAAATATAAACACAAATTTCCCGCGCTTTCGCTTTTTTTACTTTCAAAAGCCGATTTTACCGTATTTTATGTTATAATGATTGTGTATAGTCGGCTTTTCCCGCCGAAAATGGGACACCAAAAATAAGAGAGCTGAAAAACTTATGAAAAACGACTCCGTAAAAGAAAAAAGCGGCAAAAAAAAGCCAAGCACGCTGAAAAGCATACAAAGGCTGTTATTCCGAACTCAGTTGATTTTGATAATATCCCTCGCCCTGTTTCTCGGCGCGGCGGGAGCACTTACAAATATTCATTTTGAAACGGTAAAGCGGGATCAGAATTTACAGAATATCGCAAAGGCTGTTGCAGGCTCCCCCGTTCTTACCGACGGCACCGACAGGGAAATCGCGTCGGCAGTCCTTTCCCAGTACCTTGATTCCCTTAAAGACGCCCTTGACGATATTGATGTGATTTCCGTCGTAGACAAAGACAATGTCCGCATATACCATTCAAACCATAAGCTTATCGGCACGGTTTACGACGGCACCCTGCCGCAGTTTGACGAAAAATCCGCCGGCTATTACACCGCAGACGATACAGGCCCCTCAGGCACTCAGCGCCGTGCATATGCCGCGATTTATGACGAAAACGGAAATTATTCGGGATTTGTAATGTCCATAATGCTTATGAAAAACATCTGGGGAGAAACATATCAGATCCTTCTCATAAGCGCGGTCATAACTGCGGCGGCAGTAATAATCGAAATCATAATTTCCGCAAAGCTGTCCGGACAAATCAAAAAGAGCCTGATGGGATATGAGCCGGATACCTTTACCGCCATGTATAAGATCAGGGACGGTATTCTTGAGTCTCTTGAGGAAGGAATAATAGCCGTGGACAGCAAAGGCTGCATTCAGTTTGCAAATGAAGCGGCAATCAAAATGCTGAATAAGGGGGACGGCGATAAAAGCAGAAATACAGTCGGACAAAATATCGGCAGCGCGGGAAACGGTACTGTACTGCTGAATACACTTGAAAGCGGCGAAAAGGAATTTAGTATAAGCTCTGCCGACGCTGATATTCTCATAGACAGCATACCAATAAAAGAAGATAACGCCGTGGTGGGCGCCGTCGGAATACTGCATAACCGAGCCGAGTATACAAAGCTCATGGAGGATCTGGCGGGCAATCGCTATCTTGTTGATTCCATGCGCGCAAACAACCATGATTTTACCAATAAGCTTCATGTTATTCTGGGTATGATACAAATGGGTATGTACGACGAAGCAACAGCCTACATTCAGAATATCAGTATGGTACAGCGCGAGTCCATAAGCAAAATCATGAATGCCGTCAGCGAGCCCTCGGTGGCAGCACTGCTTATAGGTAAAATTGCAAGAGCGTCCGAATTGAATATAAAATTCGTGCTTCGCGAAAACTGCAGCTACTGTCCGTCGGATATGAAGCTTCCCTCCGAAGCTCTTGTAACCGTCATAGGAAATCTGCTGGACAATGCCTTTGACGCTATGAACAATAACGCGGATTACAGGGCACCGAAGGAGCTGATGTTCGGCATATATTCCCGTCCCGGCGCGGTGCTGATCACCGTTGACGACACGGGGTGCGGCATAGATAAACAGGATATGGACCGCATATTTGAAAACGGATATTCAACCAAAGGCGACGGCAGAGGCACGGGTCTGTATCAGGTAAAATCCATAGTAGAAAGACTGGGCGGTGCCGTAAACGTCGAATCTCAGAAAGACGCGGGCACTTCATTTTCCGTAAGCTTTTCAAAAAATGTAAAAACGGAGAAATAAGTCTGAAAACAGAATTAGCAGAGAGCGCAAGTTATACGGTTTCAGACACGATTTGTGTCTTTCGCCCAAAGCACGGGCAAATTCCGCCTGCGGCGAAAACGGCACAAATCCGAAGAAAGGTATGGTCATAAAATATGTATAAAATACTTATCGTTGAAGACGACCCTATGGTCGCAATGATAAACGAGCAATACATAAAACGCAATAAGAATTTTCAAATTGTCGGGAAATGCTCTGACGGCAAAGCCGCTCTTGACTTCCTTGAAAAAGAACGGGCAGATCTTATAATACTTGATGTTTATATGCCTCACATGGACGGCTTTGAAACGCTGCGAAACATCAGAAGCAGAAAGATCCCCGCGGAAGCGATCATGGTAACAGCCGCAAACGACATAAAGTCACTGGAGGAAGCGCTTCGTCTCGGCGTGGTGGATTATTTGGTAAAGCCTTTTACCTTTGAGAGATTTCAAAGCGCGCTTGAAAAATTCATAGCACAGAACAAGGCGAAAAAAGATCTGGAAACACTGAGCCAGCAAAGCATTGATTATATTGTTGAGAACGCGCACAGAAAAAGCAGCGAGCAGTACCCGAAAGGCATACAGGAAAAGACCCTGGAGCTTATCATTTCATTTCTGCAAAGCAGTCCCGACAAATGGATGACAGGAGATGAAATAGCAGAGCATTCGGGACTTACGGGCGTTACCGTCAGACGGTATATGAACTATCTTTCCGAAAGCGGCAAGGCAATAAGCCAAATGAATTACGAAACCGGCGGCAGACCATGTATGATATACAGGATGAAAAAGTAAAACTATTTCAATAGCAAGAGCAAGAGCGGGGCAAAACCCCGCTCTTATCTAATTATTCTTTCTACATTTCCGGAACATAAGAACCGACGAGGATACGCTTTAAGATGTTTGCGTCGGTACCGTTCCACCTACCATCAAGATTTATGTCCAGTGACGAAGTTCCCATAAGGTCTCCCGTTACGGTGCGTTTCATATAGTTGGTGTCCGTTCCATTTATTCTGCCGTCCCCATTGGCATCACCTATCATTACATAATTCTTTGTAAGCGTTATGTCATTGTCTGGCATTGTAAAGGTGATTTCTGCGGCAGTTGTGTCGATTGATATGACATCAGTATCCCCACTCCAGTATGCAAATCGGTAACCGTACTGTCCGTCCGTATAAAACTCAGCTTTTAGAGTTACCGTTTCTCCGGAAGAATACTCAAAAGTAACACCGTCAAGGGTCAGCTTATATTTACCGCTCAATTCAGTTTTGTATACATAAACAATATAATTGTCATTTTCGCCGAGTTCGATCTCAGTCTGCTCACTTCCCTCAACTACGGTGTATCCGTGAATTTCTGGGATATCAGGTCGGAATATATCACCCTTGTAAAGGCCGTCGTGCTCGAATGTAGCTATTTCAATATCATTGCCATCTGCGTCCTTAATAACACATATTACACTTGCGCTTACAGTCAGTCTGGTTCTTACAGTATCCTGAAGAACCTCCCCGCATCTCTCGCAGACGATCTTCAAACGACCGTCTTCATCATAAGTAGGCTGCGTGTCAATCTCAACCGTTTCATTGTGACCGAGAGCGTCAGTATAACTATCTTTCTTAATCTTATGGCATACAGAACACTCGTAATAGGTCCAGCCACTTTCGGTGCATATAGGCTCATGAACATGTTCTGCAACCCAGGTATGTTCCGTAACCGGGATGGGAGTGGAAGAAATCAACTGACCGCAAACAGAACAATATACATCAGAACTGCCAACCTCGGCACATGTAGCATCAATAATTACGGGCTCTCCGGGAGTATGACTGATGGTTTCGCCCTCTGTGGCGCCGCAACGCTCGCAAGTCTTGGGCTCGGTGCAGGTAGCGTCCTTCCAAACGTGACCGAGCGCGTCAGTATAACTGTCTTTCATGATCTCGTTACACTCGGAGCACTCGTAATATGTCCAGCCTCTTTCAGTACACGTGGGTTCGTGTACATGTTGTGCTATCCAATTATGTCCCGTTGCTTGAATAGTAGTAGACGAAATCAGCACACCGCAAACAGTACAGTATACTGTAGAGCTTCCATTTTCGGTACAGGTAGCATCAATAATCACAGGATCGCCGGGGGTATGCCCGAGAGCAGAACCTTCAATTATTCCGCAACGCTCACAGGTCTTGGGTTCGGTGCAGGTAGCGTCTTTCCATGCGTGACCGAGAGCGTCAACATAATCGCCTTTCTTAATCTCACAACATTCGGTGCACTCATAATATGTCCATCCTGTTTCAGTACAAGTGGCTTCATGAACATCTGATATTACCCAGTTATGCCCCGTAGCCTCAACCGGAGTTGAAGAAATTACAGTACCGCAAACAGTACAGTATACGGTAGAGAACCCGTCCTCAGTACAGGTTGCATCAACTACGGGCTCGCCGGGCGTATGAGAAACAGTATCCTTGGATACGATGTCTCTCTTATCTACGGTTCCGCAGTACTTACATGTGTAAGGAGTATATCCGTCCTCGGCACAGGTTGCGGAAGCGGGAGTGCCTGCCTCATATTCATGCAGACCGGTTGCAGGTATAATTTCTCTGTTTTCGGTTTCGTGGCATACGGAACACTCATAAACCGTGTATCCTTCATCAACGCAGGTAGGAGCAACGGTTTCGCCCGCTACCCACTGATGTCCGGAAGCCGTAATAGGCTCGGAGTTTACAACGGTGCCGCACTCATCGCAGACCTGCTGCACTGCACCGTCTTCGGTACAGGTTGCGGGAATAATACTTTCATGAGTGGAAGGATGCTCGCAAACAATGGTACAGGTGTAATCGTACACATCAACGGGCTCTACGCTGTGAATGGGAGGATTCTGGCTCTCATCAACAACAGCCTGGTCTCCCTCGCAGTAAGCAAGCTTCAGTTCAAGCTTGTCGC
>CAMFEL010000081.1 GCA_945949385.1 uncultured Clostridia bacterium | reverse complement strand
CCACGCTGACTCCTACGGAAAAACCGATGAACAGGTTTACCAGCAAGGTCGTAAGCGCGCCGGTGGCACCTACGGCTCCCAGCGCCTCGTTGCCGGCAAAGCGCCCCACCACCACAAGGTCTGCGGTGTTAAAGAGCAGCTGCATCAGATTCGTCAGAAAGACCGTGGCGCTGAACAGCAGTATTTTGGGCAGCAGAGGCCCGTTTATCATATCTATTTCGTTTCTCGGTTTTTTAAGCTTCATTTGACCGTTTTACCGTCCCGATACCCTACTGAAATTTCCAAACGCTACTATTGTATACTGTGCGCCGCCCCTTTGCAAGCAAGTTTTGCTTTTTCTCCGTTTTAGCCGATTTTGTGCGCAAAAAAGCGGAAAACAGAAGTACAAATGCCGAATAAATCAGTATAGCCGCACCGATTTCAAAAGCCACAAGACCGCGGCAGAGAAAAGAAGCGGCAAGTCTTACCGCCGTGCAGGCACACAGAGAAGAAATAAGCGGAACGAGAGCGTCCTTTGGCCGCAGAGCCACATTTGTAACAGACGCCATACGGGTAATGCTTAAAATAAAATTCACCGTTTCCGTAAGATAAACGCACGCTATATACCCCTTAATACCGAAAAACGGAAGCACGCACAGAACAAGCAGCAGAGAAAGAAAGGCGTCGATAATATTCACCTTCATACAGTACACCTGCTGTCCCATTCCCTTCAGCACGCAGTCAACTGCGGTGTCAAGATACATAATTGGTATGAGCGGCGCAAAAGCGGCAACATATGACCCTGCCTCGGCGCTTGAATATACGGACATACCCAACTCTCCCCCGAAAGCGAGGAACACACCTGCGGCGCCTACCGCAAATATCAGCGTCAGCCGAACGCATCTCCCGGCAATACGGGCGGCGCCCTCTCTGTTTCCGAGAGCCTGCGTTTCCTCAAGCTCCGGAATAAGCAGTGAGGCTGCGGCTATGACCACGGACGAGGGGAAGAATATAAGCGGAAACGCCATACCGTGCAATACTCCGTATGAAGCAAGAGCCGCTTCGGCGTTTTTGCCGAAACGCCTGAGACCCGCAGGTATGGCAATATGCTCCGCACACAAAAGTCCCTGTCGCACATAGGAGCCTACCGCCACCGGGAAAGCCACTGCGGCGGCGCGCCGCAAGGCACCCCTGTATGCCCCGCCGAATATGCCCCGTATTCCCTTTGCCCGTTTCCGGATGCCTTTCACTCCGCCTGCCGCCTTGCCTGCGCCATTTGCTTTTTGCGCACGCAGCGCTCCCGCCGCAGTCCTTGTTCTCCCCGTGCTTTTTATACTCTTCGCGTCACCCGCACTTTTGCAGCCGCCCACTCCGCCCGCCGCATTTGTTCCTCCGTTTTTGCCGCTTTTGACCCTGTCGCAAAGATACAGCAAAAGCGACAGCAAAAAAGAGCCCGTCTCCGCAACCGCGGCTCCGCCGATTACGGAAAGACAGGCGTATTCCGCGCCCCTTATGCCAATCAGTTCAAGCGCGGCAGACACGGCAAAAATACTTATTATCTGCTCCGAAACGGAGACAATCGCATTTTTATACACCTTTCGCAGTCCCGTAAAATAGCCTGCCAGCGCTGAGGAAAGAGAAACGGCGGGAATGGCAAAGGAAGAAAGCCTCAAGGAGGACACGGTGCGAACGTCGCCCAAAATATAAGTTCCCACCGGATATGCCAGAGCGTGCAGTAAAAGTCCCGCAAGCGTGCCGAAAAACAGAGCGTAAACTATGCAGCCTCCCATTTCCCGTTTCAGAGTCTTGCGCATTTCGTATCCGCTCATCCCCTGCGCCTCGCACAGAGCAAGACAGCGAGAGGTAAGGCGCACCGCCGCAAGATTGACGCCGGACAGACCGAGAGTTACCGCAAGAGAATACACGCTGCCCACAAGAGTAAACAGTCCTACCGCACCGGCTCCCGCCTTTCTCGTGACGAAAGCGTTGAAGCTGACACCTATTGCCCGCATAGCTACCGTGACCGCCGCCAGCAGTACGACGTTGAATATATATTTTCTGCTTTTTCGCATTGTCCGCTCCGTAGGTTTTTTATATTTATACTTGATTTTTTCCCAAGGTATGACATAGGCGAGAGACCGACTTGCGAAAAAACGTGCGAATTTGCATCGCGCAAAAAAGGGGCCGCATCGCAGCCCCTTTTTGATTTCCGGGTATTTATTTGGCGTTTCCCGTTCTGTGACAGCCTCTGTCAAATTCGGGATTCCAGCCGTAAAAGTTTTTACAGTCGCTGTCATCCTGCGCAAGCCGCATCGCCTCACCGAAGCGCTGGAAATGCACCACCTCGCGCTCCCGCAGAAATTTGATGGGGTCGCATATATCAGGATCGTCAATAAGCCGCAGAATATTGTCGTAGGTCACCCTTGCCTTTTGTTCTGCCGCCAGATCCTCGCTTAGATCCGCAAAAACATCGCCCTTTACGCCGAAATACTCGGCGCGGAACGGAACGCCGCTCGCGGCGATAGGGTAGATACCCGCAGTGTGATCCACAAAATAGGTATCAAAGCCGCTGCGCTTGATCTCCTCAATGCTCAGATTTCTAGTAAGCTGATAAACGATAGACGACACCATTTCCACATGTGCCAGTTCCTCCGTGGCTATATCGGTAAGTGTGCCGATAATACGGTCGTCGGGCATAGTATAGCGCTGACACAGGTATCTGAGAGAAGCGCCCAACTCCCCGTCAGGGCCTCCCAGCTGTGAAATTATGACCTTTGCGGCAGCCGCGTTTGGAGTTTTAATGTTTATGGGGTACTGAAGCTTTTTTACATATTGCCACATATTTTCATCTCCTTATCTCTTTGTACGGCATGCGCACATATCCTGTGTCTGCCACGGCCATGGGCTGTCAATCCATATCCAGCAGTCTCTTGCGGGATCTGAAAAGGCTGTCAGCGGGCCGTATTTTTCTTCGTATTTTTCCGTAAGCTCAAACAGCTCCCTTCTTTTGCAGCGGAAGTAGTCAAGAGCCTCTTTGCAGTGCGGGTGCGTATTCAGAAACAGGGCGGTTTCGTGAACGCAAAGACCCAGAGCGCTGATTTTTGTCTCAAGGGTGTATCTGCTGTCGTTGCAGGAGTTATTCATAAGTTTCTGTACTTCCTTTGGCACCAAGGTGTGGGGAAAAACGGAAAGACCAGTTCTCTGAACAACGTGCCCTCGCGAAGCGCCGTCTCGCAGTTCATAAGTTCGCCCCATTGCTGCATGGGAATATATGACATGGCAAGAGTAGGCGCGGGAATCACTCTGTCATTGCAGCCGGTATTTCTGTGTCTCTCGGTGCTGCAGCCGCAGCCCGTGCCGGTGCGTCTCTCGGTGCTGCAGCCGCAGCCGGTTCTGCTTTCGGTGCGCCTGTCTGTATCGGAGCGCGTACACACGGAGTTTGTATGTCTTTCGCAATAGCTGCGCGTGCGCTCTGCGCAGCTTGCATCACGGGGCATACAGCCACAGCCGTCGGTGCGCTCTCTGCGTCCGCCTCTGTTTTCCGTTTCCCGGCAGCCGTTTGCACATCTCGGTTTATCTTCACGGGTGTCACGGCGGCATCCGCACCGTTGTATCTCCGTTCCGTATTCACGGAAGAACAGCTCCGCAGAGATCCTGTCTCTGGGGGTGCTGTTTTCATCCCGATAATTCATCTTTTGTATTTTCCTTTCTTGATTTTTCTCTTTCGGAGCGCAACAGCGCTCATTACAGTATATGAATGCAGTGACGACGCGGGCACTGCCGTACGGAAAATTCAGTATGCTTGACAACTTCAACATATTTTGATATAATTCAATAAAATAACAAAGTACAATGCACAACAACAAAAACAAAAGGAGAAAACCATATGTTCTGCGAAAAATGCGGTCAAGAATTTGATAACTCAGCAGCTTTTTGCCCTTTCTGCGGTGCAAAACAGCCTGATGCGGATGCGGAGACATCAAGCTCCGTTTCTGCCAGCACCGAAACTGCCGAAGCGCCCGCGTACAGCGAAGCGTCACCTGCGGTACAGACCGCGGCACCTGCAGCAGAAGCTCCGGCAAGCGGCGAGGCTTATACTCCCGCACCCAAAAAGAAAATGAAGCTTTGGCTGAAGCTTTTGCTGTTTATCGGAGTGCCTGTGCTTATCATCGCAGCGCTTGCGGCTGTCAACTTCCGCTTCCTCTCGGGGCTGTTTCTGAAAAATTTTGCCCCTGATGTTTATATGGCAAGCGTTGAAAAGACCGCCATTCAGGACGGGCTTAACGCCTTTATCCCCGGCTACGGCTCAATGCTGGAGCAGTCCGACAGCGCGGAGACGGTGCCCAACTCTTTTGAGGCAAAAATGGATCTTTCCGGGCTGAATAACAGTTACGGCTACGGTATGTCAGACTCCGAGCTTTCATGGCTGAAGGATGTGACGGTAAAATATACATACTCCGACGGTGACGCCTGCACGGGTACCGAAACCCTTATATACATAGGCGACACACCCGTACTTACGGTAAAAGAAGCAGTTGACAGGGAAAGCGGCGAAAAGTATCTGACAATTCCCGAGCTCAGCGGCGACCCCGTAAAGGCATATGAAAGCAATGACTCCTCCGCTTACTCCGAAAGCAGTACGGAAGCGCTGAAAGACTTTGTCGCCGCCCTGCCCGAAGCAGAAGTGCTGAAAGGACTTGCCGACAAGTATTCGGCAATACTAATGAACGGCATTAAGAATGTCAAGGTCAGCAGCGGCACGGTGACAGTAGGCAGTGAAGAAGTCAAATGCACCGAGCTTCGCCTTGAAATGGACAACGAAGCCGCAGGAAAGCTTATGGAAGAGCTTCTCACAGAGGTCAAAAAAGACGAAGACATAAAGAAGATCATTACCGATTTTGCAGGTGCTTTTGCAGAGGCATACTCGCTTACGAATGAATATGCCGACATGATCGACCCCGACAAGATATACGGGGAGTTTATTTACTCCGTTGACGAGCTTCTTGTCGAAGCACTGAATATGCAAAAGGGCGACGATAAGAACGATACATACCTTGTACTTACCGATTATGTAACCGCAAAGCACAAGCTTATCGGCAGAAAAATCGAAGATGCGGGAGACAGTACATTCATCTTTGCGGCAAAAGCAGAAAAGAAAGGCGAAACGGTTTACGAGTTCAATTATAACGACGAAACCTGCTTTGAGGCTTCAGTAAAAGAAGAAAAAGACACCGTCAGTGCAGACTTTACGCTTACGGAAGACGGCAGTACCGTCCTTTCCGGCGAAGTCTCGGTAACAAATCCCAAAACGGTTAAAAGCAGCAATGCTTTAAGCTTCAAAGCAAAGCTTGACTTTGATGACGATTCGGCTGTAATCGACGATGATCTTGAATTCGGAAGCACCGCCCTCGGCTCAGGCACGCTGGAAATCAGTTGTGAAAGCAATGACGAGGGAGTGAAAATCGGTATTTCGGCGTATAAAGATTCCGGAACGGTATTTGACATCGCTGTTGACAGTAAGTATGAGGAATCCTCTGCCGAAACCGATATACCGGATTCCTATTTGTATTACGACCCGGACGCCGACGATTATACGGACATAGTGGAGTGGTTCAATAATCTTGATTACGATGCTTTCGCCGAAAATATGCGAAAAGCGGGCGTATCGGAGGAAATGACAGTTTATATTGAATACTATATATTCTATCAATTGGAATACTATGTCTTCGGCGAAGATTACTATTACTTCAATGACGAAGACGATTATTACGACGATTATTACGATGACGACGATTACTTCTACGATGACGATTACTATTATGATGACGATTACTACTACGATGATGACTACTATTATGATGACAGCTTTGACGAATACACCGATGACTATGTGAAATCGGACACTTCGGCATTATATTCGGCATAGATTCTATACCGCAGCAAAAAACGGGTCGGAAACGACCCGTTTTTTTACCGCTTCAGCGATTACTTGACAAACAGACGAATAAACGCCGCGCCGGGAACAAATAATTCTTATATGGTAACCATATTTATACGGACTGCACTTATATACCTGATACTTGTGGTGTCTATGCGGCTTATGGGCAAGCGCCAGGTGGGAGAGCTTCAGCTTTCCGAGCTTACCGTCACGATTCTTTTGTCGGAAATCGCCGCCTCGCCCCTTACGGATAAAAACATTCCCTTTGCCCAAGCCGTGTGCTCCATACTTCTGCTTCTGTCAATAGAAGTCATCCTCTCATATGTTCTGCTCCACCATCCCGCCGTGAAAACAGCACTTACGGGAAAACCCAGTATGATAATCCGGCGCGGAGTGCTTGACCGAAAAGAGCTTGAAAGGCAGCGGCTGTGTCTCAGCGAGCTGCTTTGCGCACTCAGGCAGAAAGGAATTGCGGATATTGCGGATGTGGAGTATGCCATTATGGAGGAAAACGGACAGCTTTCCGTATTTCCCAAAGCGGAGGCTTCACCTCTGACACCCAAAGCCTGCGGCAAAAAAGTCCGCGAGGACGGCATATCCCACGCCCTTATTATCGACCGCGTCATAATACAAAAAAATCTTGATGCGGTCGGCTGGAGCCGTGAAAAACTGGAACGGGAGCTGAAGCGGCGGGGAGCAAAGCTTTGCGATATTTTTCTGTTTGCCGTGGGCGACTCCGGCAGAGTCACCCTTATTCTGAAAGGCGAAAACGGCTCAAAAAGCGGAACAAAGGAGGAAAAATCATGAGATCCTTTATTGCCTCGCTTGTAACTCTTGCCGTGCTGTGCGGTGCCGTCTGCGCCAACTGCATTTATGTGGAAAACCGTCTGTCGGAGCTTATTGAAATATGCGACAGCCTGCCGGACAGCGTGCAGGATACAGCAAAAGCCGCTGTAACAAAGCTTTGCGAAAAATGGGAAAGCTGCCGACGGTATATAAGCTTCACCATCGACCACCGCGAGGTTGATGCCGTAGACGATGCCGTCTCCCTTCTGTCGGTCTGCGTAAAGACGGAAAGCAGCGAGCAATACGCCGCGGCTCTGGATCAGCTTTCCGGACTTTTGAACCGTCTTGCGGAGTCCGAAGCTCTCAGCCTCGACGGCATATTATAGAAAAAGCGGCGCATATGCGCCGGGTTCTAAAAACAGTTATCTAAAACTTAATAGAAATTTGGCATACAAATTCCCTACCTGTAACGGTATAAGCCAAAACTACCCGAAGAAGAGAAAAGACAAGGCTCTTTTTCGGGTAGTGACTATTTTGCAGTGATATTCTTTGCTGCGCAAAGAGTGATATGATTGCCGACGGCAACCGTGATATTGAAACCTGCGGTTTCAGTGGTATTTTATTGCCCGCGAAACTGCCGAAGGCAATAAAACTATGCGCAGCATAATATAACCGCGCAGCAATATCACTCGCCGCAAGGCGAATAAAACTGCCCAAGTGTCCATAAGGACACTTGGGCTATGCGACGCCTTATCGCTGCAATTATTGATGGTGCAATTTACCTGAATATGCTGCCGTCCTCGAACATAAAGAACTGTCTCATTATGGTATGATACCCTCTGTTCTCCGGGTCAGCAACGGCTGCCGCCGCCTGTGCAACATATTCGGGATTAAGATAATTTGTGTTGTCCGCTCTTGTCACAACGGTGATACGGACGCCATAGTCCGTCCTTTCCGCGCTGAAATCGCGGATAAAGGGACTGATATCCACCTCTTTTTCCGTGCTTTTCGTCTTTTTCAGCACCACCACGGAGGAGGCAAATTTAAGATACAGCATAGGCACGGTATCATCCCCCGCGTCGCAATGCATATCAATAACATTCTGCGCCCAGGCTATCTCCTTGAAGCTTGACGGAGAAGAATACGCCTCTTTCACCGTTATACCCTCGGGCATGGCGGCTTTCAGCCTTTCAAGAATCGCTTTGTCGTCCGCATCCTCCGTCAGCTTGAACTGCGCAAGCTCATTTTCTCCGCCGCAGCCTACGGACAAAGGCGAAGCAAAGGTAAGCTTGGGAATGGGATTGAAGCCCTCCGTATAATACAGAGGCAGTTTTGATTTTACAAGACCCCTTGTGACCGCTCTTGCTATGTCAAGATGAGAAACATATACAAGCGCGCCTGTTTCCTCAAATCGGAATTTTACCGTTCTCACCGGCTTTTTGCCCGGATTTACGGCGGCTCCCGCGCCTCTTGAGTCGCGCTTGCCGTCATTTGCCGTCACAGCCGGGCGCGCGGGACGGGGCTTTATATCCCGACCCAGATACTCGGCGCTCTCCTCCTTATGACCGGGACACCAACGGCAATACTCGGAGCTGACAAGTCCGTTGGCGCCGCAGGCGGAGCATTTTTCCTTGCAGGAGGGAGTGGCAGCCGCCTCTGCGGCTTTTTTCTTTTCGCAAAGAAGAAATTCGCGGCTGACTCCGCAGTCTATCATATCCCAAGGCAGCACCTCGTCCTCGGGTATCTCCCTGTTAGCGTAGAAGGCGGGGTCTATGCCCGTACTTTCAAAAACCTCCATCCACTTGTCGTAGTCGAACATCTCCTCCCAGGCGTCAAAGCGTATTCCGCGCTTCACCGCCTCCTCAAGGGCGGCAGACAAGCGCCTTGAGCCGCGGGCAAACACCGCCTCCAGGCGGCTGACTTTTGCGTCGTGGTAGTTATATTTAATACGCCTGTCCGTTATTTCCGACATAAGCAGGCGCTGCTTTTTCTCAAGCTCCTCAGCGGTATTCTGCCGCTCCCACTGGAACGGCGTAAAGGGCTTTGGAATAAAGCAGGCAACGCTGAGAGTGACCTGCACGCTTCTCTTGCCCCGTCCGCCCGAGACTTTGTAATACTCGTCCACAACGCTTTTGGCAAGGGCGGCTATTCCCTTTATATCCTCGTCGGTCTCAAAGGGCAGACCGTTCATAAAATACAGCTTTACCTGATTTTTTCCGGCTTTGAACGCCACTCCGGCGGCGCGCAGTATATCTTCCTCGGTTACGTTCTTATTTATAACATCGCGAAGCCGCTGACTGCCCGCCTCGGGCGCAAAGGTCAGGGTGCTTGAGCGCACCGTTGAAATTTTCGCCATAAGCTCCTCGGTGAAGCTGTCGGCGCTATAGGCAAATTCCTTGCCCGCC
>CAMFEL010000080.1 GCA_945949385.1 uncultured Clostridia bacterium | reverse complement strand
AATCCCTCACTCCATTTCTATCAGCTAATAATCAAAACTGAAATCTATCTCTATAATACCAAAAACAAAGCGCACCTTTCGGAGCGCTTTGAAAATGTTTCTTTACCATAATTAAACGTTTTTTGGAGTTCTTAGAACCTTTTTCTCAAAAAAAGGTTCTAAGCGGAGCGCGAGGCAGAGCCTCGCATATACCCACCGGGGTTCGGGGCGGAGCCCCATATATCCTCGGGGCGCGGGGCAGAGTCCCACAAAGTGTATCGTATAATCGTATAAACTTTAATGAGAGCTTACGGCAGGGAACAGCACCGTTACAGTTGTCCCGGCACCGGGAGTACTGTTAAGAGTTACCGCGGCGCCGTGAAGCTTTGCTGCATGCTTCACAATTGAAAGTCCGAGTCCTGTTCCGCCTACATCCTTGGAATGGCTCTTGTCCACGCGGTAGAAGCGCTCAAACACCCTGTCCTGCTGATCTTCGGGAATACCGATACCTGTGTCGCTGACCGTAAGCAGAGCGCCCTCGGCGGTTCTTTCGGTTCTTACCGTAACGCTGCCGCCGCGCCTGTTGTATTTGATTGCATTGTCGCAAAGATTGTAAACAATGCCGCTGAGAAGCTGAGGTATGCCGTTAACAGCTGCGGGGGAGCCGCAAAGCTCCACGCTTACACTTGCACTGCGTGCGGCGTCCTCAAGACTCTTGACAGCCGCCTCGGCGATCTCATGCAGATCGGTATCGGTGCGCTGCATATCCACCGCGCCCTCGTCCAGACGGGAAAGACCGATAATATCTTCAACCAGCGCCATAAGCCGCTTTGACTCCGAATATATCCTGTGTGAAAACTCCGGCACATCCTCCGCTTTCACCATACCGTCCGCAAGCAGCTCCGCATAGCCGGAAATGCTTTGCAGAGGGGTTTTCAACTCGTGGGAAACGTTGGCGGTAAACTCACGCCGTATCTGCTCCGCTTTTTCCTTTTCGGTCACATCGAATATTATAAGCGCCGCGCCGCTTACCTTGCCGTCGGACATAACCGGCGTTGCGTTTATCTGATAATCGGATCCGCCCACAGGCAGACGCATTTCCGTATGCTCGCCCGACAGCGCCCTGTGCACAAGCTCTTGCATTTCAAAGGAGTTATTCAGCAGCAGGATATCCTTGCCTACACAGTAGGGGCTGACTCCCAACAGGCGGGAGGCGGCGGCATTGATGCTGAGCAGCTTGCCCTGCTCGTTCAGCAGAACAATGCCTTCGTTCATATTGCGTGTGGCGCTGACAAATTCGCTTTTCTTTTTTTCAAGCTCTGCCGCCTGCAGTCTGAGCTGCTGCTGCTGACTTGCAAGACGGTTGAGTAGCGGCTCAAGCTCGGGGTATGCTTCGCTTTTCAGCGGAGCATCAAGGTCAAGAGAATTCAGCGGTTTTACTATATTTTTCGACAGGCGGAACGCCAGCAGCAGGGAGACCGCCACGGCAATCGTAATTATAAACAGAATAGGCTGCATCATACTGAGCAGTATGGTCCACCAGGTATACTGAGAATCGGAAAGGCGAAGCACGGTGCCGTCGCCCAGCAGCTTTGCGTAGTACACCTGCCGCTCCGTAAGAGTGGTGGAGTAGCGCACGCTTTCTCCCGTGCCGTTTTTGCGCGCTTCGCGTATTTCCTCACGCTCGTTGTGGTTTTCCATTTCCGAGCTGTCAGTTTCGCTGTCGTACAGCACGGTGCCGTTGCCGGCTACCCATGTAAGACGCCAGCCGTCAATATCCAGAGATTCGATATATGAAAGGCCGCCGTTTTCTACGCCGCCGGCGCAGATGTCGGTTTCTATCTTAAGCTGCTCCATTCGTGATCCGGACAGATAATTATACAGCACCCCCATTATAATAATGAGAGAAGCGGCAAACACGGAGATCGCCACTATACATATGGAACGGAAAATACGCTTCGTCATAATCTGCCAGTCCTTTCAATACCCGAAAATAGGGCATATCTCCGGGTTATCAGCTTTTTTTACCCATACGGTACCCGACTCCGCGGACGGTTTCAATGCTGTCGCCGGCTTCTCCCAGCTTTGCGCGCAGAGTCCCGATGTGAACATCCACGGTTCTGCTTTCGCCGATAAAATCCTCGCCCCATATCCTTGACAAAAGCGATTCACGGCTGAAAACATGTCCGGGATTTTCCATAAACAGCCGCAGAAGTTCAAATTCTTTTAGAGTGAGTTGAACATCAATGCCGTTTGCGATTACACGGTGCTCGCCGATATTCAATTCAATATTTCCGCTGCGCAGGGTCGTATCGTCCTGCGGCGCCGCGCTGCGTCTCAGCACCGCCCGAACCCTTGACACCATTTCCATCATACCGAAGGGCTTTGCCAGATAATCGTCGGCGCCTCTGTCAAGCCCCGAAACCTTGTCATACTCAGTGCTCTTTGCGGACGCCATTATCACGGGCACGGTGCGTGTGTCTGCGCGGTTTCTCAGCTTTTCCAGGACGGTTATACCGTCCTCTCCCGGAAGCATAATGTCCAAAAGCACAAGATTCGGTACTTCGCTGTCAACGGCGTCCCAGAAATCTTTCGCGTCTGCAAAGCCGCGAGCCTCAAAGCCCGAAGCCTTCAGCGTATATACCATAAGCTCTCTGATGGCGGTGTCGTCTTCAACACAGTAGATCATAGCTTCAACCCTTTCTGTATGTATGATACACGGCAAAGGTAAGACCTGATACCTTGCGTATGTAAAATCAATGTAAAATCTTCATTTATTTTGTGTTTACTGATATTTTATCACAAAATTACGCATTTTTCAAGATTTGCGTGATGCGGATTGCTTGGCGGGAGCTGCTCTGCGGCTGAAACCGCCACTGACGGCGGGGCTGAAAATGCCGCCGAATCTGCGCTTTGTACCGATAGATTTAGAAAAAGACGATTTGTCAAAAAACTGACTAATGCAGGCTTTGACAGACGGAAAAAGTTCTTTTTCTCGTGGCTCGGTGTCAGCTACTATCTGTCGGGGGAGCAGATTGACACAATGCTTTCATCGCTGACGGCTCTGTCCTTCGACGTAAGCGCTCTGCTGTTTGACTTCGCCGACGAAAACCTGTTTTCTACCTTTCCATTCAAAATATGGCTTTTCCGTTTAATTATTCATTTGATTAGTTTTTTAGAAAATTGTATTTACAAATATTAATCATTTTGTTAAAATAAGAAAAACAATTCAAATCAAAAAATAAGAGGACATGAAAATGGACATCAAAAACTTTGAGCTGATTGAAAAAAGTTCTTTTCGGGTAGTTGGCAGACGCGCTGTCACGCCGCAGCCGGGGGGAACATGGGATGTAGCACGAAATGACGGAAGTATCCGGAAAATGGAAGAGTTGTGTACCGGAACGCCCTTGCTTGGACTTTGCTTTGGATTTGATGAGAATAATCAAAATGACTACATGGTTGCAGTCGAATATCCGCAGGATGTGGATGGTTTGGAAAGCTATACTTATCCGGATGCCAAATGGCTAATATACCGGGCTGAGGGACCGCTTTCTGAAAACGTATTGGGAAATGCATGGTATTATGTTAACAAGACCCTGCTGCCGGAGAACGGATTGGTAAAAGCAGATCTGCCCACAATAGAAAGTTATGTGGAGTGGGATAAGAAAAACAACAACTGCAAAGTTGAAATCCATATTCCATATCAAAAGCAATAATCAACAAGGATATCCGTCAACTGCATAGAATCAAAACCACCGGCAAAGCCGGAGATATCCACTGCGGCTGTAAGCCGCTGCCGGCGGCGGAGCTTAGAACCCGCCGATACTTCCGATATTTACAAATTTGCCCCACAGACGCAAATGCGGCGGGACTAACCATCGGCAAAGCCTCTTTTGAACCACCTCGTTAGTAGGTGGTTTTCGCTTTACAATAAAAGGAGTCGGGCGTTTGCCCGACTCCGCAAAGTCAAAATATACGGGAAAAGCGTCACATACCGAGAGCCGCCGCACCGATAATGCCCGCGTCGTTTTTCAGTGTAGCGATCTTCAGCTCGCACTGCGGCGTGCCGTCTCTGGAATATGTCTCGGCAAATACTCTGTCGTGCAGAAGCTCGATAAGGGAATCGCCCTCGTTGGAAATCCCGCCGCCGATGGAAAGCACGTTGGGCTGGAAAATATTTATAATATTTACAAGACCCGTGGTAAGATAGGAGATATACTCCTCCACCACCTCGGCGCCGACCTCGTCGCCGGAGCGCATAGCTTTGAAAGCGGTCTTGCCGGAGATTTTGTCCAAATCTCCGCCTATCATCTTTTCCATAAGGGTCTCCCGACCCTCTTTCCTGCACTCCTCCAGCTTTTCTCTGGTGGTGCGGATAAGTCCGGTCGCGGAGGAATAAGTCTCCCAGCAGCCGCGGCGGCCGCAGGTGCACTGTCTGCCGTCCTTGACGATAACGGTGTGACCCAGCTCGGCTCCCGCAAAGTTAAAGCCGGAATATACCTTGCCGTCGATAATAATACCGCCGCCCACTCCCGTGCCGAGAGTGATGAGTACGGAATATCTGGAGCCCTTTGCGGCGCCTGCAACCGATTCCGCTTTAGCTGCGGCGTTGGCGTCGTTTTCAATATAAACGCGCTTTGCGCTGCCCAGCATTTCGGAAAGCTTTTGCTGCATGGGATAGTGTCGGAAAGGGAGATTGTTGGCGTAAATTATCTCGCCCGTATCACAGTTTGCCGTGCCGGGAGTTGCGATTCCGATGGAGCCGATTTGGTCAACGGTGATGCCCTCCTCCTCAACCAGCCTTTTGCAGAGAGCGGCGATGTCCGCGGTTATCTCGTCCGCACTGCGCTCCGCGTTTGTGGGGGTGGACGCTTTTCTTACGATTTTATAATTCTCGTCCACAATGCCTGCGGCAATATTGGTGCCGCCCAGATCTATACCGATATAATACATAGTAAACCTTTCTCCGCCCTGCGGTGCAAATTATCAAGTCATATAGATTATAAATAGCTTTTTGTTCTTTGTCAAGCGAAAAGCACATTTAACCGCCATCCTTTTTCGCCTTTCTTCGCTTTTTTCGCGCCGCTTCGGCGGCCTCACGCTCGGCTTTGCGGCGGGCGTATTTTGCATACAGGTCGGGGCGCCGCTCTGCCGTCAGCTTTTCCGACTGTTCAAGCCGCCAGGCGTCAATATTGGCGTGGTGACCGCTGAGCAGTACCTCGGGCACCTTTCTGCCCATAAACTCAACGGGGCGTGTATACTGAGGATATTCCAGAAGATCGTCCTCAAAGCTTTCCGCTTCATGGCAAACGGCGTCGGACAGAACTCCGTCGCACAGCCTGCCTACGCAGTCGCAGAGGATACAGGCGGGTATTTCCCCTCCCGTCAGCACATAGTCACCGACGGAGATTTCCTCGTCCACAATTTCGTCGATTATGCGCTGGTCGACGCCCTCGTAATGACCGCAAAGTATGACGAGACGGTCGTGAGAAGCAAGACGGTGCGCCGTTTCGTCGTTAAGCACCTGCCCGCGGGGGGACATATAGACCACATGTATATCCTCCCCCTCGCATCTGTCGGAGGTGACGGCGCTGAAGCAGTTGTAAATGGGGGGCGCTGCCATAAGCATACCCTTCCCGCCGCCGCAGGGGGTGTCGTCTACGCGGTGACGCTTGTCGTCCGAGTAGTCGCGGATATTGTATACATTTATTTCAAGGTATCCCGCGGCCACGGCGCGTCCGATAATGCTTTCCGAAAGCACGGTGCGCACCATATCCGGGAACAGAGTCATAATGTCAAATCTCATTTTAATCGGTCATTCCCTCAATAAGGCTTACATAAATGCCGTCGGCGTCCTCACCGACGGATATTTTCTTTATAAACTCGGGCACGCAGGGGATCATAAACTCTCCCCTTTCGCCCTTTACCACATATATCTGCTGCGCTCCGGGGCGGATAACATCGGACAGGGTGCCGTACTGCTTTCCGCTTTCAAGATCAATAACGGGAAGTCCTATCATATCCGCAATAAAAAACTCTCCCTCGGGAAGTGGCATATCCTCCCGCGCCGCGTAAAGCAGGGTTCCCCGCATGGCTGCGGCGGCTTCAACGCTGTCCACGCCCTGAAACTTTGTCAGCACAGCGCCCTTCTGCACGGAGGAATGTTCCACCGTAAGCTGACGGTAGCCGCTGTCCTCCCGCACAAACATACGGTGCAGAGACGCAAGATCCCCGGCGGTGTTGCACAGGCTTTCAAGGCGCACATTGCCGCGCACGCCGTGAGTGCCGCGAACGGCGGCACATTCAAGATATTCACGCTTTTCCATAGGGCAAAAAGATCCTTTCACTTTTGGGTACAACACTCGGACTCTACGCCGTTTTTGCATCCGGGGCAGTATATGCAGTCGGAGGCTGTAACTATGTAGTGTCCCAGATATTCAAGTCCCGCCTCACTTAGATTTCTTGAAATACATTCCGTCAGGAAGCGATCCTCCATAGAGGGATTTTTGTCACCGTTTATGTGGTTGTGGCAAAGAATTACCTTTTTTGCGCCGCACTTTCGTGCAATATCCGTGATTTTGTCCACATAATTCTCGCAGCGGAACATTCTGCCGGAGGACAGCAGGGAACATTCCAAAAGTTTGTCGTGGGAGTCGAGAAACATGGCACCCACACAGCCCGCAGGCTTTGCAATAAACCAGATATACAGATAGGCGCGCCTGGAAAAATCGCTTTCCATAGGCTCCTTCGAAAGGCTGTCGCAGATAAGTCTCAGCACCGTATCGCGGGAAAGGCGCAGCAAGGCGGTCATTTCCTCTTCGTTCGCTCTGAGAAGTCCGCCGTCGGGATAAAGCTCCAGAAGCCTGTGCGCAGGGGGATTTGTATCCTTTCGCGGTATTGTGTGAAACAACAGCATTTCAATAAGCTGATAAGCGTCAAAAGCGTCTGCGCCGCATCTTTTCAGCTTTGCGCGCATTCTGTTTCTGTGATCCTTATGAATATTATAGTCGTCCTTGTTCATAACTGTTACCGTTCCTGACCGATAAGCCTGTATATTTTAATATAACCCGTTTCGCACAGGAGGCTGTAATCGTCTCCCATGGCATCATACATTTTCTGTGTATGCTCGTCGCGCGCGTATCGCGTGTCAATTACATAGTAGTCTGTTTTTTCGTAGTCGCCGTAATACTCCGGGGAGGAGTGCAGGTCGTCCACATAGTATAAATGGGGAGCTATATACCCGTAGGCGGTGACGGAGGCGTCGGAGGGTATCTGACCGAGAGCCTCCTCGGTTGCGTCGTAGGCTTTCTTATTGGGGAAATATCTCAGTGCCTGCCGCTGAGCCTTGGAGAACGCCGCAGAGACGGTAAACACGGTGCAGAGGCAAAGCATGGCTGCCAGAAGCCTGCGCCGTTTGTATCTGCCGCACTCGCTGAGCGCCAGCAGGGCGGAGAATATCATCAGCGCCGCCGTTCCGTAGGTGTACTGATAGTCTATGTCAAACTGATACATCCATCGGGGCATAAGGTTTATGACCAAAAGCGGCAGAAGAAGGCAAAGCTCCGAGCTTTTCTTTCTGAGAAAGGGGGTGAACATAAGAGGAACCGCCGTCCAAAGCACGAATTCCAGCTTTTGTCCCCCGTAGGTTACCTCTCTGAAGGCTTCGGTGTCGGCTCCCGCAAATACTTCTTTTATAAGATAGCCGATATCCGTCACGCAGGTGCGGATAACCTCAAAAAGTCCGCCGTCCTGTGTCAGTGTATAATTGTCAAAGCGGCCGGTCATTATCTCGCCGCCGCACATATTTATCATGGCGCAGGCAAAGAAGAAATATGCAATGCTCAGAGCCGCCACACCGCAGGCAAAGCCGCGGCGGCGCTTAGTTACAAGCATCCATATGCAGACCGCAAGGACATAAATAAAGGCGTCCTCTTTTACCGAAAGAGTCAGAAGCGCAAAGACCGCTATCCCCGCCCGGTTTCCTTTGAGGGCGAAGCAGACGAGATACAAAAGAAAAACGGTAAGGATTTTGTTCTCGTGAAAATCGTAGAAGCAGCCGTTTGCCATTGTAGGATACAGGGCGAAAACGGCGGCGGCAAGCACCGAGGTGCGGGGAGAAAGTCCCAGCTCAAGGCATATGCGGCGGACGGGAAAAACGCCGAAGCCCACAACAAAAGCCTGGGCGGCGAGAAGATACAGCGGCGTGCGGAAAACCAAATATCCCGGCAGCAGCAGATAAAATACCGGGGAGAAATGAACGGCGAAATGGGAAAGCAGTTCGCTGCGCTCCACGGTCGTGTTGGGCAGTCCCGTTTTCGCCATCTGCTCAAACATCTGGGCAAATATGCCGAAATCAAAGGTACCGTGCTGAAAGCTCTTGTATTTGGCGGCGGTGAAAAAGAAAACCGCAGCAAAAAACACAAGAAAAATGCCCAGAGTCATATAAAAGGACGTCCGCCGAGATATTTGCGGCTTCGCGAGAGACAGGGCGCCCCTGCCGTCGGCGTATTTTATGATTATTACAATAATAAAGGCAATACCGAGATTGAAAAAAATGTTTTCAGGCTCCTGAATACACAGTATGACTGACATAATAAGGGAGCAAAACAGCAGAAGCCTTGAAATAAAGGTGTGACTTTTCAGAATACAGCCTGCGGCGAGAACGGCGCACAGGGAGACGGCAAACACCGCCGAAAACAGCCACCACGGGTAATGGCGTACATAGGTAAGCTCCGTAAAGTTGCCGCCGCACAGGAAAACCACGGAGGCAATTACAAAAGCGGTGCAGACGGCGGCAAACAGGTCTGCGGGAGAAATAGAGCAGGAGGCAAAAAAGCTTATTACGGAATTATTATGCCCGCTTGTCCTTTTCATGCCGTACCTCCGCCCGATTTTTGATATAGATAACTGTTATACTTATTATAAATAAAGCAGTATAAAAAGTCAATAGCGGCACAGCATATGCGAAGGGCTCATATGCCCTTTGCAGAGCCGCAATGGGTATTTGCGAGGCTCTGCCCCGCGCCCCGATCAGTATATACGGGGCGCCGCCCCGCACCCCGGATGCATACGGGGCTCTGCCCCGCACCCCGGTCAAGGGACTTTTTGAAAAAAGTCCCTTGACAATCCTCAAAAACTTTTGCCCTGATACGGCAATATAGAAATCCCCCGCAGGGGTGCCGCGTTGCGGCAGGCATCTGAAGAAACGCAGGAGAGAGCAAGCTCTCTCCTGCGTTTCTTCATCGCTTTACGGACGGCTTCACCGTCCGCC
>CAMFEL010000079.1 GCA_945949385.1 uncultured Clostridia bacterium | reverse complement strand
GCACAATATTATCAATTCGCTGTATCTGGCGCCCGAGGAGCTGGAGCGCACCAATATCGAGCGCTTTGAAAGATACAAGGCAGTAGAAGAACAGGAAACACGCTGGGAAAGCTTTATGATGGAGGATGCGGACATCTGCCTCGTCGCCTTCGGAATTGCGGCTCGCGTTACCAAAAACGCCGTGACCGCGGCTCGCAAAGAGGGTATCAAGGCGGGTATGATCCGTCCCATCACCATTTGGCCGTTCCCCAAAAAGCCTCTGAGAGAGGCGGCTGACAGGGTGCGCGGCTTTATATCCGTGGAGCTTTCCATGGGTCAGATGATAGAGGACGTGCGCCTTGCCACGGAATGCCGCCGTCCCGTAGAGCTTTGCTTCAGAGCGGGCGGTATGATCCCCTCTCCCGATGAAGTTCTTGAAAGTATCAGAAAAATGAACGGAGGTGTGCGGTAATGACAGTATTTGAAAAACCCAAGAGCCTTACCGACGCCGAACTGCACTACTGCCCCGGCTGTACTCACGGTATTATCCACCGCCTTGTGGCGGAGGCTATTGACACCCTGGGTATCGAGGGAAGGACCGTGGGAGTTGCTCCCGTGGGCTGTGCGGTCATGGCTTATAACTACTTTGCCTGCGATATGGTGGAGGCGGCTCACGGACGCGCTCCCGCCGTTGCAACGGGACTTAAGCGCTCCATGCCGGAGAATATCATATTTACATATCAGGGCGACGGAGATCTGGCGTCTATCGGTATGGCGGAAACGGTACACGCCGCTACGAGAAACGAGAATATTACCGTGATTTTCGTAAACAACGCCATATACGGAATGACAGGCGGTCAGATGGCGCCTACCTCGCTGCCCGGTCAGGTCACGCAGACCTCTCCCTACGGCAGAGATGTGGCAACCGCAGGCTATCCCATTAAGGTGTGCGAAATGCTTTCCGCTCTGGACGGCCCCGAATATCTGGTTCGCGTGGCAGTCAACAGCGTGAAGAATGTCAAGACCGCAAAGGCGGCTATCGAAAAGGCGTTCCGCAATCAGGCGGAGGGCAAGGGCTTCTCCCTTGTGGAGGTGGTTTCCTCCTGCCCCACAAACTGGGGTATGACTCCCGAAGCGGCGCTTAAATGGATAGACGATAAAATGATTCCTTACTACCCGCTCGGCGTATATAAGGACAGAAGTGCAAAGGAGGGCGAGTAATATGACAACGCAGCTTCTTATTGCAGGCTTCGGCGGGCAGGGCGTGCTTTTCGCCGGAAAATTTCTGGCGTATAAGGGACTTATAGAGGGACGTCAGCTTAGTTGGCTTCCTTCCTACGGACCCGAAATGCGCGGTGGCACCGCCAACTGCAGCGTTATCCTTTCCGACGAGCCCGTAGGATCTCCCATTGTTTCAAAGCCCGACGCGCTTATAGTTATGAATCTGCCTTCTCTTGAGAAATATGAGGATTCGGTGGTAAGCGGAGGATCGGTATTTGTTGATTCCACTCTTATCGAAAGAAAGCTGAGACGGGACGATGTAAAGGCGTTTTATGTGCCTGCCACCGCCCTTGCCAACGAGCTGGGCACGCCCTCTCTTGCCAATATGATCATGGTAGGCAAGTTTATAAAGGAGACCGGCGCGGTATCTGCCGACGATATGGAGGCGGCGCTGAAAAAAGTGGTTTCCGCAAGACATCAGGATATGCTGAAGGCTAATCTCAACGCCATAAAGCGCGGCTTTGAGTGCTGAATGCGGCAAATATACCATACAGTAAAAAGAGGCGGGTTCCCCCGCCTCTTTTTGCATATAAAAACCCCCGCGGCGCGGGGGTTTTTACACAAAATTTTATTTCTTTTTTTTCGCTTCTTCCTTAAGACGGAGCTCCGTATTGAGTATCTTTTTGCGAAGTCGTATGGTCTTGGGAGTGACCTCGATAAGCTCGTCCTCACCGATAAACTCAATTGCCTGCTCAAGGCTCATAATCTTCGGCGGCACAAGGCGCAGAGCCTCGTCGGCGCCGCTGGAGCGGATAGCGGTCAGGTGCTTTTTCTTGCACACATTCAGAGCAATATCCACCTGCTTGGGACATTCTCCCACGATCATACCCTCGTATACGGGTGTCTGCACGCCGATAAACATTACGCCTCTGTCCTGACAGTTGTATAGTCCGTAAGAGGTGGACTCACCTGTTTCGCTGGCAATAAGAGATCCTGTATATCGGGTGGTTATTTCTCCCTTAAAAGGCTGATAGCCGTCAAACACTGAGGCGATTATGCCCTCGCCGCGGGTATCGGTGAGAAACTCGCTGCGGTATCCGAACAGACCTCTTGCCGGGATGGAATATTCGATTTTCATACGGCTGCCGCGAAGATTCATTTCCAGAAGCTCTCCCTTGCGGCTGCCCAGCTTTTCAATAACCGTGCCCACATATTCCTCGGGTACCTCGACGGTGACGCGCTCCATAGGCTCGCACTTTCTGCCGTCTATTTCGCGGAACAGAACATGAGGCGTGGAGCAGCATATTTCAAAGCCCTCGCGGCGCATGGTTTCAATGAGTATGGAGAGATGCATTTCACCTCTGCCCGCCACCTTAAAGCTGTCGGTAGTGTCTCCGTCCTCGACCCGCAGGGACACATCCTTTAGAGTTTCCTTATACAGCCGCTCTCTGATCTGACGGGAGGTGACGAATTTGCCCTCCCGCCCCGCAAAGGGACTGTCGTTGACGGAGAAGGTCATTTCAAGGGTAGGCTCGCTGACCTTAACAAACTCAAGAGACTCCGGTGCCTCGGGTGCGGTTATGGTGTCGCCTATGGTAATATCGGCGGCTCCGGAAAAGCATACTATATCGCCTACTGTTGCGCTGTCGACAGCCTTCTTTGAAAGTCCGTCGTACTGATAAAGAGAAACTATCTTTGTTTTCTTGGGAGCGGCGTCGGGATTGTGATAGTTGACAATGACCGCTTCTTTTCCCACGGCCATGGTGCCTCGCTCTATTCTGCCGATACCGATTCTTCCCACATAATCGTTGTAGTCGATAGAGGAAACAAGCATCTGGAGAGGCGCTTCGGGATCTCCCTCGGGGCGGGGAATATAGTCAAGTATGGTGTCAAGCAGAGGCTTCAGATCCGTGCCCGTGCCGTGAGGATCCACGGTGGCGGTTCCCGCTCTGCCGGAGCAGAACAGCATGGGAGAGTCAAGCTGCTCGTCCGTTGCGCCAAGGTCTATAAGCAGTTCCAGCACTTCATCGATTACCTCGTCGACTCTGGCGTCGGGACGGTCTATTTTGTTTACCGCCACAATAACGCGGTGGCCCAGCTCCATGGCGCGTCCCAGCACAAATCTGGTCTGGGGCATGGGACCCTCTGCGGCGTCCACCAGCAGGATGACACCGTTTACCATTTTGAGTATACGCTCCACCTCGCCGCCGAAATCGGCGTGTCCGGGGGTGTCCACTATGTTGATTTTAACGCCCTTGTAATTGACGGAGGTGTTTTTTGCAAGAATAGTAATGCCGCGCTCTCTTTCCAGGTCGCCGGAGTCCATAACTCTTTCCTGTACCACCTGGTTTTCGTGATATTCGCCGCACTGCTTCAGCATTTCGTCCACGAGGGTGGTCTTACCGTGGTCGACATGGGCGATTATTGCTACATTTCTCAGGTCTTCTCTAACCATAGCCGTTTTCTCCGAATTTATTATGGATTTTTCATCTAACTTATATATTATACTTCATTTTGTCCCGCCGTGCAACGGCTTTTTACATAAAAATCAAAATTTCACCGGTTTTTCTTTGTATATCAGCACAAAGAAAGTATGAGTGAGCAGATATACGCCGCCGCGCAGGAGCACAGAGCCACAAGAGTGAGGGATCTTTCAAAAAACGAAAGAATTAGCGCCACGGCGCATCCCACAGCCGCCGTAATAAAGCTGTCTGTGGAGTAGAGTATCCACGGTATTGTCATTGCCGCCAGCACCGTATAGGGCACATAACGGAAAAAGCTTAAAAGAAAGCGGTTTTTCAGCTTTTTGCGAAAGGCGGTAAGGGGTATCATTCGGATAAGGTATGTAACGATTGCCATTGCGGCAATATACAAAAGGAGCTCAACCGTCATTTTCGTCTGCCTCCTTTACCGGGAAAATCAGCGCCGCGGCAGCCGCCGCGGGTACCGCGCATATGATGACGGCAAAGCCGCTGGAAATAAAGGAGAAAAGGGGAACATATTTAAGTATGCAGGAAAGCGCCGCAGACACAAGAACGGCAAACAGAATACCCATGCTTTTTTTTGCGGCGGGCACGATAATGCCAATGAACATACCGTATATGGCAATCCCCAGCGCCGCCGATACGGAAGCGGGAAGTACGGAGCCTGCCGCGGCTCCCAGCAGAGTGCCCAAAGTCCAGCCCACCCAGGGCAGGGTACCGAGACCGCAGATGTATCTGTCCGATATCAGACCGTTTTTTGAGGAAGCCACCGCGAAAATCTCGTCAGTAATGAAAAAGGAGCAAAGCATACGACGCGGCGTAGTAAAGGTTTCGTCCAGCTTCTGCGTAAGAGTAAGCCCCATTAGGCAGTAGCGCAGATTTATAACGAACTGGCATATCATCATTTCTATGAGAGTGCCGCCTGCAGCGATAATGTCGACTCCGGCAAGCTGACCTGCGGAGGTGAGATTCACTGCGGAGATTATCACCGAAGGCAGAATACCGATGCCCTTTGCCGCCGCACTGATACCGAAACCGAAGGAAACCGAAAGATATGCAAGACCTATGGGAAAGCCGTCGCGCAGACCGTGGCGGTATCTGAGTTTTGAAAATGCCATATGACCTCCGTGAGGTAAAATAAGAGGTAAAATAAACGGTAGAACACACAGTGAAAGTGCTGTATCCAACCATATTATTTTAAGTTAAAAAATAGGATTTGTCAATATTTCAGACTGTTTGCAAGGAGAATACGGCAGAACGCAGAACGGCTTTCGCAGTATATCTATACATACCGCCTCACCGAAACCGAAAAAATACGGGGGATATACAAAATGTATTGACAAATATCTATATGAACTGTATAATGGTATTGAAATAATTCTGTGAGAGGAGAGCGGTATGGAGATCGATGAAAAAAGAGCAGCGCAGATTTTTAAGGCTTTATGTGATGAAAACCGTATTCGTATAATCAAGCTTCTTAATACCGGGGAAAAGTGTGCCTGCAAGCTGCTTGAAGAACTTAACATCACGCAGCCTACGCTGTCACACCATATGAAAATACTCTGTGATTCGGGAATCGTTACGGGACGCAAAGAGGGCAAATGGATGCATTATTCCGTTTCTTCCGAGGGCTCCGAGACTGCCGTGGAATACTTAAATGAGCTTACAAAGCTTAAAAACGCAGCCTGCCGCGAAGCAGATTTGCCGTGCTGTGATAAGTAAGCATCATACTTTCCCGCAGGGTTTGCTTTATAATTTTAATATAGGTATATTTCAATGTAACAATATGTGAAAGGGGTTTTATGAACACGGTAAGATCTGTTTGGGATTTTATTCAAAACGAAATCCTTGGTATGCACTGGCTGAACCGACTTATAAGCACAATTCTAAATGCCTGTGGTTTAGACACATCAAGCAGGATTGGAGGCAGTGTTCAGTTTTTCATCTATGATTTAATAAAAATAATGGTTCTCTTGGGCGTTTTGATTTTTATTATTTCGTTTATTCAAAGTTACTTTCCGCCGGAGAGAACAAAAAAGATACTCGGGCGTTTTCACGGTATTGGAGCAAATATCATCGCCGCTCTGCTGGGTACGGTTACACCCTTTTGCTCCTGTTCGTCTATCCCGTTGTTTATGGGGTTTACAAGTGCGGGACTGCCCCTTGGCGTAACATTCTCTTTCCTCATTTCCTCTCCTATGGTTGACCTGGGCAGCCTTGTTCTGCTTATGAGTGTTTTCGGGTGGAAGGTCGCAGTCATTTATGTTGTGCTCGGTCTTGTAATTGCAGTTTTAGGCGGTACGCTGATTGAAAAGCTGCACCTTGAAAATCAAGTGGAGGAGTTTATCAGAAACGGACATTCCATTGATATTCCACAGGATGAACTGCACTTCAAAGATCGAATGAAATATGCGTGGGAGCGGGTAGTGTCCACCGTGAAAAAGGTTGCCCCTTATATCCTCATCGGTGTAGGTATCGGAGCAATTATTCATAACTGGATACCCGAAGAATTCATTGTGAAAGCACTTGGAAACAACAATCCGTTCGGCGTTATCCTTGCAACAATAGCAGGCGTTCCGATGTATGCCGATATATTCGGCACGGTCCCGATTGCGGAAGCGCTGCTGGCAAAGGGCGCATTGCCGGGCGTTGTGCTTTCCTTCATGATGGCAGTCACTACGCTTTCTCTGCCGTCAATGATCATGCTCCGCAAGGCGGTAAAACCGAAGCTGCTGGGTATCTTTATTGCAATTTGTACTGTCGGTATTATCGTTGTAGGATACTTCTTCAACGCTATACAAAATATAATTCTGTAAATTCCGGAGGTATTTACCATGGCACTGTTTAATTTTGGAAAGAAGAAAAAAGAAGAAGAAAAGAAGGATTCCGCCTGCGCTTGCAGCTGCGGTTGTCCTGCAAGTGAAGTCAGCGAAATCGCAAACGATTGCTGTCCCGAAGCAAAGGACGGTATTTGCTGTGTGAAAGTTTTAGGTGCGGGGTGCAAATTCTGTCACGAACAATATGAAAATGCTAAAGAAGCTATTAAATCAATGGGACTTAGTGTGGAAGTGGAATATATCACCGATATGCAAAAGGTTATGGAATACGGCGTTATGAGTATGCCTGCTCTTGTGGTCAATGAAAAAGTCGTGTCACAGGGCAAGGTGCTGAAAGTAGCCGATGTAGAAAAACTATTGCATAAATTAGGCTTCTAAAAGGGGTCAACTATCTATGAGCAAATAATAAAGGTAAGGATTATTTTGAGAACACCTTTGTAAGGAAATTTGACGGTATCAAAACAATAAGGCGTTTGCTGACGCTGAGAATGATTTTCTCATTTTAGGGAAATGTCATTTTGGAAAACCCGCTGCATATTGTTTTAATTGCTGTGCCGCCGTTTTACAGACTTGCTTTATTTTTGCCGTTGCCTGCGGCACTTGCAGCAACGGTTGGTGTGCTGACCGAGGTTCCTGTAATGTTATTTCTTGTGAAAGTAGCGAACAGCACGAAAGGGTGGTTTAAGAATGGGCAAGAAAATAGTTGCTTTTATCTGCGTACACAATTCCTGCCGCAGTCAGATTGCCGAAGCTCTCGGGCGGCATCTGCGCGGAGACGAATTTGATTTTTACTCTGCCGGGACACAAACAAAGCCGCAGATAAATCAGGATGCTGTAAGGCTGATGAAACAGATTTATGGGATAGATATGGAACAGACCCAGTTTTGCAAAACCTTTGATAAAATCCCTGCTCCGGATATTGCAATTTCAATGGGTTGTGACGTGGGGTGCCCGTATATCGGCAGAGCCTTTGACGATAACTGGAACCTGCCCGATCCTACGGGGCAGAGTGATGAAGTGTTTGCTGACATAATTCAAAGAATCAAGCTCAGAATAATGGATATGTAATTAAAAAAAGCGGGATGGTAAGAGGCAAAGGAAACCTGGAGGTATGCAAGACCTATGGGAAAGCCGTCGCGCAGACCGTGACGGTATCTGAGCTTTGAAAATGCCGTATGACCTCCTTGAGGCAAAATAAACGGTAGAACACACGGCGAAAATGCCGATATACAATGTATTACTTTTTACCTGTCGGAATTTTAACAAGGGCTTTACGGCTGTTTACATAATGATGTCCCATTTGTAAATTTTAGCACTCTCCCATTGACAGTGCTAAAAGCCGGTGATATAATTACGCTGTACAAACGGGAAATGCTTACGCATAGCCGGACAGGAGGTTCAGTAATGGACGAAATAAAAAAGCCCAGGAAGCCGATATACATTTTCTATGCGATAGTACTCATAGTGCTGCTGCTGTTTAACCTTGTGGTATATCCCATGATAGCAAAGGCTCAGGTCAAGGAAGTCAGCTACGACGCCTTTATGGATATGATCGAGGAGGAAAATATCGGTCTTGTTCAGGTAAGCGATACTGAAAATCTTATCACGTTTACGGACAAGGATCAGGAGCAGATATACAAGACCGCCAAAATGGAGGATCCGGGACTGACGGAGCGTCTGCATGCTGCCGGCGCGCAGTTTTCCGGTGAGATCATTAAGCAGCCCTCGCGCATAGCTACGTTTCTGCTGAGCTGGGTGCTGCCCATAGTAGTTTTCGTTGTTCTCGGTCAGATACTGTCCCGTCAGATGATGAAGAAAATGGGCGGGCAGAATTCCATGATGTTCAACATGGGCAAAAGCAACGCGAAGATTTATGTTAAGTCCTCCAACGGAATAAAATTTGCCGATGTTGCAGGTGAGGACGAGGCTAAGGAAAGCCTGTCCGAAATAGTGGACTACCTGCACAATCCCAAAAAATATGAGGAAATCGGTGCCAAAATGCCCAAAGGACTTTTGCTGGTAGGCCCTCCCGGAACGGGTAAGACCATGCTTGCAAAGGCTGTTGCGGGTGAGGCAAATGTGCCTTTCTTCTCCATGTCCGGTTCGGAGTTTGTGGAAATGTTCGTGGGCATGGGTGCGTCCAAAGTGAGAGATTTGTTCAAGCAGGCAAAGGAAAAGGCGCCCTGCATAGTGTTTATTGACGAGATAGACGCTATCGGTCAGAAGCGTGACAGCACGGGGCGCAACGACGAAAGAGAGCAGACCCTTAATCAGCTTCTGACGGAAATGGACGGTTTTGAGGGCAACACGGGCGTAGTTATCCTGGCGGCGACCAACCGTCCCGAGTCACTTGACCCTGCTCTTACAAGACCGGGGCGTTTTGACCGCCGCGTTCCCGTTGAGCTTCCCGACCTTAAAGGGCGCGAGGAGATTTTGCGCGTTCACGCAAAGAAGATTAAGACCGAGCCGGGCGTTGACTTTACGCATATTGCCAGAATGGCTTCCGGCGCTTCCGGAGCGGAGCTTGCAAACATTGTAAACGAGGCGGCGCTCAGGGCGGTCAGAGACGGACGGCGTGCCGCGTCTCAGGCAGACCTTGAGGAAAGCATCGAGGTTGTTATTGCCGGGTATCAGAAGAAAAATGCCATTCTTACGGACAAAGAGAAAATGGTGGTGGCTTACCACGAGATCGGACACGCTCTTGTGGCGGCAAAGCAGACAAATTCCGCGCCCGTGCAGAAAATTACCATTGTCCCCCGTACCTCCGGCGCTCTGGGCTACACCATGCAGGTGGAGGAGG
>CAMFEL010000078.1 GCA_945949385.1 uncultured Clostridia bacterium | reverse complement strand
AGCCGGAAGAAACGCAGACCACCGAAACACAGCCCCCGGTAAAAGACCCCGCGGACGGAAAAATTCCCGACTACACTATTCTCGGCGAAGCGTACAATTGCTATGTTATATTGCAGCTTGAAGACAGACTTCTGATTGTGGATAAGCACGCGGCTCACGAGAGAATCCTCTTTGACGAGCTGTGCCGCAGAATGAGCGAAAAGGAGCGCCACTCGCAGATCCTTATGTTCCCGCTGAAGATAAGCCTTGACGGCGAAGAAATGCAGGCGCTCAGCGAATACGGCGATAAGATACGCTCCGTAGGCTTCAGTTATACTCTTGACGAAAAAAGCGGCGAGCTTTCTGTCAGCGAGATTCCGCAGGAGCTTGGCAGAGACGCGGCACAGGATATGATGGAGGAGCTTTTGTCCGTGCTCAGCGCGGGAAGCGGAACGGTTGAAACAACTCAGGCGAAGTATTTCGAGGCAAAGCTGTATCAGGCGTCCTGCAAAGCGGCCATAAAAGGCGGCAGAGTCTACGGCACGGAGCATATCCGCTGGATATGCGACAGACTGCTGAAAGAGCCGGGCGAGGACGGAGCCGTCATAAAGACCTGTCCCCACGGCAGACCCGTTGCCTTTGAAATCAAAAAAAGCTCCATAGACAGACAGTTCGACAGATTAAAGTAACTCAGAAAAGGAATATATATGTTTAAGCTTCTGAAAAAAGAGGGAAGAGCAAGACGCGGTGAGTTTGAAACACCTCACGGCACGGTGCAGACCCCCGTATTTATGAATGTTGCCACCTGCGCTGCCATAAAAGGCGGCCTTGACGCCTATGACCTTGAGCAGGTAGGCTGTCAGGTCATGCTTTCCAATACTTATCACCTGCATCTGAGACCCGGTGACAGACTTGTTCACGATATGGGCGGACTTCAGGGCTTTACGGGCTGGAAGCACCCTATCCTTACAGACAGCGGCGGATTTCAGGTGTTCTCCCTTTCCTCTCTGCGCAAAATCCGCGAGGAGGGAGTATATTTCGCCTCTCATATAGACGGCAAGCGCATTTTCATGGGTCCCGAGGAAAGTATGCAGATACAGTCAAATCTGGGCTCTACCATTGCCATGGCATTTGACGAGTGTATTGAAAACCCGGCGGAGTATAACTATACAAAGCAGTCCTGCGAGCGTACTTACCGCTGGCTCGAAAGGTGCAAAACGGAGCTTGCAAGACTCAACGCACTGCCCGACACCGTAAATCCCCGCCAGATGCTGTTCGGCATAAATCAGGGCAGTACCTACGAGGATCTGCGTATTGACCATATGAAAAAGATTGCCTCTCTCGACTGCGACGGCTACGCCATTGGCGGACTTGCCGTAGGTGAGAGCGCCGAAGAGATGTACCGTATCATTTCCGCCGTAGAGCCTTATATGCCGGAAAATAAGCCTCGCTATCTTATGGGCGTAGGCACTCCGCAGAATATTCTGGAGGCGGTGCATCTGGGAGTTGACTTTTTCGACTGTGTTATGCCCTCCAGAAATGCGCGCCACGGAAATGTGTTTTCGTGGAAGGGCAAGCTTAACCTTATGAACGAAAAATACGCCAGAGACCCGCGTCCCATAGACGAGGACTGCGGCTGTCCCGCCTGCCGCAGACATTCCCGCTCTTATATACGCCATCTTATAAAGGCAAAAGAGGCGGTGGGAATGAGGCTTGCGGTAACGCATAATCTATATTTCTACAATGAACTTACCAAAAAGATCCGGGAGGCTCTTGACGGCGGGTATTTTGAGTCATTTTACGAAAAATATCACAACCTTCTTGCCGAAAGAGCGGAGGATTAAAGTATGAATATGTAAAGAAAACCGGGAGATATAAGTATGGATGAGGTTTGGAAGAGAATGTACGATGCCGCCGTATCCGTTCGGAGTCCGAGAACTGTATCGGAGAAGATTTACGCAGGCAGCGTGGCAGCGGCAGTAGAATCCGCCTCGGGCAAAATATATGTGGGTGTGTGCGTCGACACTGCCTGCACTCTGGGAATATGCGCAGAGCGCAACGCAATTTTCAATATGATTACAAACGGAGAGAATGAAATAAGACGGGTTATTGCGATTATGTCTGACGGAAAAACAGGCGCGCCATGCGGTGCATGCAGAGAGTTTATGACTCAGCTTATGCCGGACAATTATCGTGATGTTGAAATTATGACGGACTATGAATCGGGAACGGTAAAAACTCTCGGAGAGCTGACTCCGGATTGGTGGATATGAGTTTCAGACAATTAAGGACGGACAGGACATCTTGCTGTGACAGGTGTCCGGCGCCGTCCTTTTTTACTTCTATCGCAGGGAGATACTTCATATTATCATAGTGCAATCTTTTTATCCGAAAGGACAGAATAATATGAATAAGAAGCTGCAATGGATATGCGCCTTTACGGCGCTGGGACTGACTCTCGGGGGAGTTGGTATTGCTCTCGGGAATATGGATAAGCTGATTATGCGCGGCGACAAAAACAGCGCTCAGGTGTCAGCCGCCGTCACACCGCCCACAGTGGTCATCGACCCCGGTCACGGAGGAGAGGACGGCGGCTGCTCTGCGGAGGACGGAACTACGGAAAAGGAGCTGAATCTCAAGGTTTCCGAAAATTTGCGCGATATTCTCAACGCCGCCGGATACAGTGCCGTGCTTACAAGAGAGGAGGACACCCTTCTGTACGATATGTACGGCGAGCTTGATAACTACAAGGGAAAAAAGAAGGTGTACGATCTGAAAAACAGACTCCGTTTTGCCGGTGAAAGCGGCGCAGGGTACCTTGTCAGTATCCATATGAACAAATTTCCCGATAAGAAGTACAGCGGACTTCAGGTTTATTACTCCCAAAGCTCCGGGCAGTCCGTAGCATTGGCTGACAGAATACAGGAATATACGAAAACATACCTTCAGCCCGACAACGAAAGAATGACGAAAAAAGCGGGAAGCTCCATATACATACTGAACCGCGCCGAAATGCCCGCAGTGCTTGTAGAGTGCGGATTTCTGTCAAACGACAGCGAGAGAGAGCGCCTTAAAGACGAAGAATACAGAAAAAAGCTGTCGCTTTGCATAGCCTCGGCAATAATTGACTCGGTTGAAGCCGACAGGGCGCGAACACAGGAAAAATAACTTGCAATGAGGGCGGCGCTATGATATAATTACACTTGGAATTATATTGCAGGGGAGACAGGGTATGAAAGCGCCGAAAAAAGTGTATGTTTGTACGGAATGTGACTATCAGACGCCCAGATGGATGGGGCAGTGCCCCTCCTGCGGAGCGTGGAATACACTTACGGAGGAGACCTACAGGGCTCCCGCCGCTTCATCCAAAACCGCCGTCCGCAAAGTAAGAACGGCTCATGCGGCACGCTTTTCCGAGGTTGAAGAAAACGACTGCGACCGTATGTCCACGGGTATCGGCGAGCTTGACAGAGTGCTGGGCGGCGGACTGGTGCTGGGAAGCGCCGTGCTTATTGCGGGCGAGCCCGGCATCGGCAAATCCACCCTGCTTATGCAGCTTTGCGGAAGCTGCGGCTCCGATTATAAGCTTTTGTATGTATCGGGAGAGGAATCTCTGGGTCAGCTTAAGCTCAGAGCAAAGCGGCTTGGCTGTGACGGCTCCGATGTGCTTGTGCTGGCGGAAAACGATCTTGAAGCTGTCCTTGACGAATACGAAAAGCTGTCCCCAGATGTGGTTATAGTCGACTCCATCCAGACCATGGTTTCCCGGTCGGTTGATTCCTCAGCGGGCAGCATTTCCCAGGTGAGAGAGTGCTCCGCCCGCTTTATAGAGCGGGCAAAAACCGACGGCGCCGCAGTACTGCTGGTAGGACATGTGAATAAGGAGGGCGGTATTGCCGGCCCCAAGGTGCTTGAGCATATGGTGGACGCGGTGCTTTCCTTTGAGGGAGACAGAAGCCAGAGCCACAGAATAGTCCGTGCCGTAAAAAACCGTTTCGGTTCCACTAACGAGATCGGCGTTTTCGATATGACGGACGAAGGACTTGTTCAGGTGGACAATCCCTCCGCTATGCTGCTTGCGGGACGGCCGAAAGGCGTTTCGGGAAGCTGTGCCGTATGCGTTATGGAGGGCACCCGCCCCGTTATTGCCGAAATTCAGGCGCTTGTCACTCCCAGCGCCTATCCGTCGCCCAAGCGTATGGCTGACGGTATAGATTACAACAGAATGTGCCTGTTGCTTGCTGTACTTGAAAAAAGGCTGGGTCTCAGGTTTTCAGCCTGCGACGTATACCTTAATGTTGTGGGCGGCCTCAGAATAGACGAGCCTGCCGCAGACGCCGCCATAGCATTGGCTCTTTGCTCCACCATGAAAGATATACCGGTGCCCACAGACCTGATCGTCTCCGGCGAGGTGGGTCTGTCAGGCGAGGTCAGAGCGGTATCCTGCTCCGAACAGAGGGCAAGGGAAGCTGCACGGATCGGCTTTAAGCAGATTGCGCTCCCCAAACGCACCGTTGCAAAAAAGCCTGTTGAAGTAAAAGGGGCAGAGATCATGCCGATCTCGGGAGTTTACGATTTAATATCCCTTCTGGCAAAAGCGAAAAACGCGCAGGGCGCCGATGCTTAGTCTCATAACTGCAGCCTTTTGCAGTCCTGTCGAATAGGAAATAAAATGGAAAAAGCTAAAAAAAGATACAACAAATTCCTTAAATTTATATACATAGTCTGCGGAGCCTTCGGCTTTATCGCATATGTATCTTATCTTATAAAAATAATTATTTGGCCCGAGGGAGCGCGGGGCATTATCATTGCTGTTGCAGGGTGCCTTGTAACGCTTATTCCCGTTGTTTTCCGCAAGGCTTTTGAAAAGCATCTTCCTCACCGCCTTTTCAAGGTACTGGAAAATATTTTTGCATGGGGTATGCTTTTCTATACCGTCACCTTCCTTACCCTTGTGATTTACATACTGAACGCGGGCGGAATGCAGGTAAAGGCAGACCAAGTGCCCGAGAACAGCGCATTTATCGTTTACGGCGCGGGTATCAGAGATGACCGCCCGGGTAACGTGCTTAAAAAGAGACTTGATAAAACAATAGAATATATGGAGGCTTCCCCCGACAGCATATGCGTTGTGTCGGGAGCACAGGGACCCAGCGAAAATTATACGGAAGCCTATGTTATGAAAAAGTACCTTACGGAAAACGGTATTGACGAAAGCCGCATTTTTGAAGAGGACAGAGCGCGCAATACAAAGCAGAACATTAAGTATTCCGTGGAGCTTCTTGAAAAAGAAGGAGAAGCAGACAGACACATTATATCCGTGTCAAATTCCTTTCATATCCCGCGGATAAAGCTGCTGTGCTCCCGCACCGGCGTTGAGGGCGATTTTGTGCTGGCAAAGGATCCAATGCCGCAGTGGCTGTTTTCGGAGCTTGTGCGCGAGTACATGGCGTATGTCAAGCTGTTTCTGACCGGCACGGAATAAGTGCATAAATAAATTTGGCTGAAAGGGCCGCAGTATATGAATAAAATCTGTTATATAATTGGCGCCTCAACCGCCGCGGGTATGTATATAGAGCGCAGAGACGGGGATTTTATAATCGCCGCCGACGCGGGTCTTGACGCTCTGCAAAAGGCGGGTATCACCCCCGATCTTGCAGTGGGCGATTTTGACTCTCTGGGTCATGTTCCGGATTTCGGAAAAGTTATCCGCCACCCCTGCGAAAAAGACGATACCGATACGGCGCTGTCCCTTGCGGAGGGTATGAAACGGGGTTACCGCACCTTTGTTATATACGGAGGTCTGGGCGGCAGACTTGACCATACAATGGCAAATCTGCAAAACTGCGCGGGAGCGGCAGACCACGGCGCGGTGTGCTGGATTTGGGGCGAGGGCAACGCCGTCTGCATTTTCGGAGACGGCAACAGCCTTTCTTTTGAAAAAGAAAAGCAGGGAAATGTGTCGGTTTTTGCGGCTGACCGCGCTGTCGGTGTCACCATCGAGGGGTTGAAATACGAGCTTTCCGATGTATGCCTTACAAGCACGGTGCCTCTCGGCGTCAGCAACGAGTTTACGGGCAGAGAAAGCCGTATCGGCGTTGCCGACGGCACACTTATCGTAATGTGGAGCGAGGATGCCGAGTCTTTTGTCCGGAGGGTGAGACAATGAGGGGCGCTATATTCGATGTTGACGGTACTCTTATAGACTCAATGTCAATGTGGATGCACTTCGGCAGCGATTTCGTCCGTTCTTTCGGAATTGACGCGGGCAGGGAGCTTGACTATAAGATACGCTATTTCAGCCTGAGAGACACCGCGGAATATTTGTCCGCCACATATCCCGTAATGGGCAGCGCCGATGATATTGAAGAAATGTGCCGCCGTAAAACGGTGAAATTTTATCATGAAGAAGTAAAACTGAAACCGGGAGCGCGTGAGCTTCTGGACGCGCTTTGCGACAGCGGGGTAAAGCTGTATATAGCCACCGCCACCTACCGTCAGCTTATTGAGGGCGCACTGCGCAGACTTGAAATATGGGATAAATTTTCCGGAGTACTTACCTGCGCGGAGATCGGCAGCGGAAAGGACAAGCCCGATATCTTTCTTGCGGCAAGAGAGGCGCTCGGCACCGAAACGGACGAAACATGGGTGTTTGAGGACGCCATGCACGCCATGAAAACCGCGAAAAGCTGCGGTTTTAAGGTATGCGGAGTATATGACGATTCCGAAGCAGACCATAAAAAAGAAATTAGTGAAATCTGCGATGTTTATGTAAACAGCTTTGAGGAGCTTGACATATCTCGCTTAATATAAGGAGAGACCATGAAATACGGCTATTTTAACGACGCGGACAGAGAATATGTGATTACCCGTCCCGACACACCCTACCCTTGGATCAACTATCTCGGAAGCGAAAATTTCTTTTCGCTTATATCCAACACCTCCGGCGGCTATTGCTTCTACCGTGACGCAAGGATGCTCCGCCTGACCCGTTACCGCTATAACAATGTGCCTGCCGACGCAGGCGGCAGATATTTCTACATAAATGACGGCGGCAGTATATGGACACCCGGCTGGATGCCCGTAAAGGCAAAGCTTGACTCTTACGAGTGCCGTCACGGCATGGGATATACAAAAATACGAGGCGAAAAGGACGGAGTAAGCTGTACGCAGACCTCCTTTGTGCCTCTCGGCTATAACTGCGAGGTGCACAGAATTGTGCTGAAAAACACCTCTGCAGCCCCCAAAAAACTGAAGCTGTTTTCATTTGTCGAATTCTGCCTGTGGAATGCATGGGACGACCAGACCAACTTCCAGCGCAATTTCTCCATCGGAGAAGTGGAAATTGAGGGTGGCGGCAGTACCGTATACCACAAAACGGAATACAGAGAGCGGCGCAGTCACTATGCGGTGTTCAGCGTAAACTGTCCCGTAGACGGCTTTGATACAGACCGCGAAAGCTTTATGGGTCTGTATAACGGCTTCGGCGAGCCGGACGCAGTTATTGAGGGCAGAGCGAGGAATTCCGTAGCCTCCGGTTGGGCGCCCATAGGCTCTCATATGATAAATGTGGAGCTTGCACCGGGAGAGGAGCGCTCATTTATCTTCGTGCTCGGATACTGCGAAAACGACAAAGATAATAAATGGGCCTCCCCGGGCGTTATAAACAAAGCACCCGCCGAAAAACTGCTGAACGCTTTCTCCACGGACGCACAGGTGGACGCGGCGCTGTCAGCTCTGAAAGAATATTGGGAAAAGCTTCTTTCCGTATACAGCGTAAAGTCCCCCGACGAAAAGCTTGACAGAATGGTCAATACATGGAATCAGTATCAGTGTATGGTGACCTTCAATATGTCCCGCTCCGCGTCTTATTTTGAGTCCGGCATCGGCCGCGGTATGGGCTTCAGAGACTCCACACAGGACCTTCTCGGCTTTGTGCATCTTATTCCGGAGCGCGCCAGGGAGCGTATCTGCGATATTGCGGCAACGCAAATGGAGGACGGCAGCGCGTACCACCAGTATCAGCCCCTGACCAAAAAGGGAAATTCCGATATTGGCTCCGGCTTTAACGACGACCCCCTGTGGCTTATTTTCGGCGTTGCTGCGTATATAAAGGAAACAGGCGACTGGAGCATACTTGACGAAAGCGTTCCTTTTGATAATGACGAAACAAAGGCGGCTCCCATGATGGAGCATCTCAGACGCAGTTTTTGCCATGTTACGGACAATCTGGGTCCTCACGGGCTGCCGCTTATCGGCCGCGCCGACTGGAACGATTGCCTGAATCTGAACTGCTTCTCCGAAACTCCGGGAGAGTCCTTCCAGACCGCGGCAAACTTTGAGTCGGGAATCGCGGAAAGCGTGTTTATTGCAGGAATGTTCGTGGCGGTGGGTCCCGACTACATTGAAATGTGTACCAGACGGGGCATGACCGACGAGGCAAAGTCGGCAAAGAAAGCCGTAGACGCCATGTACGAAGCCGTTATGCGCGACGGCTGGGACGGCGATTGGTTTGTGCGCGCCTATGACGCTTTCGGCAAAAAGATAGGCAGCAGCGAATGTGAGGAGGGGCAGATATTCATCGAGCCGCAGGGCTTCTGCGTTATGGCGGGCATCGGCGTAAAAGAGGGAAGAGCCCTCCGTGCGCTTGACTCCGTAAAGGAGCGCCTTGATACAAAGTACGGAATCGTGCTTAACAATCCCCCTTACACCCGCTATCATGTTGAGCTTGGCGAGATCTCCTCCTATCCTCCGGGATATAAGGAGAACGCAGGCATATTCTGCCATAACAATCCGTGGATATCCATAGCGGAAACGGTAATAGGACGCGGAAACCGCGCTTTTGAAGTATACCGCAAGACCTGCCCCGCGTATATTGAGGACATCAGCGAGATCCACCGCACCGAGCCGTATGTGTATTCGCAGATGATAGCAGGTAAAGACGCAGTGCGTCACGGCGAGGCTAAAAACTCGTGGCTTACGGGTACTGCGGCGTGGACATTCTATAATGTTTCCCGCTATATTCTGGGAGTAATGCCGGAATACGACGGACTTCGCGTAGACCCCTGCGTGCCCGACGAGCTTGAGGAATTCACGGTAAAGCGCGAATTCAGAGGCGACACCTATATTATCCATGTCAATAATAAGGCGCACGCACAGAAAGGAGTAGTAAGCCTCACTCTTGACGGCAAGCCCGTCAGCGGCGGCCTTATTACCCCCGTGCTTGACGGAGCAACTCATAAAGTAGAAGCTGTAATGGGATAAAAGTAAACCGCCTGACCGAAAGGCCGGGCGGTTTTATAACGAATCATAACTACCGGCCGTGCCGGTAGTATGCACTGCCCCCTTAGGGCATAAGA
>CAMFEL010000077.1 GCA_945949385.1 uncultured Clostridia bacterium | reverse complement strand
TGGTCAGCATCTGGTACTCTTCGATACCGTCGCGCATGATCTCCACTCTAAGGCTGCCGATATAGCTGGTTCCCATGATCTTTGCCTGAGATGCGCCGTAGAACAGAGTGCCTATTCCGTAGATCGTTTTCCCATTGGGATAGGTATGGGAGTTGGGCATCCATGAAAGCTGAGTCAAAGCTCCCGTTACCGTGGTGTCTGCCTCGCCGAGCCAATCGTTTACGGCATAATAGAGATATCCCGTCACATCGTTCTGATAGAACTGCCAGAACATCATTTTCGTCTGAAGTCCCGTGCTTTCAATAAGATGATGACAGTAGGAATAGCCGCCGCTGAAGCCCGCCTTGTATGCCCAAAGCTCCTGTTTTTCGCCGCTCCCGTTTGCTATCATGTTAGATGACAGCACCCGGTCTTTGAAATCTCCGTACAGACTCTCCCAATCGTAATAGCCGCCGGCATACGCGCCGTAATATTTTCCGTCGGCGCCGGGGGTACCCAAGGCATACAAGCCGGAAATAGTGCAGGAAAGATTACGCAGCTTGTCGGTGGAAAGCCCGGCATAACCCAACTCTCGCAGCTCCTCCGAAGGAGTGAAAGCGTAGTTTTGCGGGCACCATACGGTGACACAGCCGCTGTCGATCATTTCCTGAACGGCGTCTTTTTTCTTATATGATGCGATATCGGAAATATTCTGATGATATGTGTAATAAGGATAGGGATGGTTTTCGTGGAAAGGGATAACGATGCGTGCGTCCGGCCAGTAGCGATTCAGTACCGACGCAGTGTTTTTTGCATCGTCGATCGTTGCTCCGTCGCTGCCGATGGCGTCCTGCTGCTCCTTGCTCATTGGCTCATCCACAGTATAAAAATACAGTTTGTCCTTTACGCTGTCCCATATGTCCGAAGTGGACAGCTCATTGTAAATTGACAGATACTGCGGGTACAGCTCCACGGCCTTGTCCATATATGTTCGTGTAGTGCCGCCTCCGCTTACTGTGACTCTGACGGAATTGACTCTCTCATCGGTAAGATAAGGGTTTGAGGAATTGAGCGCGCCCGGAATATCCATGGCGCACATTCTGTTTTCCAGCAGGTAGTCATAGAACGCCTTATATGTTCCCTGATAGCTTGTGTTGTTGTCAAGATAAAGGGAAGTTTGGAACTTCGTGGAGTTGCTCAGCGCAAAGTCCCATACATAGGCAAAGACTGTCGCCGTCTTGACGACCTGCCCGTCTGAATTCATAATATTGAGCCGCGCAGAGTACCAGCCTGCAGGAGTGTCGGCGGTGCTTTTAATTTTTATAAAAAACGCCTGACTCTTGCCGCCCAAGAGCTTAAATGTCTTGACTCTTTTCAGCGGTACTACGGGGTCGGGAGTCTCGCCTTCTCTTATGAAAGAGGTTTCCTCGGTAGAGCCTATCACCGATGTAGTGTAAAGATCGGAGGTGGTAACATACATTTCATAGTATATTTCCGCTTCCATAGTGTCTCCCGCATCGTTAGTAAATGAGGACACTTCGGCTTTCATTCCCGTTTTGTCCGTGTCGGAATACAGCACAAACTGGGCGTTTTCCGTTTCGTTCTTTGCCATGTAAACGGAATATGTATCCATTCCGGAGGGTGCGGTATCACTTGTAAACACCTTTTTGAAGGAGTGCTCAAACCAAAGGGACAGAGTGCTGTCCTCGTACTCCGCCGTCTCTTTAACATAGCTGTCGGCAGGGTCGTCAGAGATATTTGCCGCTTCGCTTGACAGGGCAAAGCACAGCAGTGCACACAGCAGTGCAAGTACTGCCGCAAGCTTCAAGGCGTATTTATGCACAGTTTTCGTTTTCATTCCGGATTTGCTCCTTTGCGTTATTTAATCAGAGGGGGAAATCGGTATTTGCTTTTTGACTGCGCCGTGCCCGGGCGGCTTTGCATGGCGCGGCGCTTGCGTTACATCAAACTTTCGTCATATACGGCGCGGCAACCGCCGATGAATTTGGGACGGACGCGAGCCGCCGTCACTATTGCCTCGCCTATTCTGTCATGCTCGAGGCGCACCGGTACCGCTACCTTTTTCAGGTGCATACCGATAAGCGTTCTGCCGATATCAAGTCCTGCGTCGGCGCGGATCTCCTCAAGCACCACGGGATCCTCCGCTTTTGAATATGCGGCGGTAGCAAAGGAGCCGCCTGCCTTGGGACGGGGTACAACATTTACATATTCAGCTCCCGGCACCGCTTTGCGCTCCGCCACAACGGCGCGGTTCAGATGCTCGCAGCATTGGGCGGCGATATATATCCCGCGGGGAGCGAACACCTGACGGAGTCCGTCGTACAGGGCTTCGGCAACTTCGGGCACGGAGGCGGTGCCTATACGCTGACCGCACACCTCGCTGGTGGAGCAGCCGATTATGACGATCTGCCCTGCGCTAAGCTTTGCTGCCTCCAGAAGCTCCTGCGCCGCAAGAGCCGCTTCCTCTTTGATTTTTTCGTACATATGTGTCATTCCTTTCAAAGGTTGGTTTACTGTTTCACGGGGATAATATCCCCAAGGTGCAGAGAATAAATATATACCTCGTCAAAGTCCGCTCCCAGCATATCGCGGCAGATGTCGCGATACAGCCGAAGCTGTCTGCCGTGGCGCTCCGTAAGCGTTGCGGCGGCTTTTTGCGGGTCTGACAGCTCCTCTTTTGTCAGCCTGTCGGTTTTATAGTCCACAAGGATATTTTTGCCGTCTTTGTCCGTAAACATACAGTCCACCACGCCCTGTACAGTGACCTTTACGCCGTCGGAAGAAAGCTTTCTTGCAAGAGAAGTGTCCGTTGTAAAAAGGGAGGCGTCAAGCACGGCGTTGAAGCGCTTCTCCCGAAGCACCAGACGCGCCGAAAGCAGACGGCAGAGAAGCGCGCTGCTTCTGAAAGTCTCTATCTCGTCAAGACGCACGAGAGAGGCATTTTCTGCACTGATGAAGCCGTCGCCCTTGAGTCTCTCAAGCTCCGCTGCCGCTCCCTGTTCATACAGCCTCTGCCAATTGCAGAATTGCATAAATATATGGGTGGCGGTGCCCGCCTCTGCCGGGGTGTGCCGCATCCCCGACAAAAATCGGGGCTTTGGCGGAGTATCGGGCATTTTTGATACAAAAATACGGGAAGAGTCCAAGGCACTGCGGTCAGCCGCGTCCAGCACGTCAGGAGCAAGCTTTGATACCGTAAGCTTTGCGGGTATATTGCTAAGGTAATCCTTTTCGTACTTAAAGTCAAGACAGTTTTTGAAAAAGTCATCGAATTTACTGTCGCCGCTTTCCGCCGCTTTGCCCATAACAGGTCGGAGCGGTTTGGCGTCTTTATCACACGCCGCCTTTTCGATTTCATAGCAGCGGGATCCCGGCTCTCTCATAAGCGCGTCAAGGATCCACTGAGCCATGCTTTTTGCCGTCAGAATATCGTATTCCGAAGCTTTTCCCCGTGCGCGCTTCATACTGTTTTCTATTTCTTTGTCGGGATCCTGGCATTTGCAGGTAACGATCAGCCTTTCCCGCGCTCTTGTCAGCGCCACATACAAAACCCGGGCTTCTTCTTCAATATCGGAAAGCTGTCCGCTGACAGAAAGCGCTTCTGTAAGGGGAGTCTTTGACAGCACGGAGCCGCCGCCGTCATACAGCTTGAACGCAATATTTCCGCCTGCAAGTGTCATACCGCCGGAGGATCTTTTGCGGCTCAAATCAGATGCGCATTCGCACAGAAAGCAGACGGGAAATTCAAGTCCCTTTGAGTGGTGCACCGTCATAAGCCTTACGCTATCACAGGAAGCGGCGGCGCCGGGCATATCCTTTTCGTCGGTTAGCGCTTCCAGATACCGCACAAGCTCGTGAAGTCCGCCTCCGCGCTTTGCAACTGCCGCCGCGTGATCCTCCATGATTTTTACGCTTCGCGCTATGTCGGCAGGTGAGCGCTGTCTGTCGCCGCGGTATTTGCGCAGTCCCGTGCCGTTAATAACAAGGCGGAGCATTTCGTCGGCGTACAGCTCCCTCGAAGCCTCTCTCCATGACTCCAGCTTCACGGCAAAACGCGAGCATTTCAGCCGCAGTTCTTCGTCCCCGCCGTCTGCTCCGTATCCGCGGACGGCGTACCACAGCGGCATATCGCCTGCGGACGATTTTATCCTTACCAGCTCTTCAAGAGTAAAGCCGAACAGGGGACTTTTCATGGCTCCCGCCAGATAAATATCCCGCAGAGGATTGTCGGCGCTGCGAAGCAGGCAGATTATCAGCATCACCTCGCCGTAGGCGAAAAAGTTTTCGCTGATTTCGTTGCTGACGGGAATACCGCGCTCCGCAAGCGCTCTTGCGTAGTCCTCTGCGCGGGTGCTGCTGCGCAGCAGTATTGCAATATCCCGCGCCCTCACGGGTGAGCCGCTGTCAAGGGTCTCACCGGACAAAAGTGACGCGATACGGTCTGCGACATACTGCGCCTCACGGTTTTCTCCGTCACTGTCTTCGGGTTTTTCCACAAGGCATAGCTGCGCGGGACGGTAAACGGGGGGAGTGTCGCCGTCGTATTTCTTTGAAAAGACAAGCTCATCCGCCGCATCAAAGGGGGTGGCTCCGGTGGAAAAAATGTGTCGGGAGACCAGATTTGAAAAATCAATGATCCCCTCGCCGCACCTGAAGTTTTCGCTCATAAACACGGCATTGCCGCCGTTACCTTCAGACCAGCGCCTGCGGTAGTCGGTAAATATATCGGGGCAAGCTCCCCGAAAGCCGTATATGGACTGCTTCACATCACCCACCATAAAACGTGAGGTGTTTGACGCCACCGCTCTGAAGATCTTATCCTGCGTTTCGTTGGTGTCCTGGTATTCGTCTATGAATATATAGTCAAATTTTTCTCCCGCTGCCTTTGCCTGCTCCGTGGGAGTCCCGTCCGGGGACACGAATAGCGTCAGCGCAAGCTGCTCCATATCGTTGAAATCAATGGCGCCGCGCTCCCTTTTCGCTTCTCCGTACAGCTTTTCAAAGCTCTCAAGGACCCATGCCAGCGTATCGATTCTCCGGGCGTTTTCAAGGCATATGAGCTCCATTTCTTCGGGTGATGAGGCAAAACAGCCTTCAAATCCCTTTTTCTCAGTAGTAAAGTCTTTCTTAAGTTTGGACAGCTCCAGGTGCCACTCTGCGGCGTCATCGCTTTGTTTTTTGCGGCTCATATCTGGCAGGCTGAAGCCTGCAAAAAACGCATATGCTTCGGCATACCCTGCGTCTGCCGCATATCCCAGTCTTTCTGCGGCGTCGGCGCAAGAGAGCGCCACCTCAATATCACCGCCGGGATTCTCCGTTGTCTTCAAAGCCGCAATAACCTCATCGAAACGCTCTTTACAGCAGCGTGAAGCAGCGCGCATACGGCGCCGTACTCCCTCAAAATAGCCCGTGTTGAAAGGCTCTTTGCAGGAATCGGCGGTTTTTTTCGCGTTTTCCCGAAGTTTACTTGAATCAATGCCGCGGCAGTACAGATCGTCCCGTATTTTCAAAAGTGCCTTGTCAAGTCCATCCTCGTTTTTTGCGCCGGAAATGCAATCCGCAAGGCGCTTGAAGCACTCCGCTTCCTCATCGCCCGCCTCAAAGCAGGAGGCTATGCACTGCGACATGGAGTCCGACAGCAATACGGCGGTCTCCGATGAGTCCAGCGTGCGAAAATCCGGCGGTAGACCGAGGCGTGCGGCATACGGTTTCAGTTCGGTATTGAAAAAGCTGTGCATAGTGGAAATCTGCGCGCTTTCCAGCGCCGATATTTGCCGTATTATATGCCTGTCTTCGGGATTTTTTGCCGCCGTCTCCGACAGGGCGCCCGCAAGACGGCTGCGAAGCTCCGATGCCGCCGCCTTTGTAAAGGTGACTATAAGCATTCTGTCAAGATCCGCGCCGTCCTTTTCGATAAGCTCTATTATCCGCTGTGTTAGCGTGGCTGTCTTGCCGCTTCCCGCCGCTGCGGAAAGCAAAAGATTTCCGTCGCGGTAGTCAATAGCAGCTTTCTGCGCGTCCGTCCAGTTCCGTTCAATCACCGTCTCCTTCTCCTTCCTCTACTGCTTTTCTGACTCCGTGACGGCAAACAGGCGCAGCCGCACACCATGTGCAGGGCGATTTGCCGTCTGCGGAGGGTCGGCTTGCTCCGTCGCCGCTGAGCATACGTTTGCCAAGCTGCGACAGGGAGGAGCACATAAGCCGCTCCGCCATTGCCATGCCGTCGGCGTCCACAAGCGCTGACGAGCCTGTAATTCTATACTCGCCGTATTTCTTTACGAACCTTACGGGCAAAAATCTACCGCTGAGCTCGTCATCCATGGCTTTCATTATATTTATGTCATTTAGAAAGATCCCGCTTCTTGACACCGAGGCAGAGGCTTCTCCCGCTTCGGGTGTGCAGGAGGGCTTATCCGCTCCCGCCGCAGTGGGCAGACTGCTGAAATACATGGCACCCGCCGGTGCCAGCCGCTCCCCGTCCGGCGCGATTTTTTTGCGAAAGCCGCAATCATCGGGACAGGCGCACAGAGACAGCAGATAAAGAAGAAGCTGCACATTTTTGCCTTCCGTCACGTCGGACAGCCTGAAGCTCTTTGCGCCCGTTTTATAGTCCGCGACCCGTAAATATACGGTGTCGCCGTCTTTGTAGGTGTCCATTCTGTCGACTACCCCCGAAACGGACATAAAGCACCCGTCGGTGACGGGTATGGGATAGGAGGGAAGCTCCTCACTGCCCACCTTAAGCTCAAACCCCCGGGGCCTGAATCGGCTGTGGGCAAATTCCTCGCTGAGTTCACGGGCGTTCATTTCAACGCTGCGGGCAAGACGGGAAAACAGGTATTCCACCCGCTTCGGCATACCCTCGGGGCACACATCCGCTATATACTCACGTACAAGCCGCTCGCTGCGGCTTTTTATCACGCTGTCCTCAATGGGATAAACATCGTCCTCTGCCGCCTCGCGCATAAATTTTTCCAGCACGCCGTGAACGAAATTACCCGCGTCGGAGGGGTTTATAACCGCCTTGCTGCCCTCGTCCAGAGACAGCACATAGCGGCAGTAGTACTTGAAAGCACAGTCGTTGAAGCACTCAATCCTTGACTGCGTCATATAAAGCTCGCCCGAAAACAGCCCTTCGGCGTATTCTTTCGGTATGCGGTCAAAGTCCGCGCAAAGAGGCGCAGCTTCGGGTACGATGCTTCCGGTCTTTGCGCAAATGCGCCGCAGAGACTCTACTCCCTCTTCTGAGGAAAAGTCGGCAATTCTCGCACCGGGAATAAGATTTGCGCATCGTATGGTGCCGACCGAATACCGCACTTCGCCGTCTTCTCCCGCCGGCACAAGCAGAGTAAGGCTATCGCACGGTGAAGATACGGTGTGCCAGAAGCGGAACATATTTTCGCTCATTCTCTCCCGGCTGCCTGAGGCAAGCTCCAGTCCGCATATCTTCAAAGCGGCGCGGTCGGCATCGCTGAAAAAGCCGTTCTCCGAGGGGGAAGCGGGAAATTCACCTGCCGCGGCTCCCAGTACGATAAGGTGACGTACTCCAGTAAGCTTTACGCTTGCGGCACTGCCCACGGTAACGCGGTCAACGCCGTCGGGAATGGTGCCGACGGTGGTGGACTGCGCCAGACGGCGCAGAACGGCGGCAAAACGGGGCGCGTCCAAAACGGCGTCGGGGATTATTTCAGCCACGGTATCAAGCATATTACACACCGCGCCCCACACCTGAGAGGTTTTCTGCGCTCTGTCAAAGTCTCCCGCGGCCTCAAGCTTTGCGGTCTCGTTTTTCAGGCTTTCGTATACATTGAAGTCGCACAGTAGCTTATATGCGGCGGCGCACAGTTCAGCGGCGCCTGCTCCGAAAGCATCGCAAAACGCCTCAAGAGGCGGCGCAATAATGCTTCTCGCTTCGTTGGCAAGACGCAGCATTTCTTTGCCTCGGCGCGAGCGCTTTGCGGTATAACCGTCGGGGTTCATGCTCCAGCCGCTGTCGGAGCAAAAAGCGGCCTTTCCCCGTATATTCCATATTTCCGTATATCTTTCAAGGGCATCGTACTGATCTGCCGAAAGCTCGCAAAGACCGGTGGCGGCGCAGGCGGTCACGTCCTCCCGCTTCCATCCGCCTGCCGCAACGGCGCAGGCGCTCAGCAAAAGCTTTACCGCGGGAAAGGAGGAGGCGGCGTTTCTGCCCGAAACATAAACGGGTATTCCGAAGTCCTCCAGAGTTTTGTCGCATATTCCCGAAACCACGGAGAAATCGGAGGCTACCACGGCAATGTCCGAGTAGGATGCCCCCGCCGCCGTAAGCTCTTTTATTCTTGCGGCGCACAAAACAGCCTCGTCGTGGCGGTCTGCGCAGCCGAAAATACAGACATTCTCCGTCGGCTCCTGTGAAGGGGCGGCGGAATAGTCCCACAGCTTTTGAGATATATAGCTGAGAGAAGCGTTTTTGCTTTCCGCGCAGCGGTGCCGCACAACCTCGCTGCCGCAGGCGGCGGAAAGCCGCACAAGCTCCTTGACATAATCCCATACGCAGTCAAAATACGGCAGGTCTCTGTCGCGGTCGTCCATGGAAATCGTTATATATACGCTGTCGCTCAGCGCAAGCACGCGGCGCATTATTCTCATTTCCGCAGGGGTCAGAGTGTGAAAGGAATCGAGAAATACATCCGTTGCGTCAAAATAATCCGTGCCGCCGTCCAGCTTTTTGCACAGGGCGTCGGCGCACTCCTCCGGGTCGTCGTAGGAAATATGCAGCATTTCGTCGTATGCCGCGTATATGAGTGACAGATCCAAAAGGCGGTTTTTCAGCATTTGCCGCTCGTCCGGAAGCTTTTCCGCTGCCCGGATCAGGTCGGCGGGAGTGAGGGAATACAGCTTCAGCTCGCTTATTGCGCTGCACAGAACGGGGACATGTCTGTCCTCTCTGTCGATATTCCCGTATACCGACAGCTTGTCCGAAACGCTTCGCAAGGCGTTCCACATAACAAGAGTTTTTTCCGCGCTTCCTATGTAGTTTTTTGCCGCGCCTCCCGTGCGTCTGAAAACGCTGTCCGCAAGACGTGTAAAGCTTACGACCTCTGTATTCAGAGCATAAACGGGAGGGATATTTCTCGCCGTCAGATCGTCCCAGAAAAGCGCCTGCTGTTCCGGCACGATTATTACCGTCCGTCTTCCCCGCGCAAGGGATTCTTTTATTTTTTCAAGCAGATACTTGGTTTTTTCTGAACCGTCTCTGCCGAAGATAAGCTCAGTCACCGCATTTTCCGTCCTTCTTTGCAGATTCAAACAATCTTATATTACGCTCAATGATGTCCCTTTTTCGCCACGCTAAAGGATATTTGCCGAA